>JAKLDV010000019.1 GCA_022703335.1 Elusimicrobiota bacterium
ACCGGAACTCCACAAGACGCCGTTCCGCGCCGTCTTCATCGTCGGCCAGAAAATGGCGGACCTCCACTTGCGCAATCTTTCCCTCTACAGCCCCCACACGCCGTTCGTCCTGTTTTTTCCCAACGTCCGCCACCTGAAACAGATCCGCCTCGAAAAACACACGCTGAACCGGCTGCGCAAAAAGAACATCCTGAACGACCTCTACACCCTCGCCAGCCGCATCCTGGTGACCACCCGGGACGACGCCGACACCATCCAAAAAGAAGTCAGCCTGTTCCTGCATTCCGATGTCTTGCCCTCGGCCGGAGACGGCCCGGCGGACTGGCTGAAGGGGTTCGTCCGGGCCATGCCGCCGCGCCGGGAAGCGCACGTGACGAAAAAACTCGTGAGCATCATCATCCTCTGCCATAACGACCTCCATTACCTCAAACAGTGCGTTGACAGCATCAAGAAGTACACGCACGTGCCCTATGAGCTCATCTTCGTCGACAACGCCTCGGAAGACGACTCCCAGCGATATCTGCGCTCCATCAAGGGCGCCAAGGTCATCATCAATCCGGTCAACCTCGCCTTCGCCAAGGGGAACAACCAGGGCGCGCAGATCGCCAACGGCGAATACATCCTCCTGCTCAACGCCGACGTGGTGGTCACCGAGGGCTGGCTGGACCGCCTGCTCCGCTGCGCCGAAAGCGACCCGTCCATCGGGCTCGTCGGCCCCTGCACCAACAGCGCCACGAAGGTGCAGACCGTGGTGGCCCCCTACAAGTCGATAAAGGACCTGCCGCGGTTCGCCATGGCCCACTCCCTCAAGAACGATTCCGTCTGGGAAGACGTCCAACGTCTCATCGCCTTCTGCCTCCTCATCAAACGGGAGGTCATCCAAAAGGTCGGTCTTCTGGACGAACGTTTTGGACCGGGGGGGTATGAGGACTACGACTACTGCCTCCGAGTGAACCAAGCGGGCTACAAAATAAAACTCTGCAAGGACGTCTACATCCACCATTTCGGCGGAAAAGGCTATTCCGGCATGGATTACGACCGGCTCCGCGACGTCAACCGGGAAATCTTCATCGAGAAGTGGTGCCGGAAATCGCTGGAATTCCTGGAACTCATCCGTTACTAGCCCACCTCCTCCCGCAACCGCGTCAGGATCGCCGTGACGGAAGCCGCTTCTTTGCTCCCCTCTTTCAAGACCGATTGCCGTCATTTTCGGCCCGACCGGCCTTGTGCGCCCCACAAATCACGGGGGGTCGTCTGCCGGGACTGCCCCGTCTACGACCCCGTTTCCCGGCGGGTCCTCCTCCTGAAAACCGGGGCCGTCGGCGACGTCCTACGCACCACCGCCCTCCTTCCGGCCCTGAAGGAAAAGCATCCCAACGCGTTCGTGACCTGGGTCGCGCACCCCGCGGCCTTCCCTCTCTTCGACGGCTCGCCCCATCTCGACCGCCTCCTCCCCTTTTCCTGGGAAACCCTCGGGATCCTTCGCCGGGAACGTTTTGACCTGCTGCTGTCCCTGGACTTCGATCCGGCGGTGGCCGCCTGGGTCCCGGAGATCCGCGCCGACGAAAAACGCGGGTTCGTCTATTCCGACGGCCTGTTGACCGCCCTCAACGAAGAGGCCCGCGGCTGGGTGGACATGAGCCTCAACGACCGACTCAAGCGCGCCAACCGGCGAACCTACCCGGACTGGATGTTCTCCCTCTGTGGATTTTCCCGGGCGGAACGATACGAACCGCAATGGACCGTCTCTCCCGAAGAAAAATCCCTGGCTTCCCGGTTTTTCTCGAAACTCCGGTCGGCCGGCCGGAAAAAGATCGTCGGCCTCAACACCGGCGCCGGCCGACGATGGCAGCAGAAGAAATGGCCGGAAAAGAACTGGATCGAATTCATCCGCCTCCTCCAGAAAGAGAAAGACATCCTCCCGGTGCTCCTCGGCGGACCGGAGGAACGCGGCCGCAACCGGCTCTTGAAGAAAAAGTTCCCCCGGCTGCTCGATACCGGCTGCGACAACTCCCTTCGGGGTTTCGGCGCCCTCGTGAACCACTGCGACGCGGTGGTCACCGGAGACACCCTGGCCATGCACATCGCCATCGCCCTGAAGAAACGCGTCATCGCCCTGTTCGGCCCCACCTCCTCCGCGGAGATCGAACTTTACGGGCGGGGCGAAAAACTCCACCGGGACTGGGACTGCCTCCCCTGCTACCTCCCCCGGTGCACCCGCTCCCCCCACTGCATGGAGGCGCTTTCCCCAAAAACCATCGCCGACGCCGTTCGCCGCCAGATCGGGCTCCTGCCCTCTCGATGAAAATGCCGCAGTTCCCCGCGGACAGATCGCTCCCGCTGCGCGCCGCCGCGTGGCTGGCCTTGGCCGCCGGGTTTTTTCTCTATCTGCCGACGATTTCCTTTGAATTCCTCTGGGACGACACCTATTTCATCGTCCAGAATCCGTTCCTCCGGGAACCCGAACACCTTTGGACCGTCTTCTCCCATTTCGTCTCGAAGCACGTCCTTCCGGTGCCCGGCGGCGCGCGGCCGATGTGGGTGAGCAGCCTGGTCTGGGATTATTCCCTCTGGGGGCTGAACCCCGCGGGGTTCCATTTCACCAACGTCCTCCTCCACGCGATGAACTGCGCCCTGGCGGTCCTCCTGGCCCACCGGATCCTCGGCGGCGCACGGCCGGCCCTGGCCGTCGGCGTCGCCTTTGCGGCGCATCCTCTGCACGTGGAACCCGTGGCCGCGGTCAGCTTCCGAACCGACCTCCTTTGCCTTCTTTTCCTCCAACTGGCTTGTCTCTGCTATTGGCCGAAAGACGCCGGGGAGCCGCAGGCCCCCCGCGGTCGTTCTCTCCGGCGTTTTCTTCCCTATCCGGCCTCGCTCCTCTTTTTCATCGCCGCGCTGTTGTCCAAGGAAACCGCGGCGGCCTTGCCCCTCCTGCTGACGACGGGGGATTATCTCCGCTATCCGGCAAGAACCGCCCTGAAACGCCTCGCGCTCGTCCTACCTTTCGTGTTCCTTGTCGCCGCTTTCTATGCCCACCACAAAGGACGGTTCGACTACAAACTCTCCGACGCCGTCCAATCCGTCGCCTCGCTGACCGGAGAAACCCTGGATCATGTCCTGCTGCGCCCGGCGGCGGCCTGGGCGGAAGAGCCCCGCCCGCCCGCCGCCCCGCCCCCGTCCACCGAAGGACTTGTCTACCGCGCCCCGCTCGTCAACGCCTGCACCATGGGAAACGTCTTCGCCCGTTACGTCGTCAAACTCGTCTTCCCTCTTTCCCTTTCCGCCGATTACACGGTGGCCATCCGCACCTCTCCCGCCTCTCCCGTGGTTGCGGGCTCGCTCCTCCTCTTTTTCGGCGGACTGGCTCTCTTCTTCATCGGCCGCCGCCGGGATCCGGCCCTCTCCTGGGGGCTGGCCTGGTTTTATATCTTCCTCATTCCGGTCTCCAACGTGGTCCGCATCGTCAACCTCATGACAGACCGCTACCTTTATATCCCGTCCCTCGGTTTCCTGGTCTTCGGCGCCGCCCTCTTCCGTCAAGCGGAACGCCGCGCGGACACCTGGCCCCGTTACGGCCGGACACTGAAACGGCTCCTGTGGGCCGCCGCCCTTCTCCTTTTGGCGTTCTGGACGTTCCAGACGTTGCTGTATTCCCAGGCCTGGCGCGACGAAGTTTCCTTCTACACGAAAACGTTGGAATCCTCGCCGGCCAATTTCCGCCCTTGGTACAACGCCGGGCTGGCCTTCCAGCGCAGGGATCGGTGGGAGAAAGCCCTGGTCTACTACCGCCAGGCGGCGGAACGGGCCCCGCGGAGAAAAGAAATCTATGTAAACATGGGCCGCTGTTACGAGGCCCTCGGCGACACCGACGCCGCCGAAACCGAATACCGGCACGCCCTGCGCGTGGACCCCGGGGACGCCGCGGCGCTCTTGAACCTCGGCAACCTCCAACGTCAGCGCGGACGCCTCCCCGAGGCCGCGGACTATTATCGCCGCGCCATGGACGCCGCCCCCCGCTATTCCCTGGCGGCGGCCCACCTCGCCGAAACCTATCGGGCCATGAACCAGCTGGACAAGGCCGCCGAGATCTGCGGACACCTGCTCGACTGGGAACCGGCGAACGGCCGCGCCTACCAGCTGCTCGGCGAAATCTATATCGCTCAAGGAGACCGCGCCCGCGCAAAGGACCTGTGGCGTCTGTTTTTGAAAAAAAATCCCGACTCTCCCCTGCGCAACCATTTCGATCGATTGATTCGAGAGACCCATTCTTGACCCCTCTTCTTCCCCATAAAAAATCGCGCGAGACGGCGGTGGACCTCTACCCGGAGTTCCGGGCGGCCCTGGGCGCCCTTCTTCCCTCCCGAAAATCCTCTCTTCTGATCGCCTGTTCCGGCGGGCCGGACTCCATGGCGTTGTGGGATTTGGCGGAGCGCTGGGAGGAGGAAACCGGGGGGCGCGTCGTCCTCGGTCACATCAATCACGGACTGCGGGGCCGCGCCTCGGACGCCGACGAACGGTTCGTCCGGGCCGAGTCCAGTCGCCGACACACCCCCTTTTTTTCCGCAGCCGTGCCGGTCAAGGCTTTCGCCCGGCGCGAAGGCCGTTCCCTGGAAGACGCCGCCCGCGTCCTCCGTTATCGCGCCTTGGCGCGTCTGGCGCGCGCCGCCGGCTGTCCCGTCGTGGCCGCCGCCCACACCCTGGACGACCAGGCGGAAACGGTGTTCCTTCACCTCCTCCGCGGCACCGGCCCCCTCGGTCTGGCCGGCATGCCGCCCTCCTCTCCCTGGCCGGTCCCGAACGACGACACGACGCCGGAACACGAGTCCCTCCGAAGACCCCGCCTCCTCCGCCCGCTCCTCTCCATTTCCAAATCGCGGCTCCGAGCCTATCTGAAATCCCGCCGAATCCCCTTCCGCGTCGACGCCTCCAACGATTCTCCCGTCTTCCTGAGAAACCGTATCCGACCGATCCTGAAAAAATGGGAAGCTCTCCGCCCCGGACTTCGGCGGCGGATCGCCCGCCTGTCCGAGATACAGCGGGACGAGGAGGCCCACTGGACGTCCCGCTGGCGACGCGAATTCCCGTCTCTTTTCCGACGGAAAAACGCCGCCCTCCGCCTTGAACCGGCCCGATTTAAAAGATATGATAGGTGCGAACAGCGGCGGCTGCTCCGCGCCGCATTCCGCCGCCTGGACTTCGACGGCCTGGAAAAGACCCGCGCCCTGGCGTTGTCGCCGGGACCCACCGGCCGCGTTTCCGTTCCGGGCGGATGGATTGAAAAAAAAGGGCGCGCCCTCGTTTTTCGGCCTTACACTCCGAAAGGTCCCTCCGCCACGACGGCCGCGCCGCGGCCGCAACGGCTGTCCGTCCCGGGAAGGATTTCTTTTCGGGACGCCTGGAAAGCGCGGCACTGGGAGATCCGGGCCGAACCCGTCAAAAGGCTTCCGCGCGACTGGCGACGCGACCCGCTCCGCGTGTATGTGGACGCGGACCGGCTGGGCGCAACGCTCTTCTGTCGGACCTGGCGACCGGGGGACCGGTTCCAGCCGCTGGGCCTTGCCGGCCGGAAAAAACTTCAGGATTTTTTTGTGGACGAGAAGCTTCCTCGTCAAACCCGAAAGGAGACGCCGCTCTTGGAAAACAGCAACGGCATCGTCTGGGTCGTGGGCCATCGCATCGCCGACGCCGTGAAATTGACGCCCCGCACCCGCCGCCTCCTCAAACTCGAAGCGCGCCGGGAACTTTCCGCGTGAAATCGACGTTACAGGATTTGGGACCCCGGTTCCACGGCTGGCCGAAACGCGACATCGAGCGCGTCCTCGTTTCCGAAACGGCCATCAAACGATGCGTCCGCCGGCTGGGCGAACAGATCTCCCGCGACTACGAGGGGCAGAAGATCATCCTGGTCTCGGTGCTCAAGGGGAGCGTCGTCTTCATGGCCGACCTCCTTCGGGAGATCAACATCCCCTGCGCCGTGGATTTCATGGCCGTCTCCTCCTACGTGGGCTCGGAGACCTCCGGCGTGGTGCGCGTCACCATGGACCTGCGCGAGAGCCCGGAGGGGAAGAACATCATCCTCGTGGAAGACATCGTGGACACCGGCCTCACCCTGGCCTATTTGAAAAAGAATCTGCTGACGCGTCGCGTGAAGTCCCTGCGCGTCTGCGCCCTGCTGGATAAGCCCGATTGCCACCGCGTGCCGGTGTCGCTCAACTATATGGGCTTTTCCATCCCCAACGAATTCGTGGTGGGCTACGGACTGGATTATGCCGAACGCTACCGCAGTCTGCCGCACATCGCGGTCCTCAAGCGGGAGGTCTACAAACCCTCCTCCGGCGAGGAGCGGTCAAAATCGTCAGGAGGCTGAAACACATGAAAGGCAACGGACGGAACCTTCTCCTCTGGCTCCTCGTGTTCGCGGGAGTCCTCTTCTTCATTCAAAGCGCCCGCACGGCGCGGCTGGGCGAGGAGGAGATCGCCTACTCCAAATTCAAACGCTTCCTGCACGAGGGCCGCGTGATGGACGTCCGCGTCCGCGAAGACCTCATCCGCGGCCAGTACCGCGGCGAAGACAGCAAGCCGCACCTCTTCAAAACCGTGCCGCTGAACGATCCCAACCTGGTCACCGACCTCGAACAGGCCGGGGTGGAGCGGTTCTCCGGAGAGATCGACCGCGGCTGGCTCAACGCCTTCCTAGTGAACGCCCTCTGGATCGGCCTTTTCTTCTTCCTCTGGTGGTTCATCATCATCCGGCAGATGCAGGGCGGCGGCAAGCAGGCCCTGGCGTTCGGCCGGTCCCGCGCCAAACTGCAGTCGAACAAGAAACAGAAGGTCACGTTCAACGAGGTGGCCGGCTGCGACGAGGCCAAGGAGGAACTGCAGGAGATCATCGAGTTCCTGAAGGAGCCGGCCAAGTTCCAGAAACTCGGCGGCAAGATCCCCAAGGGGGTGCTCCTCTTCGGCGCGCCCGGCACCGGGAAAACGCTCCTGGCCAAGGCCGTGGCCGGGGAGGCCGGCGTTCCGTTCTTCTCCTCCTCGGGTTCCGATTTCGTGGAAATGTTCGTGGGCGTGGGCGCCTCGCGCGTGCGCGACCTGTTCGAGCAGGGCCGCAAGAACGCCCCCTGCCTCCTTTTTGTCGACGAGATCGACGCCGTCGGCCGCCAGCGGTTCGCCGGCATCGGCGGCGGGCACGACGAACGCGAGCAGACCCTCAACCAACTCCTCGTCGAGATGGACGGTTTCGACACCAAGGAGGGCGTCATCCTCATCGCCGCCACCAACCGCCCCGACGTCCTCGACCCGGCGCTCCTGCGGCCCGGCCGCTTCGACCGGCAGATCGCGGTGCCCATCCCCGACCTGAAGGGGCGGGAACAGATCCTGCGCGTGCACGCCAAGGAGATCAAACTCGGCCCCGGCGTGGACCTCAGCATCATCGCCCGCCGCACCCCCGGCTTCGTCGGCGCCGACATCGCCAACCTGGTCAACGAATCCGCCCTGCTGGCCTCCCGCCGCAACAAGCAGTGGGTGGAGATGAAGGAGTTGGAAGAAGCCATCGACCGCGTCATCGCCGGCCCGGAACGGAAAAGCCGCATGATGTCGGAAAAGGAAAAAAACATCATCGCCTATCACGAGTCCGGCCACACGCTGATCGCCAAACTCCTGCCGACCTCCGATCCCGTGCACAAAGTCTCCATCATCCCGCGCGGACCGGCCCTGGGATACACCCTCCAACTCCCCACGGAGGACCGCTACCTGACCACCAAATCCGAGATCCTCAACCGGCTCTGCGTGCTGATGGGCGGCCGCTGCGCTGAACAGATGATGTTCAACGACGTGACCACCGGTGCCCAGGACGACCTCACCAAGGTCACGGAGATCGCCCACAAGATGGTCTGCGAGTACGGCATGTCCGAAAAGATGGGGCCCATCACCTACCGAAAAAACCAACAGGAGATGTTCCTCGGCCGCGACCTGGCCTCCGCCCCGCCGTATTCGGACCACACCGCCGAAGCCATCGACGAGGAAATCAAGGAGATCATCGCCTCTTGCCAAAAAAAGGTGAGCGACCTGTTGAAAAAGAACCGCCCCAAACTGGAAGCGCTGGCCAAGGCCCTGATCGAAAAAGAGGTCCTCACCGGCGAAGAGATCAACCGCCTCGTCGCGGGCGAGCCGCTGGACAAACCCGTGTCCGGCCTGCCCGGCGCGGACCCCGCCCTCCCCGGCGAGGAAGCCGGCCCGGCCCTCGGCGGCGCCCCGGAACCCGCCCCCCGGCCCACGTAACGGCAAATACCGAAATACGAGATTTTCGTGTTTCGGATCTTAGCTTTCGTATTTCCATGATTCTCCGCACTCGATCAAAGGACCTCGACCTCTCCCATCACACCCATCTCATGGGCGTCGTCAACGTCACGCCGGACTCTTTCTCCGACGGCGGAAAATATTTCGACGCCCCGGCCGCCGTCGCCCACGCCGAAGAACTGATTCGGGACGGGGCGGACCTCCTGGACGTGGGGGGGGAATCCTCCCGGCCCGGGGCCGATCCGGTCCCTCTGGACGAGGAGCTCCGCCGCGTGATCCCCGTCATTCAGGAGCTCGCCCGCCGCCACCCGTCGGTTCCCCTCTCCATCGACACCACCAAAGCCGAGGTGGCTCGCCGGGCGATGCGGGCCGGGGCCTCCCTCCTCAACGACATCTCGGCCCTCCGGTTCGACCCCGGCATGGCCGCGGTCGCCCGAGAAACGGACGTCCCCGTCGTCCTCATGCACATGCAGGGCAATCCGCGCACCATGCAGACCGCCCCTTCCTATATAGACGTCGTTCGGGAGATCGGTTCCTTCTTCCGGGAACGCCTGGCCTTTGCCGAAAAAACGGGAATCGCCGCCGACCGGCTCCTTCTGGACCCCGGCATCGGTTTCGGGAAAACCCTCGACCACAACCTGCAGATCCTAAAGAACCTCCGCGCCCTTGCCGAGATCGGACGACCGCTGGTGCTCGGCCTGTCCCGGAAAACCTTCATCGCCCGCCTGCTCGCCGACGGCGAAAAGATCCTGTCGCCGCAGGAACGGTCCGAAGGCTCCCTGGCCGGCCATCTCTGGGCGGCGGCGCAGGGGGCCCACATCCTTCGCGTGCACGACGTGCGCGGAACCAGACGGGCCCTCCGCGTTTGGCAGGCCATTGCCAGAGGTCTCGCCGGGTGATAAAATTTGTCTCATCTCCGCCGCTTTTGATCCACATATTTCCCTGAGAGGTCGCCCATGTTTCGTCGAAACTACATCGTCAAACCCATGCTTCAATTGAAGTATCTCCTCTATGGCCTCGGCCTGGTCCTCGTCTCCGGCCTGTGCGTCTATTTCATCATGGACCTGGCCATCGTCCACTCGGAACGGCTCTCACAGCTGTCCCAGGGAGAGATCCTGAGCGTGCAGGCGGCCGCCCGCGTGGCGCTCCTCTGGGCCCTGATCCTCCTGCTTCTCATCGTCACCGTGGGCACCATCCTCATTTTCCACCGCCTCATCGGGCCCGTCTACGCGGTGGAGAAAGTCCTCCGCATGGTGGCCGACGGCGACCTCACCGTGTACATGCCCCTGCGGAAAGGCGACGAACTCCGCGAAATGGCGGAGGCCGTGGAACAGATGGTCGGCGGAATCCGACGCCGGCTCCTGCACGACAAGGAGAACGCCCTGGCCTGCCAGACCAAACTCCGGCAGATCGCCGAGGGCAACCCGTCCCTCAAGGCGGAACTCAACGACATCGCCGCCAAGCTGGACCGGGTGGGACAGGAGTTCCGCCTCGGCTGATTCGTGAAAACACGAAATCCGAAATACAAAGACGCGCCGTCAATTTCGTATTTCGTCTTTCGTGTTTCGTATTCCTAAACTTCTCCGCGCCTCCCATCGAAAAATAGCGTCATGAGCCGTTAAAAAATATGCCTCCATCCCCCGTTGTCAGCGATTTCCTCATCATCGGCAGCGGCATCGCCGGGCTCTCTCTGGCGCTGCGGGCCGCCCAATGGGGGGACGTCGTCCTCGTCACCAAACTCGAGATCCAGGAATCCGCCACCGCCAAGGCCCAGGGAGGCCTGGCGGTGGTCGTCTCCCCGGAAGATTCCTTCGAACAACACATCCGCGACACCCTCGACGCCGGGGCCGGCCTCTGCCGGGAGGACGTGGTTCGGCACGTCGTTGTCAACGCCCCGGCGCGCGTCCAGGACCTGATGCAGTGGGGCATCCGCTTCTCCGAGACCGAGACCCACGGCCCCTGGGAAGAACCCAACTTCGCCCTGGGATTGGAGGGCGGCCACTCCCGCCGGCGCATCCTCCACGTGGGCGACTACACCGGGCGGGCCATCGAAGAGGCGCTGGTGGAACGGGTGCGGGAGAACCCGCGCATCCGCGTCTTTGAATACCACGTCGCCATCGACCTCATCACGCGGCGACAGCTGGAGAAAAAAGATATTCCGGCGCAGGACAACGTCTGCGGAGGCGCCTACGTCCTCAACGTCGAGACCGGCGAAATCATCCCCTTCCTGGCTCGCGGGACGGCCCTCTGCACCGGCGGCGCCGGAAAAGTGTATCTCTACACCTCCAATCCGAACATCGCCACCGGCGACGGCATGGCCATCGCCTACCGCGCCGGAGCCACCCTGGCCAACATGGAGTTCGTCCAGTTCCACCCCACCTGCCTTTACCACCCCAAGGCGAAAAATTTCCTCATCTCCGAAGCCCTCCGCGGAGAGGGCGCCGTCCTCAAAAACCGCGCCGGCGAACGTTTCGTGCAAAAAGCGCTCCCTCAGGCGGAACTGGCCCCGCGCGACCTCGTCAGCCGGGCCATCGACGCCGAACTCAAGCGGACCGGCGACGACTACGTCTTCCTCGACATCAGCCATCGCGGGGCGGACTTCATCCGGCGCCGGTTCCCCAGCATCTACGAACGCTGCGCCGCCTTCGACATCGACATCACCGCCCAGCCCATCCCCGTGGTGCCGGCCGCCCACTACTTCTGCGGCGGGGTCCTCACCGACATCCGGGGCAACACCACCCTTCCGCGACTGGCCGCGGTGGGGGAAACGGCCTGCACCGGACTCCACGGCGCCAACCGCCTCGCCTCCAATTCCCTCCCGGAAGCCCTGGTCTTCGCCCACGCCGTGGCCGAAACCTGGCAGACCCTGCGCGACAGCCCGCCGCCTTTTCCGGCCGGCGACGTGCCGCCGTGGGTCTTCGCCCTCCACCCCACCTCGGAACGCGTGGTGATCCCCCACGCCTGGGAGGAGATCCGCCGGTTCATGTGGAACTACGTGGGCATCGCTCGCACCTCGCTCCGGCTGGACCGCGCCCTCCAACGCATCGTCCTTCTGGAAAATGAGATCCGGGAACATTACGATCACGCTCCCGTCTCCCCCGACCTGTTGGAACTCCGGAACATCGCCGTCGTCGCCGACACCGTCATCCGCTGCGCGCTGGGACGAAAGGAATCCCGCGGGCTCCACTACAACCTCGATTTTCCCGCCCCGGACGACGCCGGAAAGAAAGACTCGCTGATCTCCCTTTCCTCCGACCCGGCCGGACACGCCTGACCCCCATGGATGCCGACGTCATCCGCATCCGCGGCGCGCGGGAGCACAACCTCAAGAACATCACCCTCGATATCCCCCGCAACAAGCTGGTGGTCATCACCGGCCTGTCCGGATCCGGCAAAAGTTCCCTCGCGTTCAACACCATCTACGCCGAAGGCCAACGGCGTTACGTGGAGAGCCTCTCCGCCTACGCCCGCCAGTTCCTGGAGTTGATGGAGAAGCCGGACGTGGACCTCATCGAGGGGCTCTCTCCGGCGATCGCCATCGAACAACGGACGCCGTCCCACAACCCCCGCTCCACCGTCGGCACCGTCACGGAGATCTACGACTATCTCCGGCTCCTTTTCGCGCGCATCGGCGCCCCGCATTGCCCGCGCTGCGGGCGGGAGATCCGGCCCCAGTCCGCCTCCCAAATCGTCACGGAGGTTCTGAAAAACCACGCCGGCCAGAAGATCCAGGTCCTGGCCCCCCTCATCAGCGGCCGCATCGGCACCTACGAGGCCCTTTTCGCCCGGCTGCGCAAGCTGGGCTTTGCGCGCATGCGCGTGGACGGACAGGTCGCGGACCTGCATCAAAAGATAAAACTCAACCGCTACAAGAAACACACCATTGAGGTGGTCGTGGACCGGCTCCAGGTCTCCCCCGAAGGCCGGGAACGCGTGGTCGATTCCGTGGAGACCGCCCTGCGCGAGGCGCACGGGCTGGTCCTGCTTCTGCCGGAAGGGGACAAGACCGGCAAGGGCCGCCTCTTTTCGGAACGCCATGCCTGCGCCCACTGCGGGCTCAGCCTGCCGGAGATCGAACCCCGCCTCTTTTCCTTCAACAGCCCGTACGGCGCCTGCGCCGACTGCGATGGACTCGGTGTCAAACTGGAGGTGGCGGAGGAACTGATCGTCCCCGACACCTCCCTTTCCGTCCGGGACGGGGCGCTCCAGGCATGGGCCAACCCCGTCACCACGCGCACCAACCGATGGAAAAAATCCTGGGCCGGTTACTACGTCGAGATCCTGGAAGGCGTCTGCCGGCGGCATCACATCCCCATGGACAAACCCTGGCGCCACATGTCCCGCCAACATCAGGACATCCTCCTTCACGGCGGGGTGGACCACCGGTCGCCGTGGTCGTCCTCGGACAAGGAGTTCGAGGGGGTGGTGCGGAATCTCGAGCGGCGTTATCGGGAATCGGAATCCGATTTCGTGAAAGAGGCCATCCGCGAACGTTTCATGCGCAGCCGGCTCTGCCCGACCTGCCGCGGCGCCCGCCTGAAACCCGAGGCGCTGGCCGTCTCCGTGGCGGAAAAATCCATCGCCGAGGTGGCGCGGCTGAGCGTCCGGGAAGCGCACGATTTTTTCAGCCGGCTCGACCTCGCCGACCGGGACAAACAGGTGGCCCGGCAGGTCCTGAAAGAGATCCTTTCGCGGCTCACGTTCCTCTCGGACGTCGGCCTGGAATACGTCACGCTGGACCGCGCCTCCGGCACCCTGGCCGGCGGAGAAGCTCAGCGCATCCACCTGGCCACCCAGATCGGGTCCGGCTTGGTGGGCGTGCTCTACGTCCTGGACGAGCCCACCATCGGCCTCCACCCGCGCGACAACCGGCGCCTGCTCTCCACCCTGGAACACCTCCGCAACCTGGGGAACACCCTGGTGGTGGTGGAACACGACGAGGAGACGATCCGGGCCGCGGATTGGGTGGTGGACCTGGGTCCCGGGGCCGGCGTGCACGGCGGCGAGGTGGTGATGTCCGGGCCGGTGCCGGCGCTGTTGAAGTCTCCTGATTCCCTCACCGGCGCGTATCTGCGCGGAGAAAAACAAATTCCCCGGCCGGCTCAACGCCGGATCCCGGGAAAAAACTGGCTGGAGATCCATGGGGCGTCCCAGTTCAACCTGAAAGAGATCGACGCGCGCTTTCCGCTGGGCCTCTTCATCGGCGTCACCGGGGTGTCCGGCTCCGGGAAATCCACCCTCGTGCAGGAGGTGCTTTATAAGGCGATGGCCCGGAAACTCTACAACGCCAAGGAGGAGCCCGGCGCCCACAAGGCGCTCCGGGGGATGGAACACGTGGACAAGGTCATCGTGGTGGACCAGACGCCCATCGGCCGGACGCCCCGCTCCAACCCCGCCACCTACGCCGGAGCCTTCAGCGACATCCGCGACCTTTTCGCCCAACTGCCTGAAGCGCGGCGGCGGGGATACAAACCCGGCCGCTTCTCCTTCAACGTCAAGGGCGGCCGCTGCGAAAACTGCGAGGGCGACGGCACCCTGAAGATCTCCATGCAGTTCCTTCCGGACGTGTACGTGAAATGCGAGGTGTGCGGCGGCAAGCGGTTCAACGAGGACACCCTTCAGATCAAATACAAGGGGAAATCCATCGCCGACGTGCTCGCTCAGTCGGCGGAGGAGGCGGCGGTATTCTTCGAGAACGTGCCGCCCGTCGCGCGCGTCCTGAAAACCCTGGTGGACGTGGGCATGGGCTACGCCGCCATCGGTCAGCCCGCCACCACCCTCTCCGGCGGCGAGGCCCAACGGGTGAAACTGGCCACCGAACTCTGCCGCCGCGCCACCGGCCGCACCCTTTACATCCTGGACGAGCCCACCACCGGCCTCCACTTCGCCGACATCGAGAAACTCCTCGGCGTCCTGCACCGCCTGGTGGACAACGGCAACACCGTGCTCATCATCGAACACAACCTGGACGTCATCAAGACCGCCGACTGGCTCATCGACCTGGGCCCGGAAGGCGGCGCCGGCGGAGGACGCATCGTGGCCGAGGGCTCTCCCGAAAAAGTCGCCCAGGTCGCCGCCTCCCACACCGGCCATTACCTCAAAAAACTTCTTGCCGCGGAAAAATGATCACGGGACTCTGTTTTTTTTGGAAATGGGACGAACATCCACCGACGGAAAATCGTTTCTTGTAAATTTTTTCAAAAACTCTTGACAAGTTTTCGTTGATGAATTAGGATATCCACACATTTGAGATGCGCCAGCCCTTTCCATGCAAAAGCCGATGAATGTCGCCTGGTAAGGGTTTTTTTTGCGCGACTCAGCACTAAAAGATAGCACTTGATGGTAGTAAAAAACATATCAAGATAATTCACAAGAGTTATCCACAATTGTGCGCAAGTCTGTGGGTAACTTGATCGGGGAGCCCCCAAAAAGTGATCGTTTCGCCGACCGCCGCCGAGCTCTGGGAAGATATCGCTAATTCCCTGAAGACCTCCCTTAAACAGGAGTCTTTCGACCTTTGGATCAAACCTCTCAGCCCCCTCCGCTGGGAGAACGGACTCCTGACCCTTCAGGTGCCGAACCACTTTTATTCCGATTGGGTCAAGAAAAACTGCCAGGACGCCATTGAATCCGCCCTCCGCCAGGCTTCCGGCAGCGAGGCCGCCATCGCTTTTGAGTTCGCCCAGGAGATCGAGACCATCCTGAAACAGGAGGTCGCCCGGGTCGATCCGGTCCCCATGCCCCGGGCCGAGAACGCCTTTACCGAAGAACAGTTCAACCCCAAATACACCTTCGACACCTTCGTGGTGGGGCCGTCCAACCGCTTCGCCCAGGCCGCCGCCGAGGCGGTGGCCAAAGACCCCGGCCGGGCCTACAACCCCCTCTTCATCTACGGCGGCGTGGGGCTCGGAAAGACCCACATCCTCCACGCCATCGGGCACCACATCCGTTCCTCCCGACCCAACGCCCGCGTCCTCTATATCTCCTCCGAAAAATTCATCAACGAATTCATCGACGCCATCCGTTTTGAACGCATGAAAGATTTCCGCGCCAAATACCGCAGCCTGGACTGCCTCCTCATCGACGACATCCAGTCCCTGGTGGGGAAAGACAACTCCCAAGAAGAGTTCTTCTATACCTTTAACTCCCTTTATGAGACCCAGAAGCAGATCGTGGTCTGTTCGGACCGCTCTCCCAAAGAAACGCGGGTGGAAGACCGGCTGCGGTCCCGATTCGAATGGGGCGTCATCGCCGACATCCAGGCCCCCGACCTGGAGACCCGCATCGCCATCCTGCGCAAAAAGGCCTCGGCCGAACGGATCTTCGTCCCGGACGACGTCATCCTCTATATCGCCAGCCAGATCCGGTCCAACATCCGCGAACTGGAAGGCAGCCTCATCCGTATCGTGGCCTTCTCCTCCCTCACCGGCACTCCGCTCACCGTGGATTCGGCGCGGGAGACCTTAAAGGACATCGTCTCCGCGGCGGAAGCCGTGCGGCCCATCACCATTGAGCTGATCCAGGAGGTGGTGGCCAAACATTTCAATCTGGACATCAAGGACATGCGCTCCAAGCGCCGCACCGACGCCATCGCGTTCCCGCGGCAGATCGCCATGTACCTGGCCCGCACGCTGACGGAATGTTCCACCACGGAGATCGGCGAGAATTTCGGCGGCAAAGACCACACCACGGTCATGCACGCCTGCAACAAGATCAAGTCCAAGATGTCTTCGGACCCGTACTTCCTGGCGCTGGTCAACAAAATCACGCAGCACATCAAGAACAGCGTCACGTTGGACCAGCTGAAGTCGTAGCTGAATAACTTCTGCATAAGTCGCCGAGGTTGGGGAAATCCCGTTACATCGCGAACAGTGTGAAAAACACCGGCCGATTTTCCACAGGTTGTTCGACCACGCAAAATTTCAAAAGTCGTTGATTCAAAAAGCTTTCGGCCGTTTCACGGGGTTTATCCCCGCCGTCCCGGTCCCTACTAATACGACGGCTAATGTTTAAATACTCTTTTAAAGAAGTAGCGCTGTGTGTATCGGGGATTTCATCCTATAACGCTCCATTGACGAGCAAAGAACAAGGGAGGCCAAGACATCCATGCAAGTCCATTGTTTGAAAGAAGAACTCCTCCGAGGAGTTCAACTGGTCCAAAATGCCATTTCGCCACGGAGCACCCTGCCCGTGTTGTCGAACATCCTGATGGAATCCACCGGCGAAGGACTGCGCATGTCGTCCACCGATTTGGAAGTGGGGATCCGTTGCTTCGTGAAAGCGGACGTCAAGACCGGCGGCGCCACCACCGTTCCGGCCCGCACCCTGGGAGAATTCCTCCGCACCCTGGACGACGGCCAGGACCTGGACATCAAGGTGGACGAGAGTCAGAAAATGGAGATCCGTTCGGGGAAAGACCGCTGCGTGCTCATGGGCCTTCCCAAGGACGATTATCCCGTCCTGCCGGAGTTCAGCCAGGAACGGGCCTTCTCCGTCAACCAGAACACCCTGCGTGAGATGATTCGCAAGACCTCCTTCGCCGTCTCCACCGACGAAACCCGCTATGTGCTCAACGGAGTGGATTTCATCGTGGACAAAGGCAAGATCACCCTCGTTTCCACCGACGGCCGCCGCCTGGCTTACGTCCAGCGCGACTGCGGCGACAAAAAAGCCGTGGCCAACGCCATCATTCCCACCAAGGCGGTCAACGAACTGGCCCGCATCCTCACCGGCGACGAAAAAGACGGCGTCGTCCAGATCGGGTTCACCGAGAACCAGGTGACGTTCAACTACAAGGGAACCGTCGTCCTGTCCCGTCTCATCGAGGGGCATTTCCCCAACTTCGAACAGGTGATCCCCAAATCGCACGACTCCCAGATAAAGTTCAACACCCGTAAACTCCTTCTGGCCACCCAACGGGCCGCCGTCGGCACGCTGGAAAAGGGCGGCTCCGTCCGATACAGCCTCACCAAGGGCAAACTGCAGATATCCGCCTCCGCCCAGGGCCGCGTGGAGGTGGAATCCGAACTGGAAGCCGCTTACACGGGCGCTCCCTTCGCCATCGCGTTCAACCCGGCCTACCTCGTGGACATGTTCCGCGTGCTGGAAACGGATGACGTCCTTCTTGAACTCACCACCCCGCTCAATCCGGCGGTGATCCGGCCCGTGGGCGACGAGCATTACAAGTACGTCGTCATGCCCATGCAGCTGACCTAACGACGGGTGTTCGGCGTCGAAGGTCCGGGAGCGGTTTTCCCGTCGTCCGCCGCCCGCGGCCTGACACCTGTCACTCGTGTTCCTTAGATCTCTTTCCCTCAGACAGTTCCGCAACTACGGCCGGCTCGACGTGGAGTTCGACCCGCGCCTCAACGTCTTCATCGGACCCAACGGTTCCGGGAAATCCAACCTCATGGAAGCCATCGCGGTTCTGGCCACCGGTCAGAGCCACCGCGGCGCCGAACTGCGCCATCTTCTCCAATGGGAAAAAGAAGGATTCGCCGTCAAAGGCGCTTTCGAAGGAGAGGACGAAGTCCTCTTGGAGGTGCGCCAGAAGTCCGGCCGGCCGCGCCAGACGTTGCTCAACAACGCCGTCCAAAAACGTCTCAAAGACTGGGTCGGCCGCGTCCCGGTGGTCACCTTCTCACCGGACGACCTGTCCCTCGTCAAGGGCGAACCCGGCGGCCGCCGCCGGCTGCTCAACGCCGTCCTCTGCCAGGTGGACGGCGATTACATGGAGACCCTCCAGCGCTACAACAAGACGCTGGCGGAACGGAACGCCGCCTTGCGTCAGGTGCAGGACCATGAGAGGCCCCCGGCCTCGTTGGAACCGTGGGACGCCTCTCTCCTGAAATTGGGGGCTTCGCTCAGCCTGGCCCGTCGGATTTTTTTGGAGAAGTTCCAGGAATACGCCCGTCGCCGGCATGCGGCCCTCTCTTCCGGCCGCGAGACGGTGCGTTTGTCCTATCGGCCGTCGTTCCTCCTGCCGTCCGGAGAAGCCGAAGAGGTCGTTGCCGCCAACCGCCGCCGTCTTCAGGACCTGCGCGAGGGGGAAATCGCCCTTGGGTCCACCCTTATCGGACCGCACCGGGACGAAGTCGAGTTTTTTTTGGGAGAGAACCTCGCCCGGGCCTACGCCTCCCAGGGACAGATGCGGACGCTGGCGCTGGCGGTGAAACTGGCCGAACAGGATTTCTTGACCGCGCGGCTCAAGAAACAGCCGCTCTGCCTCTTCGACGACATGCTTTCCGAACTGGATCCGGACCGCCGGGAGAACCTGGTGGAGGCGTTGACCTCCGGAACGCAGTGCATGGTCACCATGGCGGCGGCCGCCGAGTGGCCCCGCCTGATGGAGTCTCTCGACGGCCGGAATTCCTGCCTGTTCGAGGTCCGCGACGGAAAACTGACCGCCTCGGCCAAGAGGTCCTTTTGAAGAGAAAACCGCACGGCCATAACCTGCCCCCAGGACCTGTTCCGGCGAAGAATCTTTTTGCCGACTGGCTCTCCAAGCTGGGCTATAACCCCGAGAACTACGCCGTTTTCGAGATATGGGACCGCCTGTTGGGCGTCCAGGCCACGCGGGCCAAGGCCGTGGGCCTGCAGGGCCGCCGCCTCTGCGTGGAGGTGGATTCCAGCGCCCGCCTGCACGACTTGATGCTGCGAAAACGGACCCTGCTCAGAAAATTGAACGAGCATTTTGGCACACGGCCCGTCATATCTGATATAATTCTACAGTTGGCGCAAAATCCGTCCGTCCGACGGACAATGACCTTCCGCGAGAAAAGCGGAACGCGCCGGCCGGTCCATAAAAAAGATCCGCGGTGAACGTTTTTTTGAGGAGGTTTTCTTGTGGGAGCCAAAGTTGAGGAGAAACCGGTGACTCGCGCATCGGGCAGTTCCGGCGATTACGACGCGTCAAAAATACAGGTTTTAGAGGGGCTCGAAGCCGTCCGCCGCCGCCCCGCCATGTACATTGGCTCCACCGGGGCCCCCGGGCTCCATCACCTGGTGTATGAGGTCGTGGACAACTCCATCGACGAGGTCCTCGCCGGCTACGCCAAGAACGTGGACGTCATCATCCACGAAGATAACTCCATCACCGTTCAAGACGACGGCCGCGGCGTGCCCGTGGACCCCATGAAGGACGTCAAGGACCCCAAACTCAAGAACAAGTCCGCTTTGGAAGTCGTCATGACCGTGCTCCACGCCGGCGGCAAATTCGACCATAAGGCCTACAAGGTCTCCGGCGGTTTGCACGGCGTCGGCGTGTCCTGCGTCAACGCGTTGTCCGACTGGCTGGACGTGGAAGTTTACCGCGAGGGGAAAAAATACACCCAGAGCTACAAGCGCGGCAAACCCACCGGAGACGTGAAGCCCCTCGGCAAAACCGACGAACGCGGCACCCGCACGACCTTCCACCCCGACCCCGAGATCTTCGGCGACATCAAATATTCCTTTGAGACGCTGGCCAACCGCCTGCGCGAACTGGCTTTTCTGAACCCCGGCACGCACATCAACATCCAGGACGAGCGGGACGACAAACAGCACGCGTTCTGTTACGAAGGCGGCCTGATGGAGTTCGTGAAGTTCATGAACGCCCACAAGAACCCGCTCCACAAAGACCCCATCTACCTCAAGAAGGACAAGGACGACATCATCGTCGAGGTCGCCCTGCAGTACAACGACAGCTACAACGAACAGATCTATTCCTTCGTCAACAACATCAACACCATCGAGGGGGGCACTCACCTCTCGGGGTTCCGCTCCGCCATGACCCGCGCCATCAACGATTACATCAAGAAACACGAGCTGACCAAGGGAAAGGACATTTCCATCACCGGCGACGACACCCGCGAGGGACTCACCGCCGTCATCTCCGTGAAGGTGCCCAACCCGCAGTTCGAAGGCCAGACCAAGACCAAACTCGGAAACTCCGAGGTGGAAGGGCTCACCAAGTCCATCGTGGGCGACATCCTCAGCACCTTCTTCGAGGAGAACCCCAACACCGCCTCCTCCATCTGCGGCAAGATCATCACCGCCTCCGAAGCGCGCGAGGCGGCCCGCAAGGCCCGCGAACTCACCCGCCGCAAGGGCGCTTTGGACGGCGCGTCCCTTCCCGGAAAACTCGCCGATTGCCAGGAACGCGACCCGGCGAAATCGGAGATCTTCCTGGTGGAAGGCGACTCCGCCGGCGGGTCCGCCAAACAGGGACGGAACCGGGCCTTCCAGGCCATCCTGCCGCTCAAGGGAAAGATTCTGAACGTGGAGAAGTCCCGCCTCAGCAAGATGCTCACCAACGATGAGATCCGCACCATGATCACCGCCATCGGCTGCGGCGTCGGCGCCACCGCCGGCGAGGACGGCATTAACCTCGACAAACTCCGTTACCACAAGATCGTCATCATGACCGACGCCGACGTGGACGGCGCCCATATCCGCACGCTCCTGCTGACGTTTTTCTTCCGGCAGATGCGCCCGCTCCTGGAGAACGGCTTCGTCTACATCGCCCAGCCGCCCCTCTATAAAGTGAAGAAGGGAAAAAAGGAGATGTACGTCGAGACGGAAACGGAGATGGACGAGTGGCTCCTGCAGGAGGGCCTCGACTCCCTGGAAATCGCCACCTACATCAAGGGGAAGCCCGGACCCAAACTGGACACCGCCAAACTCAAGAACGCTTTCAAGGCCATCACCGACGTGGACATCCTGCGCAAACGCCTGCACAAGAAAGGCGTGGAGTGGGCGAATTTTCTGGAGTTCAAGAAGAAGAACGCTTTCCCGCTCTATCGTGTGGAAGACGACAACGGCGTCCGGTTCCTCTACACGGACAAGGAAGCGAAGAAATGGCGCGAGGAGTTCGTTAAGAATCACAAGGCCAAGCTCCAGCAGGAACTCGCCGCCTCCGGCGAGGCCGCCACCGGCAGCGCCGGCGTGGAAGAGGAAGACATCAGCGGATACATGAAGGAGTTGCTGGAACTGAAAAAGATGGACGCGCTGGTGGTGAAACTGAAGGAGATGGGTTTCGACATGCTGGCGGAGGAACCGGTCAAGGAGGAAAAACCGGGCAAGGACAAGCCCGTGCCGCTTTACCGTGCCAAGATCAAGGACGAAGAGGAAAAGGACCTGTTTTCCGTCAACGAGCTTTTTGAGACCATCAAGGGGGCGGGCCGGCAGGGCGCCACCATCCAGCGCTATAAGGGTCTGGGGGAGATGAACCCGGAACAACTCTGGGAAACCACCATGAACCCGGAATCGCGCAAGATGCTGCAGGTCAAACTGGAGCCCAACAATTCCGAGGCCGAGGACGTGTTCACCATCCTCATGGGCGACAAGGTGGAGCCCCGGCGCCAGTTCATCGAGAGCCACGCCGCCGAAGTCCAGAACCTGGACATCTGATTTTTTGAAGGGGCTTCGCGCCCCTTCATCCCGGCGACTTTTCTTGCGTGCCCAAGATGGGAAGGCAACTCGGAGAAATGCAATTTTGTTCTGGTCGGGGTTCGGCATCTTTGTGGTGGTTGGTATGTTAATTATTTTTTGTATCAAGCCCGTTATTGCGGCATGTTTTTATAACTCCGCGATGAAAATTTTAAAACAGTAGTTTTGGGGAGAAACAATGGCTGACATCACTCTGAACAAACAGGGCACGCTGTTCGACCGCATCGCTCCGCGCAATATCGAGGAGGAGATGAAGACCTCCTACATCAACTATGCCATGAGCGTCATCGTGGGCCGCGCCCTGCCCGACGTGCGCGACGGACTGAAACCCGTCCACCGCCGCATCCTCTACACCATGGACGAGATGGGCCTCGCCCACAACAAACCCTATAAGAAGTCCGCCCGCGTGGTCGGCGACGTCATGGGTAAATACCATCCCCACGGCGATACGGCCATCTACGATACGGTCGTGCGCATGGCGCAGGAGTTCTCCATGCGCCACGTCCTGGTGGACGGGCAGGGCAACTTCGGTTCCGTGGACGGCGACCCGGCGGCCGCCATGCGGTACACGGAAGTCCGCCTGGCCGCGATCTCCCAGGAGATGCTGGGTGACATCGACAAGAACACCGTGGATTTCGGGCCCAACTACGACGGCTCCCTCTCCGAACCGCTGGTTTTGCCGGCGAAACTCCCCAATCTGCTCGTCAACGGCTCTGCCGGCATCGCCGTGGGCATGGCCACCAACATTCCGCCGCACAACCTCTCCGAGGTGTGCGACGGCGCCATCGCCTATATCGACAACGACCAAGTCACCAACGCCGACCTCTACAAGATCATGAAGGGCCCCGATTTCCCCACCGCCGCCATCATCACCGGCCGGGAAGGCATCAAAGACTATTTCGAGACCGGCCGCGGATCCATCCATATCCGCGCCAAGGCCGAAATCGAGGACATCAAGGGCGGCAAGCAGGCGATCATCGTGGACGAATTGCCCTATCAGGTCAATAAGGCCCAGCTTTTGGAGACCATCGCCGAACTGGTGCGCGATAAGAAAATCGAGGACATCTCCGACATCCGCGACGAGTCCGACCGCGACGGCATGCGCGTGGTCATCGAGATCAAGCGCGACGGCAACTCCCAGGTGGTGCTCAACCAGCTCTATAAGTTCACCCAGATGGAGACCTCCTTCGGCGTCATCATGCTGGCGCTGGTGGACGGCCGTCCCCGGGTCCTTTCCATGCGCGAGATGCTGCACCATTACGTGGAGCACCGCCGCACGGTCGTGGTGCGCCGCACGCAGTACGAACTCAAAAAAGCCGAAGACCGCGCCCATATTTTGGAGGGCTTGCGGATCGCCATAGACAACCTCAACGAGATCATCAAGATCATCCGGCAGTCCAAGGACGTGGAGACCGCCCGCAACGCCCTGGTCGAACGGTTCAAGCTCTCCCGGGTCCAGGCCCAGGCCATCCTCGACATGCGCCTGCACCAACTGACCGCCCTGGAGAGGAAGTCCCTGGAAGACGAATATCTGGAATTGATCAAGACCATCGCCCGACTGAAAGGCCTGCTGGCGGATGTGCGGAAAATTTACGGCGTCATCAAGGAAGAATTGAAAGAGATCAAGGAGAAATACGGCGAGAAACGGCGCACGCAGATCACCGCTGCCGCCGCCGACGTGGAGATCGAGGACCTCATTACCCAGGAAGACGTGGTGGTGACCTTCTCCCACGCGGGCTACGTGAAACGCCTGCCCATCGACACCTATAAGGCGCAGAAACGCGGCGGGCGCGGCATCACCGGCATGACGACGAAAGACGAGGATTTCGTCGAACAGTTGTTCGTCTCGAATACGCACGAATATCTGCAGTTGTTCACCAACCGGGGACGCGTCTACTCCATCCGGGTGTATGAAATCCCCGAAGCCGGCCGGGCCTCCCGCGGCAAAGCGGCGGTGAACCTGGTCCAACTCCGACCGGACGAAAAGATCACCTCCGCCATCCCCATCAAATCGTTTGAGGAAGCGAAAGGGAAAGAGACCGCGCTCATCATGTGCACCCGCAACGGCACGGTGAAGAAAACCGTCCTGTCGGAGTTCTCCGACATCCGCAAGAGCGGCATCATCGCCATCAACCTGCAGGAAGGCGACGTGCTGGTGGACGTGAAACACGGCGACGATAAGTGCGAGGTGTTCATCGGCACCAAGGACGGCATGTCCATCCGCTTTCCGATGGAACAGATACGGCCCATCGGCCGTTCCGGTATGGGTGTGCGCGGCATCCGCCTGGCCAAGGGCGACCAGGTGGTGGGCATGGAAGTCACCACGCCGGGCACCCGCCAGACGCTCATCACCGCCTGCGAGAACGGGTACGGCAAGCGCACCGAACTTTCGGAATACCGCGATCAGAACCGCGGCGGCGGCGGCGTCATCACCATCAAGACCTCCGACCGCAACGGCGCCGTGGTGGGCATCAAGCTCGTCACCAACGACAACGACATCATGTTCATGACCGAAAAAGGCATGACCGTCCGCGTGCACGCCAAGGACCTGTCCGTCATCGGCCGAAACACGCAGGGCTACCGCCTCATCCGCATGGAGGAGGGGGACAAGCTCGCCTCCATCGCCCCCGTGGTGGTGGAAGACGAATCGGACGAGGATTCCTCGGATTCCGGGGCAAAGTCGAAGGATTCGAAATAGGGTCGGCCGTCCGCTCCGGCCTCTCGGGGGCGGCCGGCGTTCCGGCTGTCGTTTTTTCTTTGCCGCGGCATGACGCCTCCCGTGCCCCCGCCGTTTGAATTTTTCGACCACACCGCCGACATCGGCCTGATTGCCCGCGGCCGCGACCTTCCGGAACTTTTCCTCAACGCCGCCCGTGGGCTGAACGCCCTTGTTTTGGAGCCATCGGCTTCGCCCCCCGTTACCCAAAAGGAAAACATCCGTCTCAAATCCTCCGACCGGGACGCCCTGTTGGTCCAATGGTTGAATGAACTCATCTTCCGGTTGGGGGTCCGGCGCCAGGTGCTGTGGACCGCCCGGGCGTTTTCAGTGGGCGACGGGGTGTTGGTTGCGGCGGCCGAATGGGAAACCTTTGACCCGGCCCGGCGGCGCGTTCTGCGGGAAGTGAAATCCGCCACCTATCATGAACTGGAGATCGTGGAGATTTTGGGAGGGTGGGAGGCGCGGGTGGTGTTGGACGTGTAGATTAAAACTTCGGATCGGCGATAAAAAAACAGGCCCCGAAAGAGGCCTGTTTTTTTATCGAAGAAGGTCGCGTTCCGGGTCAGGTCGTTTTCACCATGATGTCGCCGATGATGTTGGCGGCCTCGTCGCCGCGGTCGGCGGCGTTGGAAAGGTGGCGGTAGATTTCGCGGCATTTCAATATCTCCACCACGTCCGAACTTTTGAAGAGGTCCGCCAGGGCCTCGCGATAGCGGTGTTCCACAAAGTTCTCCGCTTTCTTGGCGCGCACGATGTGGTGTCCGCAGGTCTGGGGGTGTTTCATCAGGCAGGGGATGGCGGCCGCGATGTCTTTGGCCGCGTTGTAGAGGCCTTCGGCCATCCGTTTGAGGTGTTCGTTCGTCTTGATGCCGAAAAGGTCCATTTCTTCCACGGTGGATTTGGCGTAGTCCACCATGTCGTCCACCGTGCGGGAGAGACTGTAAATGTCTTCCCGGTCGAACGGCGTCACGAAGGATTTGTTCAGTTCTTCCACCAGGATGCGGCGCATCTCGTCCGCCTCCTCCTCCAGCCGGACCACCTGGTCGCCTTTTTCCTTGGTGGGGTCCTGCACGTACTCGTAAAGCGCCTTCATCCCTTCGCAGGTTTTGTTGGCCTGGTCCTGAAGCATTTTGACGAAGTCGCGTTTCGGCGGAAAGAAAAAATCGCGAAGTCCCATATCTTAAGCCCCCTTGGCGAAGTGAGAAATCATGGAAAAAAGGTAGTACATCAGCGCGGACATGAGCGCCGCGGCCGGAATGGTGATGAACCAGGCGATCACAATGTCGTAAGCGGTGTTCCAACGGACGGCCTTGAAACGTTCCGCGCTGCCGACGCCGGCGATGGAAGAAGCCATGACGTGCGTTGTGGAGACGGGGCCGCCCAACAGACCGGCGGCCAGTACCACGCTGCCCGAGGCTGCCTGCGCGGCGAAGCCATGGATGGGACGGAGCTTGTAGATTTTGTTCCCGACGGTTTTTATGATTTTCCAGCCACCGAACGCCGTTCCAAGACCCATTGCGGGCGCACACACAAGGATGACCCAGATGGGGACATGGAAGCTGTCCAGTATGCCGAGAGAAACCAACGTCATCGTGATGATGCCCGTGCTTTTGTGCGTGTCGTTGGCACCGTGAGAGAGCGCCAATCCAAGGGCGGAGACGATCTGCAATTTTTTGTAAGTCTCGTTCAGTTTCGGTGAAAACCCGCGGGAAAAGAAAATAAGTATTTTTTGAAAAATGTAGCCGGCGATCAAGCCGATGATCGGCGAAGTGATGAGGACGAGAATAATGGCAAGAAAACCCTTGAGATAGAGATGGTGCCATCCGTACCCGGCCAAAACGGCTCCTCCCAGTCCGCCGACCAGGGCGTGACTGGACGAAGACGGCAATCCGAAGTACCATGTCAGGAGGTTCCACGCGATGGCGCCGATGAGAGAGGCCAATATGACCGTGACGGTGATGGCTTCCGGGGAGATGATGTCTTTCCCGATGGTTTTTGCCACGGCGGTGCCGAAGATGAACGGGCCGATGAATTCCGCGGTGGCGGCGATGATGAGAGCGGTTTCCGGCTGGAAGGCGCGCGTGGAGATCATGGTGGCCACCACGTTGGCGGCGTCATGGAAACCGTTGACGAAATTAAAGCCAACGGTGAAAAGGATGACGACGACGGCCAGAAAAAAATTGACGGACAGGTCCAAGGAACGCTCCCGCGAGGCGAATTAGGATAGCGAAAGATTCTAGTAGTCTCAAATCCAACTGTCAAGAAAAGGAGCGATGAAACATATGGTATTTTCAATACAAACCGACATCGGCTTGGGTGTGGGACTCCGGCGGCCATGCCATTGGAAAAAATAGACGATTTTCGCTGGCGGATCCCGAAACGGGGCGACATGCGTGTGGACGGCCTCATCTATGCCGACGAAAAAATGCTCGCGCACATCGTGGACGAGAAGGCCGCCGAGCAGGTGGCCAACGTGGCCTGTCTGCCGGGCATCGTCGGACGTTCGCTGGCCATGCCGGACATCCACTGGGGATACGGGTTCCCCATCGGCGGGGTCGCCGCCACGGCGGTGGAGGACGGCGTGATCTCGCCGGGCGGCATCGGCTACGACATCTCCTGCGGCGTCCGCCTTTTGGGCACCCGACTGACGCTGAAAGAAGTCGAAAGGAAACTGGAGCGCTTGGCGGACGGGCTTTTTCATAACGTGCCGTCCGGGGTGGGCGTCGGCGGCAAACTGCGCTTGAGCGCGCAAGAAATCAGAAAGGTTTTCCGAAAAGGGGCCCGGTGGGCGGTGGAGAACGGTTTCGGGGACGGTGACGACCTTGACACTTGCGAGGACGGCGGTTTTTTGGATACCGCCGACCCGGAACTCCCCAGCGAGCGGGCCGTGAAACGCGGACTCGACCAGCTCGGCACGCTGGGCAGCGGCAATCATTTTTTGGAAATCCAGCGGGTGGAGCGGGTCTTCGATCCCGTGATCGCGAACACGTTCGGACTTTTCGAAGGACAGATCGCGGTGATGGTCCACACCGGCTCGCGCGGGTGCGGGTACCAGATATGCGAGGATTCTTTGGCCGAAATGCAGACCGCGGTCCGAAAATACGGTTTGTCCCTGCCGGACAGGCAACTCTCTTGCGCGCCGCTGTCCTCCCCGGAGGGGCGGAACTATTTCGCCGCCATGTCCGCGGGAGCCAACTATGCCCGCGCCAACCGACAGGTCATCACCCACTGGGTCCGGGAAACATTCGTCTCCATTTTGGGAGCGTCCCCGCGAGATTTGAATATGGAGGTCGTTTACGACGTTTGCCATAACATCGGAAAGATCGAAGAACACGTCGTGGACGGGCAAAAACGGAAACTGTGCGTTCATCGGAAAGGGGCCACGCGCGCTTTTCCGGCGGGGCATCCGGATATCCCAGAAAAGTATCGCCTCGTAGGACAACCGGTTTTAATCCCCGGAACCATGGGAACCTGCTCTTATGTT
>JAKLDV010000190.1 GCA_022703335.1 Elusimicrobiota bacterium
GGAGGTCAGGTTGCGCAGGGCTTCCCGTCGTTCGATTTTGGCGATCAGCACCGGCCGCTTGCGCCGCCGCGCGGCGAAGTCCCGCACCCGGCGGACATCGTCCGCGTTTCCCACGAACGAGATGCCGACGAAATCCGCCCCTTGGGCCAAGCCGAACGAGAGATGGCGCTCATCGGCGCGGGTGAAGGCGCGGAGCGAGAGTTGCGAGTCCGGCAGATTCACGCCGTTGCCCGTGCGAACGGTTCCTCCGGCGGTGACGACCGCGCGCAGGCCGTCGCCCTTCACGGACAGAACGGTCAAACGGATAAGGCCGTCCGCGATGAAGACGGCCTGGCCGGGGCGGAGGTCCCGGGTCAAGGGCGCGTAACGGACGGGAAGGGCGCGGTCGTTCCCCTCGCGGCCGGAAAGGACCACCTCTTCTCCGCGCCGTAGTTCAAGGGGGGCGGGCAATTGCCCGAGACGGATTTTAGGGCCGGGCAGATCCAGCAGGAGTCCCGCCTCCGTGCCGTGCCGCCGTGCGGCGGCACGCAACGCCGAGATGTGGCGACGGTGTTCGGCGTGCGTTCCGTGCGAGGAATTGAGACGGAACACATCCACGCCTTGTTTGACGAGGGCGGACAACACGGCGGGTGGCGCGGTGGCCGGCCCCAAGGTCGCGACGATCTTTGTGCGGTTCCAGAATGGTTTCATGAACGCGGTCGATTTCGGTGTCGAATGGGAGCAGTATACAACAGAGGAGGCGTGTCGGTCCAAAAAATGCTCCGCTTTCTCGCGGCCGTTGACGCTGTCAGGGCTCCCGCAAAGAGAGAGACGCGGGCGAGGGGCTTGGGTCCGACGGTTTTTCCTTGGCCCGGAGTGCTTCCGTTTTGAGTCCCAACGCCCGGCCTCGGTTGGGAAATAAAAAACCCGGGCTCATCGACCGGGTTTTTTATTTTGCAATTGGAGCGGGCGATGGGACTCGAACCCACGACCTTCTCGTTGGCAACGAGACGTTCTACCAACTGAACTACGCCCGCAAACTACCACATGTAATTTCGGGCTGCCCCAACGTTGAGGAATGCGAGTAACACCACATTCCTGTTGGGGCGCCCGCGTTTTCAGAGATCGAACTTCGAGGCGTCCCTGTATTTTAGGAATGCGAGTAACACCGCATTCCTGTTGGGGCGCCCGCAATTCAACTTATGTGCCGCGGTTTTCGCTCTTGCGCACTCGAACCACTTAATTATCCGGCCCTCAATCTTCGGCCGGCCGCGCAAAAAAACCATCAACGGCGCTACGGCATTATACAGAATTTTTTCAAAAAAAAGCTAGGACTTGTCAGGGGTTTGTTTTGGGGGACGCCGAGGTCTCTTCTTTTTTTGGTTCGGGTTCGTCGATCTCGAAAAACCCCATCTGCATCTTCGCCTCGTCGCTGGCCATTTTGCGCGGGTCCCATTGGGGGATCCACACCAGTTCGATGTTCGCCTCGTTCACGCCGGGCAGGGCGGAGACGGCGGCGTGGGCGCGGCTGAGAAGCGCCGGGCCGTAGGGGCACGCCGGGGTGGTGAGGGTCATCTTGACGTGCACGTCGGTTTTCCCGTCGGCGCGCGACGGCACCTCCACGCCGTACACCAGCCCCAGGTCCACCACGCTGATGTGGATCTCGGGATCGTGCACGTTTCGCAGGGCGTCCCACACCTGTTCGACGGTGACGGCCATGTCATTGTTCCTCGTGTTTTTTCCGCACGGGCGCGCGGCTTTCGCGATAGGCCTTCAAGGCCTCCGTCAATGTGTTCCAGCTTAAGACGGCGCACTTGATGCGCGCGGGGAATTTCTTCACGCCTTCCAGGGCGGCGGCGTCTTCCAGGTCTTCCGGCAACGTGTCCGCCGGCGCGTTTTCCAGCATCAGCCGCTTGAACTCCCGCACCAGCGACTCGCACTCGCCGAAAGTTTTACCCTTCACCGCCTGCGTCATGATGGACGCCGACGCCTGCGAGATGGAACATCCCCGGCCTTCCACGCGGATGTCGTCCACTTTTTCCCCGTTCACCGCGAGGGTGAGCTGGATGTGGTCCCCGCAGAGCGGGTTGACCCCTTCCACGTCCACGGTCGGTTCCGGCAGGCGGCCGTGATTCCGGGGATTTTTGAAGTGGTCCAGGATGAGGTCGCGGCAAAGGTCGTCGGTGTCGCTCATGGGATCATTTCTTGCCGAAGATCGTCTCCACTTTTTTCAGCGCCTCCACCAGCGCGGTCACTTCGTCCAGGTCGTTGTAAAGGTAAAAACTGGCGCGGGCGGTGGCCGGCACGTCCAGCCGTTTCATCAACACCTGGCAACAGTGGTGCCCGGCGCGGATCGCCACGCCTTCGCGGTCGAGGATCGTCCCCACGTCGTGCGGATGCACCCCCGGCAGATTGAACGCCACCACGCCGCCTTTTCGGGCGGCGTCCGTCGGACCGTAAAGGACGATGTTCGGGAAGGCGCTTTTCAGGGCCTCCATCGCGGCCGCGGTGATTGTCGTCTCGTGCCGGCGCACGGCCTCCCGGCCGACCTTCTCGAGATAGTCCACCGCGGCGCCGAACGCCACGGCGTCGGCAATGTTGGGCGTGCCCGCCTCGAATTTGTAGGGCAGTTCGTTCCAGGTGGAGCTGTTCTTCCCGACCTCGCTGATCATGTCGCCGCCGCCCAGGAAAGGATCCATGGCCTCCAGCAGTTCGCGTCGGGCCCACAACACGCCGATCCCGGTCGGGCCGAGCATCTTATGCGCGGAAAAAACGAAGAAATCTCCCCCGAGTTCCTCCACGGAGACCGGCAGGTGCGGCGCCGACTGGGCGCCGTCCACCAGGACGACCGCGCCCACGGCGCGCGCCCGTCGGACCAAATCCGGCACGGGATTGATTGTCCCCAGGACGTTGGACATGTGCGTGAAAGCCAGGATTTTGGTTCGGCGGGTGAACAACGCGTCGGCCGCCGCGAGGTCCAGGAACCCGGCGTCGTCGATGGGGATGTATTTCAGCTTCGACCCCGTGGCCTGCGCCAACAACTGCCAGGGGACGATGTTGGAGTGGTGTTCCATGCCGGTGAGGATGA
>JAKLDV010000191.1 GCA_022703335.1 Elusimicrobiota bacterium
TGCCGATCCGGTCGTCTCGAACGACAAAGCGGTAGTCCCATTCGAGAAGGCGGTCGAGCCCGACGGGCGCCGTCGGCGCCAAGAGGTCGGGGTCGGCATCCGATCCGAGATCAATACCCACTTGATGGCGTTGTTTCCGCGGGTCGGCCGGAAGGGACGTCGAGTCCGTCGGTGCGCCGCGGAGCGGGCCGGGGGACACGGAAAGGAGTCCGGCCAGGAGGAGGATCGTCCAGACCTTATGAAACGGGAACGGTGCGGTCCCTGTGTTTCGGTTATCGGCCATGCCGTATTTTAGAATTAGTCGATGGGTTTGTCAGGAGAGCGTGCGGAATTTCGGAGGGATGGGTGGAAAATCCGCTTCCCTGGGCCGCCGCGGGGCGGCCGGGGCGATTTCATTGAAACGAAAGCCCCCTTTTTTTTGCGTGGATTGAAATCCCGGCCGGTCGTCGCGCATTCCAGCGGGGACGGTCCGATGAAATGAGGCAATCCGAATTTTCCAGGCACTCCGGCCGAGTTCCATTTCCAGCGGGCCCATTGGGTTTCCGCCGGCAACGGTTCCCAGGGCAACGGGGGCTTTTCAGGCAGGGGGCGGTCCCTTGTGGGGTCCCGCCGCCTGTGAAGTTCTTGCGCCGAGATGTTTTCTCGCCGTGTCCAGTTTTTGGAGGAAATTGTCTTTATGGATTTTTTCGGCCCACCCGCGGATGGTGATCCAGCCGCCGAACCGAATGAGATAATTGCGCCAGTTCCGATACCAGCGCGCCCAGCCGGATTTGATGTTGAACCAGGGGAGGACCAGTCCGGGGAACAGAAAGATCTTCATCGCGATGTAGAACATATATTTGAATTCGTAAAACTTGCCCATCAGTTTTCGGACGGCCAATTGCATGTCTTCGGGGGTCAGGGGCGGCGTGGGTTCGAAAAGAGGGAAATTGCCGTCGTAATATTCCCAGCCCATATCTTTTCGTAAGAAAACGCGGTCTTGGAGCCGGGCCCGGAGTTCCGTCCCGGGCAGGGGGACCGGCAAAAGGACCTGGATGGTGTCGATCTTGGCTTTTCGGATGAAATCCTTTGTTTGCCGGATGCGTTCTCCGACGGACAACCGGAGCGTTCGCCCTTCTTGGAGCGGATAGCCGAATATGAACATGCCGTGCACCAAAAAGCCGAAGTCGTGATACGTCCGCGCGAGCGAGATCATGTCCTGGGGGCGGAGATGTTTGTTCATGGCGAGCAACTCTTCTTCCACGGGCGATTCGAACCCGATGGCCACGCAGTGAATCCCGGCGTGCCGCATGGCCGTGAGGAGTTCGGGGTTTTTCGCTTTGTCCAGGCGGATTTGGACGGTGGTGTTCAGTTTCCGGTTGATCGTCGCCTGGTAGTCCTGGAGCAGGCGACAAAACCGGATCGTCTCGTTCCGCTGTTGCCCGAAGAGATCGTCGACGATGAAAAAGTGCCGGGCATTTTTCGTTTCGACGAGGAGCCGATAATTTTCGAGAAGGCGTTCCGGTGAGGCGAAGCGGAGATGGCTCTTGACGGTGCAAAATTCGCAGTGCATGGCGCACCCGCGTATGCGACCGACGGGGAATATCTTCACCTTGGCGTAGCGCAGAAGGGAAAAATCCGGCAGGGGCAGGCCGTCGAAATCCGTCAGGGGTTCCCGGGGCGGGGTGCGGACTATTTTTTTATCGTCCCGCCAGGCCAGCCCTCTCACGCGGTTGAATCCCCCGTGGTTTCCCAGGGCCCCTAAAAATTCCTTTATGGTTTCTTCTCCTTCGCCGATGGCCACATAATCGAGGCCGGAGGAAAGGGCTTCGTCCAATGTCTCATCGACGAAATGCTGCCCCCCGGCCAGCGTGATCGCGCCCGCCTCCTTATAAAAACGGGCCAGCTGATACAATCGGGGGATGGTGCTCGTGAGCCCCCCGTAAAAACCGACGACATCCGCGGGCCGCAGGCGCTCCAGGAGGGCATGGTCCGTCCCGCCGGCGTTGTCCCTCGGGCCGAAGAGCCGCAGGTTGTTTTCATCGATGACCTCGACGTCCCAGCCCGGCACTTCTTTGGCGGCCGTGGCCACGCACACCGGCCCCAGGGCCGTTGTCTTATGGGCCAGGAAGGAATAGATGTTGAAAGCGGGGTAGGCGGGGATGATGATCCGCAATAGGTGCCGTTTTTTTTGTTTTAAGGCGTGTGGCATATGAAATCCTTGTGAAAATTTATCCCGAAGTCGGCGGGGTAACGGACAATGCGGCGGCGAATTCAGAACGCGGTGTTTTGCCGAGGAGGTCGAGTGGCAGCAAGAAGGAATTGTGGCGGGCGCGATATCGACAGGCCCCCTCGAATGGCTTATGTTCATTGTATCAAATACGCGTCGACTCACATCGGCCGTTATTTTTTAAAGTTGAGCCGGAAACGGCAGATGGGTCGGGAGGTTTTTCCGGAAGGGGCCGCTTTTCCGTGAAAGGGGATCCGTCGCTTTGCGGGTTCCGGATAAGCCATCCGCTTTCCCGCCGAACAAATGTTCTTTTGATATAATGAGCGAACGACGTCCGGCGGGACGGGTTCTGTCCCGGCCCCGCAAGCAACCCCCAATTTTTTCTAGCCGATACTTCCAGGAGGGACAATGTCCGACATCGAGTCTGTGAAACCGCAGGAAATGAAATGGCCGTCGCGCCGCGGCGCTTACTACAACATCGCCGATTCCATGACGGCCCTCCCGCCGGCCCTCGGCGCCGAAGAAGTCCCGTTTTTCGAAAGGCTCGATCTGGCCTACCGCACGCTGTGCGGCGTTCTCTACAATTTCGTGCCGACCTCGGGGCATCCCGGCGGGTCCATCTCGTCCGGCCGCTTCGTGGAGGGGCTCCTCTATCGTGCGCTCAGTTATGATTTTTCCGACCCGCTGCGCAACGACGCCGACATCATCTCCTACGCCGCCGGTCACAAGGCGATGGGGCTCTACGCGATGTGGGCGCTCCGCAACGAACTGGTGCGCATCGCCCAGCCCGGCCTCCTGCCGTCGGAAAAGATGCAACTCCGGCTGGAGGACCTTCTCGG
>JAKLDV010000192.1 GCA_022703335.1 Elusimicrobiota bacterium
CCGGTTTTATCTATTGGCTGCCCAAAGGCGCCATCGTGCGCCGCATCGCCGAGGATTACCTCAAGGATTTCCTTGGGGCCAAAGGGTATCAGTTCGTGTACACGCCCCACGTGGCCCGCATCGACCTCTGGAAAACCTCCGGCCATCTCGACTATTACGCGGAGAACATGTACCCGCCCATGAAGCTGGAGAACCAGGATTTCCAGCTGAAACCCATGAACTGTCCCGGCCACATCCTCATCTACAAGTCCGAACTGCATTCCTACCGCGAACTGCCGCTCCGCCTGGCGGAGTTCGGCACCGTCTACCGGTTCGAACGCAGCGGCGTGCTGCACGGGCTGATGCGGGTGCGCGGGTTCACCCAGGACGACGCCCACATCTTCTGCCGGCCCGACCAGGTGGAGGACGAGGTGGTCAACATCATGCAGACCATCACGGACGTCTTGAAGACTTTCGGTTTTTCCGATTATGCCCTCAAGCTCTCCACCCGCCCGGACAAATATTCCGGCACGCTGGAAGGATGGGCGCATGCCGAAAACGCCCTCAAGAAAGCCCTGGAGCGGATGAATCTGAAATACGCCGTCGATCCCGGCGAAGGCGTTTTTTACGGACCGAAGATCGACCTCAAGATCAAGGACAGCCTCGGCCGGGAATGGCAGTGTTCCACCGTCCAGGTGGACTTCAACAACCCCAAACGGTTCAACATCACTTACCGCGACGAGAAGGGCGGAGAGACGGAAGTTTTCATGATCCATCGCGCCCTGTTCGGCTCCCTGGAACGCTTTTTCGGCGTCATGATCGAACACTATGCGGGGGCGTTCCCGTTGTGGCTGGCGCCGGTGCAGGCGGCGGTCCTGCCCATCAGCGACAAATTCGCCGCGTACGCCGAGGAGGTCCAGAACCGGCTGAAAGAGGCCGGGCTCCGCGTGCACAAAGACGACTCCGCCTCCAAAATCGGCGCCAAGATCCGCGAGGCCACCCTGCAGAAGATCCCCTATCTCCTCGTGGTGGGCGCGCGCGAGGCCGAGAACAAGACCGTCTCCGTCCGCACGCGCGAGGGGAAAGACCTCGGCGCCCCACCTCTCTCGGACATGCTAAAAACCATGCTTGAGCAGGTCCGAAACAAATCGGCTTAAAACCACCCCCACGGCGAATGCCCGCATCGGTGAAACAGCCGGGACCTCGATCCACATGAGGTGGCGCCTGGAGTGGGATTTCTCCCTCCGAGGGAACCTCGAGGCGGTCAAAAAACCCGCGCCCCTTCTCCCCGCGTTCCTCCTCTTCCTCTATTTCGTCCTCACCCTCTCCTATTTCACTTCCCCCGGCTACATTGTCGACGGCCTAGCCGATGAGGCGGCCGGCGCCCGCTGGGCCGACGAACTGAGGAACGGCCTTCCCTTCTCCCTTTTCCGTTTCAATTTCCATCTCTACAACGGCTGCCTCACCCGCTACTTGATGATGCCCTTCTTCTACGTTTTCGGCACGTCCTGGACGATCGTCCGGCTGTGGCCGATCGTCTTCGGCGGGCTGACACTGCTGGTGACGTATCGTTTCGCCAACGCGGCCTTCAAACCCAAAGCCGGACTCCTCGCCCTTCTGTTCCTGGTCATCCACCCCGCGTATCTGATGGGGGTGAAATCCGGGAATTACCAGGTCTCCTACATGACTTTTTTCTCCATCAGCTCTCTTTACTTCCTCCATCGTTGGTGGCTCACCCAAAAAACGATCCCGCTGTTCCTGGCGACCTTCCTTTTGGGACTGGGACTGGGCACCCGGTTTTTCTTCATCTGGTATGGGGCCGCTTTCGGAGGCGTCTTTCTGCTCGCCCTCTGGGACATCCGGACGCAACTCCTCCCCGGCGTCTGGAACAAACTCCTCAAACCCCTCTTTATCGCCGGGCTGGGGTTCCTCGCCAGCACGTTCCTGATGTGGCGCACCGAACTCCGGATCGACACCCCGACCCTTCCCCTGGCGTTGCAACACCTGGCCGCCTCCGGCCATTCCCCGTCGATCTCGTGGGACGTCCTCCATCGCGCCATCGGGGGGTTCCACCTTTTTTTGCTGGGGCATCGACCCTATGAAAACTTCTTCCAGGCGTCCCCTCCGGGGAATTCCCTTTACCCCGCGGCCTTCTGGGCGGCTTTTATTTTTTGCGCCCTCCTGCCGGCTTTTCGGAAAAATCTTCCTTCCCGAAAAACCGTGCTCGGGCTGCTCTCACTTTTTGTCGTCATGCAGATCATGTCCGTCGTCTCCCACGTCTCCCGGATCCAAGGCACCCCGCGCGATTCCCAATACATGTTTGTCTTTTTCCCTTTCCCGCAGATCGTTCTGGCGTTGGCCTTTTCGCAACTTTTCGCCCTTCTCCGGGAGCGTCGGTTTTTGCGGGGTCTGACGATCGTTTTTCTCGTCTCTTTCTGTTATGGCGAGGCGCGCCTGTTGGCCGACTACTTTCACCGGATGAAAGAGACCGGGGCGGGCCGGAGATTCACGGACGCCGTCCACGACGTCGGCGAGTGGCTCCGTCTCCACCCCACGGGCCGGCGCCCCGTCTGGGTCATGTCGTCCGATCTGGCGGACAACCTCTATTGCATCGACCCCCGGATAAAAACCACGGTGATCGGTTCCGTCACCGAACACCCGCTCTTCCTCTGCCGCGAAGAAGATTTCTTCCCTCTCTGGGAAAAACGTCTCTCGGAACAATCCGACCGCGAACTCCTCATCGTCAACGACAACTGCGGATACGCCAACTATCAGAAAGACTTCGACCTCATCAAATCCTGGGCTCTTCAACGTCGGAAGAAATTCGGCCCGGTCGCCCAATTCCGAGACAAGGACGGCACCGTGGTGTTCGAAGCCTACCTGTTGGAGCTGGGGGAGGGGGAACCCTCCCGGCGAACGTCCCCTCCCGGAACCGCCGGAACAGCC
>JAKLDV010000193.1 GCA_022703335.1 Elusimicrobiota bacterium
ATCAGCGCGCATGATGTGGGTGATGCCCATCAGGTGATCATCCACGATGGCAGCCAAGTTGTAGGTCGGGAAGCCATCGGACTTGAGCAGCACCTTGTCGTCGCGCAACGAGGCGAAATCCACCGTCCAGTCCGTTGTGTAATCGGTCAGTCCGCCGCCGGAGGTGAAGATCGCCGTCCAGTCTTTGAGCATCGTCCCGGCCCGGCCGGTCTGGGACCAAGCCGTGTAGTCCGCCCGTTGGAGTCCGGCGCCGGGATCGTGGAAGTCCACGTTGTAGGCCGTTCCGGCGGCGGACCGGTAAGTGGTGTCGCCGTCCTGGAGGTCCGTGATGGTCGGGCCGGAGGTGGATTTGCGCACGTAGAACACGTCCGCCTGGGTGTTGCTGGACGGCACGAGGTCGTAGATCCGCACGGACACGTAGTTGGTGGCGTCGTTGAGCATGGCCTCGAACACCGTCGACGGCAGGGACCAGTTCGTCGTGTAGAGGGTGTCGCCGATGGCGGTGGCCACGTCCGTCCAGTCCGAGGTGAACGGTCCGGCGTTGCCGGGTTTGGTGCTGGAACGGACCTGGAACTTGTCCAGGTTCTGGCCGGACAGCGCCTGGAAATCCACGTCGTAGGTGCCGTCGTTTTGGTCGCGCCAGACGGCATCGCCGGATTGGTTGTCGCTGATGACGGGGACCTGGGCCTCTTTGATGACTTTGAAGACGTCTGTGGACACGGCGGCGTTCCCCGCGTTGTCATAAATCCGGACGCTCACGTAGGAGGTGGCGTGGTTGGGCAGGGCGTTGAAGTTCACCGGCCAGTCTTCGATGTAATAGGTGGCGTTGATGGAGAGTATGATGTCCGTGTAGGGCAGGATCTGCCCTCCGGCGAAATTGGGGTCGGTCCAGACCGTGTACTCGGCGTGGTCCAGCGCGGCGCCGCCGAGGTCGAGGAAGTCCACGTCATACAGCGTTCCCGGGGCGGAGAGGGTCAGCGTGTCGTTGGGCGAATTGTTGTCCTGCGCCGTGGGCGGGGTGGTGTCTTTGCGCACCACGAAGACGTCCTGCACCGTCGTCCCCTGGGAGAGGGTATCGTGGGCGCGTACGGAGACGTAGTTGGTGCCTTCGTGCAACAGCGAGAAATTCAGAGCCCAGTCGGCGGTGTGGGAGGCTTGGTTCAGCGGCGGCGCGACGATGTTCGTCCAGGCGATGACGTCGCCGGTTCCGGACGGCAGCCCGGCCGCGCTGTTCACGGTGTATTGAACGGTGGCCAGGAGGGAGAGGGGATCCTGGAAGTCCACGTTATACGCCGCGCCGGGATCGGCGTTGCGCCAGAGTTCGTCGCCCGGTTGATTGTCCGTCACCACGGGCGGAGAGGTGTCTTTTTTCACATAGAAGACGTCGACAGTCGTTTGGGTGGACCCGGCCGTGTCCCAGGCGCGCACGGAGACGTAATTGGTTCCGGCCGCCAGGTTGGCGAAATCCACGGACCAGGGCGTCGAATACGACGGTTGGCCGAGGTTGGGTCCGGCGATGGTTGTATAACTCAAAACCGGCGTTCCGGTTTGACCGGCGCCGGTCCAGACGGCGTATTGCAGCGTGTCCAGGCGCGACAGCGCGTCGGCGAAGGAGACGTTGTAGGCGGCGCCGGCGGCGTTCCGCCAGGCGTCGTCCCCCGACTGGCTGTCCGAAACCACGGGCGCCGCGGTGTCCTTGAGGATTTTAAAGGCGTCGACGGCGGCGGTGGTGGATCCGGCGGCGTCAAAGACGCGCACCGAGACGTAGTTGGTGCCGCCCTGGAGGAGGTTGAACAGGGTTCCGGGGAGAGCCCAATCCGTCGTATAGGAGGCGGCGTTGATGTTGGCAACGACCGTTGTGAAATCAAAGAGGAAAGGCCCGGCGCCGCCGGGAAGAGTGGATGCTTTGACTTCGAAACGAGCCAACTGGCTCCCGCCGGTGTCGGCGAAATCCACGTTGTAGGCGCCGTTGTTCTGCCGCCGCCACGCCGTGTCGCCGGCACCCATGTTGTTGGTGATGGAAGGCGGCGTGGTGTCCTTGCGGACAAAAAAGGCGTCGGTCAATGAGTAGGTATTGCCGGCCCCGTCGTACGTCCGCAGGCTGACGTAATTCTGCCCCTCTTTCAGGCCGGTGAACACCGCGGTCGGGAGAGACCAGTTCGTCGTGTAGTAGGTGGCGTTCAGAGTGAGCACGTCCGTCCAATCGGGCGAAAAAGGCCCCGTGCCGCCGGAGGAGGTGCTGGCCCGGACCTGGAACTTGGAAAGATTCGAACCGTTCAAGGCGGGGGTGTCGTTGAAATCCACGTCATAAACGCCCGTGTTGGCGTTGCGCCAAACGGTGTCGTCCCCGGGCGCGGGATCGGTGATGCCCGGCACGAGGATGTCTTTCCGGATGAAAAAGGCGTCGGTCACGGTGGCGGTGGCTCCGGTGGCTTTCCAGGTCCGCACGGAAACATAGTTGGTCCCGCCCGTCTGCAACGCGGAGAAATTGACGGCCCAGTCCGCGGTGTATTGGGTCACGTTGAGGGGTTGGGGTGAAATGTCCGTCCATCCGACGATGTCCCCCGCGCCGCCCGGCAGGGAAGGAAGGCTGTTTACGGTGTATTGCGCGGCGCGCAGAAGCTGGCTGCTGCCGGAAAGGAAATCCACGTCGTAGGCGGTCCCCGCCGTCCGGCGCCACGCCGTATCGCCTCCGGCGATGTTGTTCACCACCTGCGGTGCGGCGGTGTCTTTCTTCACATAGAAAGCGTCCGTCAGCCCCACCGTGCTTCCCGCCGTATCGTAGGCGCGCACGGAGATGTAGTTGACTCCTTCCGCCAAAGCGTCGAAAT
>JAKLDV010000194.1 GCA_022703335.1 Elusimicrobiota bacterium
TGGCGATCTTGGCGGCGTCTTTGTACCCGCTGACGACCAGGATGGGGATGTCCCGCGTCTGAGGATCCGCCTTGAGACGCTCCATGAGTTCCAAACCGTCCATGTCCGACATCATGATGTCCAGCACGATGAGGTCCGGGATGGTCGTCCGCAGTTTGGTGAGGGCGGTGATGCCGCCGGTCGCCGTCATGAGCGTGACGGGGTGCGGGAACCCGACGAAGCCGTATTCCACAAGGTCCAGGAGGTTCGGATTGTCGTCCACCCACAGAACGGTTTTTTTGGCCGCCGTCGGGACCCCCGCCGCCGGAGCCGCCTTTTTGTCGACGGCCGCCACGTGGTCCCGCAGCACGGGCAGCAAGACCGTCACGCTGGTGCCCTGTCCGAGGCCTTTGGATTCGACCCACACACGTCCGCTGTGGGCCTCCACCACCTCGCGGCAGAACGCCAGGCCCAATCCCATCCCGCCGTAAGGCCGCGTGAGGGTCTTGTCCACATGGAAGAACTTCTGGAACACGTAAGGCAACGCCTCCGACGGAATTCCACGTCCCGTGTCCCTCACCCGGAACTGCGCCTGGCCGTTTTCGATGCTCTTCGTTTCGACGAACACCTTGCCCTCCCGCGGCGTAAACTTCAGCGCATTGGAAACGAGGTGTTCGAAGACCTTGGAGAGGCTGTCCGGGTCGGCCTGAACGAAGAGCGGCTCCTCAGTATTCTCAAAAATCAGCTGCACCCCCTTCTTGTCGAAAAGGGTCTGCATGGTGGTGGCCTGTTTGATGGCCAACTCCCGCAGGGAGATCGGCTTCATGGCCAACATCGCCCCCCCCTGCGAGAGGGCACGGATATCCAACAACTGATTGATGAGCTTGACCAGCAGGTGGGATTGCTCCAAGATCTTCTTGAGACTCTGCGCCTGCTTCTCTTCCAGCGTCCCCATGCGGCCGGTGAGGAGCACCTCGCTCAATCCCAGGATGGACGTCAACGGCGTGCGGAGCTCGTGGGAGATGGTCGCCAGGAAATCGTCCTTCATCTGATTGATCTGCACCAGTTCCGCATTTTCCCGGCGGAGGCGGAAGGAATCCATCAGCCGCTGAATCAACCCCGCCAGGTCCAGGGTGAGCAGATCGTCCTTCATGAGGAAGTCGAGAATCCCCCGCTTCATCGCCTCCACGGCCATGCGCGCGTTGTTGGTTCCCCCCATCATCACCAGCGGGAGAGGCGGCGTGGTCTGTCCCACGCGGGAAAGGACTTCGAGGGAATCCATATCCGCCAGGTTCATGTCCAGGAAAATGAGGTCGTAGGACTGACGGTAGATGCGGTCCAGCATCTCCGCGCCGGTCGGACAGATGTCCACCATGACCGTATACACCGACAGTTGTTTGAACCGCTCGGCGAAGGCCTTGACAAAGGCGTGGTCGCCGTCGATGATGAAGACTCTCAGTGCCCCGACTTTAGTCGACATTCCTGTTTTCCCCTCAAAAAACGCCGTGTCCGAAAAAATCCGACTTCCCAAAAACCTTTGGAATGGAAACGTCCTCCCCAAAAACACTTCCGACCGGCTCCAAGCACGGACGTTTTAGTATATAGTCCGTCGTAACCCAAGTCAAGCCCGTTCGTCTCCTTTTTTCAGCCGTATCGCGCCTTCGCCGAAACGGCGCAAACCGGCCGCTGTCCGCAGAAGGAGCCGCCCCTCGCCGTCGATGCCTTCCACTCGCCCCGCCACAGTCCCTTGGGCCGTTTCACAAACGACCGTCCGGCCTTTCATCGAAAGGCACTCCTCACAGTCCCGGCGAAACGCCGAAAAACCATCCCGTTGATAGCGTCGAAGACTCCCGGCGAAGCGTTTCAGCCAATCCTCCAACAGCGCCTGCCGATAGAACGGTTTCCCGGTCATTTCACGAAGGGAGGCGGCGGGCGGCGTCATCCCCCGGGGAGAGGGATTATTGATGTTCACCCCCACGCCGAGAACGACCCAGTGCACGCGGTCCATCTCCGACGACATCTCCGTCAAAATGCCGGCCACCTTGCGGTTGTCGATCCAAACATCGTTCGGCCATTTCACGCAAGCCGGAAGCCCCGTCGCGCGCCGCAAAACCATCGCCCAATCCAACGCGGCCACCAGCGCCAGCGCCGGCACCTGCGCCGGAGGGATCGCCGGGCGCAAAAGAAGAGAGAACCACAACCCCCCCCTGGGCGAAAGCCACCGGCGCCCCATTCGCCCCCGACCGGAGGTCTGCTCGTCCGCCAAGACAAGCGTGCCTTGGGGCGCGCCGGCCAGGGCGCGCTCCTTCAATTCGTCCTGCGTCGAACCGAGGGATGGGAAATGGCAGATCGGTCGCCCCAACGAGGCGGCGCGAAAACGGTCCGTGTCCAGCGCCTGCGGGGAATTTTCCAACCGGTATCCTTTCCGGTTCGTCCCCGTGATGTCGTAACCCCATTCCCTCAAGCGGACCACCTGTTTATGGATGGCGGCGCGCGTCAAGCACAACCCGGCGGCCAGACGGCTGCCGGAGACATAGCGGCCCCGGGCGTTCCGCAGCACTGTCAAAACTTCTTTTTGTGGGAGGAGGCGTCGTCGGAAAGGCGAGGATCCGCGACGAGACGGCGTCATCGGATGCGGGTCACTTCCAAACTCATATCGAGGGCGGGGGCGGAATGAGTCAACCGGCCGACGGAGATGCGGTCCACGCCCGAGCGTGCGACGTCGGCGATCGTGCGTTCGTCGATGCCGCCCGAGGCCTCGAGCTCGACCGGGCGGCCGCGCGTCGCCGCGCGCGCGCGCAGGATCGGCGCGAGGCGCGCCATCTCGGCC
>JAKLDV010000195.1 GCA_022703335.1 Elusimicrobiota bacterium
CGCGCGCGTCTCTCGAGATCATGTCCCAGAAAAAGCCTTTCCGGGACCTCCTCAATAAGGCGGAGACCAAAGACGGCCGGGTCCTCTGGCTGTCCACCAACGGCATCCCCCTGTTGGACGCGGACGGGAATCTCCGGGGATACCGCGGCTCGGATTCGGACGTGACCGAGCGGAAAAAAGCGGAGGAGGCGCTGCGGGCGAGTGAGGCGCAGTTGAACAACGCCCTGATGATGGCGACCCTCGGTCCATGGGAATATGACGTGCCGACGGATAAGTTCACGTTCACCGACGCGTTTTACGCCATTTTCCATACGACCGCCGAGCAGGTGGGGGGATATGTCGTCTCTTCCGCCGATTACGCGAAACGTTTTGTCCACCCCGAGGACATGTCGATCGTCAGCCGGGAGGTCCGGGGAGCGATCGAAACGAATGATCCGAATTACAGCCGCCGGTTCGAACACCGCATCGTCTATGCGAACGGCGGGGTCGGATACATCAGCATCCGGTTTTTTATCGTGAAGGACGCCCAGGGAAGGACCGTCAAGACATACGGCGTGAACCAGGACATCACCGAGCGGAAAAAAGCCGAGGAGACGCTGCGGCACGAGAAGGAACGGCTGGCGGTCACCTTGAGGAGCATCGGCGATGCGGTCGTCACGACGGACGTGCAAGGACGGGTGACCCTGATGAACAAGGTGGCCGAGGGGTTGACGGGCTGGAAAGAAGCCGACGCCGCCGGCCGCGCGTTGGAAGAGGTGTTTCGCATGGCCGACGAGGAGCCCGGTCAACGCCGCGAGGGGCTCGTCAGCGAGATGCTCCGCGCGGGAGACGGCAAGGAGCCGGTCGTCCGCGCGACGCTGGTTTCCCGGGATGGGACCCGGCGGGTGATCGCAGAGACCGTCGCGCCCATCCGCGACAAAGACGGTCAGGCCGTCGGGCTCGTCCTGGTTTTCCGCGACATGACGGAACGGCAGAAAATGGAGGACGAACTGCTCAAGGTCAGCAAACTGGACGCGCTGGGGATGTTGGCGGGCGGCCTTGCGCACGATTTCAACAACATCCTCACGGGGATCTTGGGCAACATCAACCTGGCGAAACTGGTCGCGCCGCCGATGAGCGAGATGGTCGAAATGCTGAGCGAGGCGGAAAACGCTTCGCTGGAAGCGAAGAATTTGACGCATCAGCTCCTCACGTTCGCCCGGGGCGGAAGGCCCGTGAAAAAGATCATCGACCCGGGAAAGATCGTGAGGGAGACGGCGTTCTTCGTGGCCCGGGGCTCCAAGGTGAAATGCGAGTTTCGTATCGCCGCCGACCTCCATCCGGTGGAGGCCGACGAAGGACAGATCACGCAGGTGGTCAGCAATATCGTGATCAATGCCGTGCAGGCCATGCCCCAGGGGGGGACTTTGGAGGTGTCGGCGGAGAACCTGGCTGTTTCGGGCGGAACCCTGCCGCTTCCCGCCGGCCCGTACGTCAAATTGTCCCTCAAGGACTTCGGCGTCGGCATCTCCGCCGAACATCTGCCCAAGATTTTCGACCCCTATTTTTCCACAAAACAGTTCGGGAGCGGATTGGGTTTGGCCACAAGTTTTTCCATCGTCAAGAAACACGGCGGTCATCTGACGGCGGACTCCCGGTTGGGGGAGGGGACGACGTTCCACATCTATCTCCCCGCCTCTCCGGGGAAAACCGTGGCCCGCCCCCCGTCGGAACGGAAGGTCATTCGGGGAAGCGGGCGGATTCTGGTGATGGACGACGACCGGTTCGTCCGGTCGCTGGCGATGCGGCTGTTCCCGGATTTGGGGTATGAGGCGGATTTCGCCGAAGACGGCGGACAGGCCGTGGAGATGTTCCGGAAAGCCCGGGAGGGGGGGAAACCCTACGCCGCGGTGGTGTTGGACCTCACCGTGCCCGGCGGCATGGGAGGCAAGGAGGCGCTGTCGGCTCTGCGGGAGATCGACCCGGCCGTGAAGGCCGTGGCCTCCAGCGGCTACTCGAACGATCCCGTCATGGCGAACCACAAGGAATACGGGTTTGCCGAGATCCTCATGAAGCCCTACCGGATGGTCGATGTGGCGGAGGTGTTGCACCGGCTGTTGACGGGGGCTTGAGGTTCCGTTGCCCCCGAACGGCGCGTGGTTCGTCCGGGCCGGCGGCTTTACTTTAATTTCCCCGAATGGTAAAATTCATATGTTGGGTGCCGCAGAAAAATTCCACTTCACGACATCGCACAAAGGAGAATTTTATGTCCGTCATTGACCAGGATTTTCAGACCAATCGAAAGAAAGTAGGCGACCACAAGGGCCACGCCGTGTGGGGGCCGGAAGAAAAACCGGCCAAGCTCGGCATCCACGGCACGTGGGTGGCGGTGGACTTCGATCTGTGCACCGGCGACGGCGCCTGCCTCGATGCCTGTCCGGAGAGCGTGTTCGAGTGGGTGGAATCCCCCGGCCACGCCTCCTCCGCCAAAAAGGCGGACCCGGCCAAAGAGGAAGCCTGTATCTTCTGCATGGCCTGCGAAAGCGTCTGCCCCGCCACCGCCATAAAAATCACACCGAAGTAAGCCGCGCGAGAAAAGGAACCCGCCGATGGACGCCCCGCCTCTTTCCAAGAAGATGCGGATGAAGGACATTTTGGCGGCGTTCCCCAGCGCCCAGCGGACCCTCTATCAGAAATTCCACGTCGGCGGCTGCATGAGCTGCTGTTATCAGGAGACGGACACGCTGGAAGAATTGTGCCACCGCCGGGGGATCGACGTGGAAGAGGCCCTGCGGCAGATCCGCAAAAGCCGGGAAT
>JAKLDV010000196.1 GCA_022703335.1 Elusimicrobiota bacterium
GGGCCCGGATGCTGTGGATCTTGCGGTTTCCCGACCCGTCGCGCCACCTGCCGGCGTGGACGCGTGTGTTGAACGCTTTGCCGCGGAAGCCGGGAGAGGAACACGCTTTTTTGCCGTTCCATGCCGACGAAGACGTGCCCGCCCTGGGCCGTCTGCGCGCGCGGCTCGATTTTTTCAGCCGGATGGAACTGGCCCAAACACCCGACGATATTTTCCGCATTCTGTCGAATTACGACCTGGTGGTCAGCATGCGGTTTCACGGCGTCCTGGCCGCTGTCTTGAGCGGCCGGCCCTGCGTGGCGGTCGCCGAACATTCCAAACTGGGCCGCATCGCGCGTTCGTTGGAAGTCGTCCCTCTTCTTCGGCCTTCGGAACTGGACCCGCGTTCTCTGGCGCAGGCGATGGACAAAGCGTGGGAAGGCCGTTCGGCTTTGCCGGAAAAACGCGCCGTCTTCGTCCGTCAATCGATGACCGGCCTGGCCGAACTGGCCGCTTTCCTGACGGCCTGAGGGGTGACCCCGCGCGGGACCCGGATCTTTCCCTCTCGAATCGCCCGATCCCTGTCTTCTGAACGGCGCCGGGAGGCCGGTCCGACACGTCTTCTTCCCACCGGCTTATTTTGCTAAAATAAAAAAGTTGTGCCGCCCCGCCGCAGGGGAAAACCTCAAGGAGGAGACAACGGAGAGCCCGGCCTTCCATCGGCCCGGGGACGGATTTTTCTCTCTCAAAAAACCGTGGCCGCATTTTTCGCAGCTTTCTGGACGGAATGGAGATCCCGGGCGTGGGCCTACGGCGCCGTTGTCTTGGTCAGCATCCTCCTTTCCTTCGTCGCCTGCCTTCTGTTGGACCAGCGGGACGCCCTTCGGCGGCATGTCGCCTCGGAGACTTCCGACATCGCATGGATCGTCTTCCTCGCCAACCATGCCGACCGGCCCTCCATCTAAGAGACCATCCAGTCTTTCCCGGGCATCAAGGCCATCCGGTTCATCTCCAAAGAAGAAGCCCTCGACAACGTAAAAAAGGAACCGACCTTCTCCCAAACCCTGACGCTGGCCGGGCGCAACCCGTTCCCGGATTCGTTCGATGTCCGTTGGGCCCCGTTTTTCCTCCGGAGCGATTATCTCGAACATTCCGCCCATAAGATCAAAGAGCTGGACGGGGTGGAAGAAGTGGCCTACGACACCGCCCGGGTGCGGCGGCTGGACGCGCTTCAGCGCCTCCTTTATTATCTGGACATTTCCCTGCTGAGCCTGTTGTGGGGCGGGGCGGTGCTTCTGGTGCTTTTGACGGGCCGGTTGTTGTTCTTTCCGAAGATGACGTTTCAGGGGAAAGTCCTTCTGTTCTGCGCTCTCGCGGGGTTCGCCGGTTCGCTCCTGGGTTTATGGGCGGCCGGCACCTTCGTGGCCCATATATTCTGGCGGGTGCTCTGGGCGGGAACGGCGGCGGGGTATCTCGTGGCGCTGGTCCAGAACCTCTTTCAAGAATCCTGATCATGCTCGTGGGACGTCCCCGGAGAGCGGCCCCGCCTCGGCGCGTTTTTTCCGGCCGCGCCCTTGTCTGGATCGTTTTCCTTCTTTGCATGTTTCCGGCGGTGACCTTCGCCGTGAAGATCGACGGCCAGATCCGCTCGAAACAGAAGGACCTGCGGAAGATACAGGGCGAACTGGAGAAAAAGGCCGACGAACGGTCGGTCGCGGCGCGCAAGGAGAAGGAACTGGCCGCGGAAGTGGAAAAGATTTCGCGGGAACTGAAGGCCTCCCGCGCCGCGCTCAAGGAGTCCCAGTCCCAGGTCCGCCAAACCGAAAACAAGCGGAAATCCGTGGAGGAGCGCCTGTGGGCGTCCCGGTTGGAGATCGGCCAGTGGGCCGACATCCTCTCGCGGGAACTGCGGACATTTTACATGCGCCGGTTGGCGCTGGGCGCCGCGGCCCAGGTGGAGACCGCCTACCGCCGGGCCGCCCTGAAGGAGAAGACGCAGAGTCTCTCCTTCGCGCAACAGCACCACGCCCAGGTGGAGGGGCTGCGCGAGGAACTCGTCGGCCTGGAGATAGAACTCCAGAAACTCCGTTTGAACCGAGAACGGGAGGAAAAACGGGCTGAAACTGCCGGCAAACAGATGCAGTCGCTTTACAAGACCGTCGCCGGCCGGCGGGCCATTCTGGAACAGGAGATCCGCGAACTTCAGTCTTCGGCGGAAGAAATGGAAAAACTCCTGCAGACGCTCCTCCGCCGCCAACAGGAAGAGCTGGCCAAGGCGGCGGCCCAGAAACCTCCGGCCAAAAAGGGCGCTTTCGCCGCCGTGGCCCGGAAACCCGGCAAGCTTCCCTGGCCCGTGGACGGCACCGTTATCGAACGATACGGCCGGTCGAAACATCCGGAGTTGGACACGTACGTTTTTTCCAACGGCATCAAGCTCCGGCCCACCGCCTCGGCGGCCATCCGCACCGTGGAAAAAGGCGAGGTGCTCTACGCCGGCGAATTCATGAGTTACGGGCTGATGGCCCTGGTTCAGCATCCGGACCGGCTTTTCAGCATCTACGGTCACCTGGGGCAACTCAACGTGGCCCGCGGACAGAAGGTGTCCGTCGGGGAATCCATCGGCGTCCCCGGACAGGACGACCAAGGGCGCCCGGTGGTCTATTTCGAGTTGCGCGTGGGCGGCGTGGCGGTGGATCCGCTGTTGTGGCTCAAATGACGATTTTTTCAACGCCAGGAAGTTTCATTCGTTATCCCCGAATGCTTTCGTCGGGGATCCAGCGTTTTATGAGAGAGGGGAACTTAAAATGAAAAAAC
>JAKLDV010000197.1 GCA_022703335.1 Elusimicrobiota bacterium
GCTCGTTGGCAAACTCCAGCGTCTGGGCCACCAGGCGCTCCACGCGCGAACGGTCGTCGTTGCGTATCCCCGCATGGGTGCCCAAGAACTGGCGCACCGGCATGTCGGAGAGGAAATTCGTGTGCTGCGTGATCAGCGCGATCGGGTTGCGGGCCGGGTCGTCCCGGTAGACGGCCGGCGGCCGCTCCCCGTTGATCAGCACCCGCCGCCCCGTGGGGGTGTCATTGTCGGCGAACAGCTCAATGTCGTTGATCAGGGTTGTCTTCCCCGATCCCGTCGGACCGACAATGCTCACCACGTCCCCCATGTTCAGGTCCACGCGCCGGACCGGTTCCGGCGCCTCCAGTTTTCCCGTGCCGCCAAGGAGGGTAATGGTCTCAATCATAAGGCAACCTTTCTTAGTGGAAAAAGTTATCAAATAGGGTAAGTCTGGTAACACCGCAAAAAAAAGGGGCAATCACATCACATCGGCCAGGGTGGTTTTCTCCAGTTTCTCGGCCACATGGTCGCGGATCGCGCGAAACACGTTCAACAGCCCCTCCTCCCGTTCGATGGGTGTGGACTCGTAAAAATACTTGCTCACCGACTCCGTGGGGGCGAGGGCCCCGTCGAACAGCCGCACAATCTCCGCCAAGGTTATCTCCTCGGGGCGCCGGGCGAGGCGGTAGCCGCCGTGCTGCCCCTTGGAGCTGTGCACGTAGCGCGAGCGCTTCAGGGCAAACAGGATCTGCTGGAGGAACTTCGGCGGAATGCCCTGCTCCTGCGCGATCGTCTCGCCGCTGATAAACGCCTCCGTGTTGTGGCGCGCCAGGCAGAGGAGGGCGAGCAATGCGTATTCACTGCGGCTGGTCAGCTTCATGTTTCATTCCAGACTTAGGCTATAGACAATATCATGTTCTGCCCCGGCAATGCAACCGTTTTCCAGGGGGGGCGCGCGCCTTCCCGCGCGGACGCGGCGCGGGGCGGGGGAGGGGAGGGGAGATGAATGGTCGGGGCGGCCGGATTCGAACCGGCGACTTCCTGCTCCCAAAGCAGGCGCGCTAACCGGACTGCGCCACGCCCCGACAGGGAAAGGGAGCCGTCCCACGGCCCCGAAACCGGGCGGGAGACGGCCGAAGCGTTCCCGCCGGGGGCATTGTAGCACAGGCCCCGAAGCCGTTTCCCCGGCGCGGAACGTCCGCGGCGGGGTGGGTTCTCACCGCGCGCGCGCCTTCCGCTTCAAGGGGGCGGACTTGATGCGTGTGGCGATCATGTGGGCCGCCCCCATCACCGTGGCGTTGTCCCCAAGGGTTGCCGGGAGAATGCGGACATTCTTGCGCAGGAAGGGCATGGCGTGGTCGGCCACACCGCGCCTGATCTCCTTCATGAACAGGTCGGGCATGGCGGTGACGAGCCCGCCGCCGACCACCACCACCTCGGGGCTGAGGATGTTGATCAGGTTCCCCGCCGCGATCCCGATGTAGTACGCCGCGCGTCGGACCACGTCCTCCACCTTCTTCTCGCCTTTGGCGACAGCCTCGGCGATCACGCCGCTGCGGATGGTCGCCAGGTCGGTGCCGCACTTTTCGAGGATGAAGGGAGCGTCCTCGCGGATGGCCAGGGCGGCGATCTCCTTGGAGATGGCGATGCGCGAGGCGACGGCCTCCAGGCACCCGCGCTTGCCGCAGCCGCAGAAGGGGCCGCCGACCTCGACGGTCATGTGGCCGATCTCGCCCGCGACCTCGCGGCTGCCGCGGATCAGGTGCTTGTCAATGAGCACCGCGCCGCGGATGCCGGTGCCGGGGAAGATGCCGACCACATGGCGGCACCCGCTGATCTCGCCGAAACACCACTCGCCGTAGGTGCCCACGTTCACGTCGTTGTCCACCACGACCGGCACCCCGAACCGCTTCCTGAGCATCTCCGCGAGGGGAAAATTCTTCCAGCCGAGGTTCGGCGTGTCGATGATCACCCCGGTGTCCGGGTCGAGCGGTCCGGGCGAGCCCACGCCGATGCCGCTGATCTTGGGGCTGCCCGCCGCCTCAATGGCCGTCTCGATGATCTTGACGATGCGGTCTTCCGACCGCTCACGGGACTTGGTCTTGCTCTTTTTCTTGCACACACCGACAATGTTGAAATCGCTGTCGAACACCGCGGCCATCATTTTCGTGCCCCCGATGTCCATCCCCACCACGTGCTGGCCGGCCTTCAGGATCTTTTTCATGCCATGGTCTCCCTTGGGTTCCGCTGGCGAAACGTATCTGATGAACGGCCGTTGCGTCAAGCCCCGCGCCCCGCTTTTCCGGTTTTTTCGCGGAGGGAAACTTGCGGACCCGCGGCGGAAATTGCTAAGATACGCGGGCCGCTGGGGCAGTAGCTCAGTTGGGAGAGCGCCGCGTTCGCAATGCGGAGGTCTGGGGTTCGATCCCCCACTGCTCCACCAGTGAAAAACACAAGCCGCGCGTTCCATACCGGAACGCGCGGCTTTTGTTTTCGGGGGAATTACTTGGCGGGCGGGGCTGGGGCGGGGCCCTGGTTCATGAAGAGGTGGAGGCCTTCCTTGCCGGGGGCGAGGATGTCTTTCCAGCCGTTCTTGTCCACGTCCTCGACCCAGAAGTAGATGCCCGCGCCGCTGTGCTTGTCGGGGGTGCCGTAGTCCACCGTGACGCGCTCGAAGGCACCACCGTTGATGCGGTAGTAGTAGAGGCCGACCGGGTCGTTGGCGCCCGGGTCGTGGCCGTTGTGGGCGTAATAGC
>JAKLDV010000198.1 GCA_022703335.1 Elusimicrobiota bacterium
CATACCCGGCGAGGTCGTCAAGGCCCGTGTCGTTGATGAACACCCCTCGTATTGTACGGCCCATCCCGAAGAGATCGTGGAAGCCTCGCCCTCCCGGAGGACGCCCGCCTGTGCGCTCTTTGATTCCTGCGGCGGCTGCGACTGGCAGCACCTCTCCTACGACTACCAGCTCCTGACCAAACGCAAACTGGTGGAGGAGGCGCTCCAGCGCATCGGCCGCATCGGAAAACCGCCGGTGTCGGACACCGTTCCGGTCAACTCCCCCGCCGTCGCGCCCGCGGACGCCAAACGCGGAGACGGGTCGGCCTGGCGGTACCGCAACAAGGTGCAGATCCCGTTCACGGAACGGGACGGCCGACTCACCGCCGGTTTTTACGCCCCCGGCTCGCACCACATCGTGCCTTTTGAAGATTGTCTGGTGCAGACGGAGGAATCCGTGCGGGTCTTCCGGGCGGTGCGGGAATGGTTCCTGAAAAACCCGGTGCAGGCCTACGACCAGGACGCGCGGCGCGGCTGGCTGCGGCATCTGCTGGTCCGCACCAACGCCAAGGGCGAGGCGTTGGCCGCCCTGGTCACCAACGGCCCCTCTTTCCCCCACGCGGTGGAGTTCTCCCGCCACCTCACCGCCGCCTGCCCTTTCGTGGTCAGCCTCTTTCAGAACGTGAACGTCCATCCCGGCAACGTCGTCCTCGGGCCGGAATGGCGCCACCTGCACGGAAAACGGTATCTCGCGGAGGAGATGCTGCGCCTGAAGTTCCGGCTTTCGCCGGGCTCGTTCTTCCAGGTGCACCACGCCATGGCGGAGAAACTTTACCGGATGGTGGAAAGTTTCGCGGCGCCGAACCCCCAGGAGAGCGTTTTGGAACTGTACGCGGGCGTGGGCGCCATCGCGCAGATGCTGGCGAAGAACTCCCGTTTCGTGTGGGCCGTGGAGGAAAACCCGCAGGCCGTGGAAGACGCCATCGCCAGCGCCGGGTGGAACAATTTGCGCAACGTGCGGTTCCTCCTCGGCCGATGCGAAACCTCGCTGGCGCGGGGCCGGTTCCGCAAAGGCATGAGCGACCGGCTGGGCACGGTGGTGCTGGACCCGCCGCGGGCCGGATGCGAACAGCACGTGCTGCGGGCGCTGATGCGGTTGGAGCCGAAAAAGATCGTGTACGTGTCCTGCGATCCGGCCACCCTGGCGCGGGACGCCCGCTACCTCGTCACCGGCGGCTACCACCTCCGCCGCTGCACCCCGGTGGACCTCTTCCCGCAGACGTCCCACATCGAGAGCGTGTCCGAGTTCACAAAATAAATTGATTTTGATTTGTATTGAGGAAGAATAATGAGCGATATCCATACTGATGAGAAATGGCAAGAATTCAGCGAAGCAAAAAAAATCTTTCGAAAAAACCGGCGATTGGGCAAAAAATCCCGATATCCGGTCTCTTGCGTCAACATTGATTTTTCAACATAGGCTGGCCGATCGAATGGAAAAATCCCCAAAACAGCTTGTTTGGGCAACTTGCTGCCTTGTCGGGGGAACCGTCGGACTTGTCATAGCCACTCTTATTCCCGCTTTTAAATAAACGGCGCCGGGATTGCCCGGCGGCAACTGACTTTTCTTGCTTGTCCAAGAAAAGTCAGCAAAAGAACGACACCCCTTATCGCCATTCGCTCCGCGATTTTCGGCACCGGCGGAACTCACAGGCCTTAATGTCCGACGGCCTGCTCAAACATCCTCCGGTGTCTACTGTCCGAAAATCGCCTCGGCTCATAACCGGCTCAGGGGGTTCTGAAATCTTTTGATAATACCCCCCTTAAGGGCGTTTTGAAGGAGGCGAATTTTCGGAGCTGACAGGCCGTGATGTTTGAATCCCTTTCACGGCGTTTGAAAGGGATGAGTTCACGGCCGCCGGAAATTCGCCGACGGATTGCCCGCAGGGGCGTATTTCTTTCGGTTCCCTTTCTTTGTACGAGCAAAGAAAGGGGACACAGGTGCAGGGCGGTAAGCCCTGCGATAAGATAAAATCCCTGTCATCCGCACCTTCCCCCCATTAAAAGGGAGAAGGCCTTTGCTGTTTGAGGGATCGAAACGATGGGCAAATAAGGGAGAAACCGGTTGACTGAACCGTCAAAAGAAAAAAACATAACGCGCATCTCCGGCCTCCCCGGCGGCAGCGAGGCGTGGTGGCTGCTGCAAAACCGCCGGGCCCACCCGCGCTGGCTGGTGCTGGCCGCCACCGACGAGGCGGCGCAGAACCTCTTCGACGATTTCCAGGCGCTGGAACGCTGGCAGACCCCCGCCGCCCCCTCCGAAGCCGCCTATTTCTCCGAAGAAGAGGAGGACGTGCGCACCGCCGCGCTCTCCGCCTGGTCGCGGTCCGGCCCGGAGGCGGCCCGGTTCCTCTTCTCCTCCTGGGAATCGGCCCAACGGGGCCTTCCGGTCCCGGACGATTTCCGCACGGGCCACGTCGCCCTGCGGATCGGCGACAAAAAGGACCGCTCCGCCTTCCTGCTCCACCTCTCCCAACAATCCTACAGCCGCGTGGACTCCGTGGAACAGGTCGGCGAGATGGCGGTGCGCGGCGAGGTGGTGGACCTCTGGTCCCCCGGCTGGGACGGCCCGATGCGGTTCCTGTGGCCGTTCGACCAGGTGGAATCCATCCGGAAGATCGACCTGGCCACCCAGCGGTCCACCGACGCGGTGGAAACGGTCCTGGTCCG
>JAKLDV010000199.1 GCA_022703335.1 Elusimicrobiota bacterium
CGAACCCATCCCCCCATCGCCACCGTGGAGCCCCCCAGCATGAATACCTTGAATTCGTGAGGATACGTGTCGCCGGCCAGGGATTTGAGCTCCTTGGAGAACATCACGTAGGGTTCCGGATGCCGCCACGGCATGAGTTCTTTTGACTGGGTCCTTCGAAAGGCCCATTCCGCGACAGCCAATGAGACGGCCAGCGCAAGTCCCGCCAGAAGCCAGCGGTGTTTTGAGCGGATCCATGTGAACGGAAAGAGTCGGAATATTTCCAATTTCGTGGCACCTCGTAAGGTGTTTTGTTCTCAACAATCTTATCACATCGCGTATTCGGCTTGTGGAGAGGTTTTAATGCGCACGGCGACCTTTTCTTAAAAAGGTCGTTAGAATTATGTAATCTTAACGGGTATGAAAAATAATTTAAGCGCGCTTTTTTCGGAGAAAATCCTTGTCTTGGACGGGGCCATGGGGACGGAGATACAGAAATTCCGCCTCACGGCCAAAGATTTCGGCGGGGCGCCGTTCGAGGGGTGCAACGAACACCTCCTGCTGACCCGGCCGGACGTGATTTCGTCTGTTCACGAAGGATACCTGAAGGCCGGCGCCGACGTCATTGAAACCAATACCTTCGGCACCACCGCCATTGTCCTTGCCGAATACGGCCTGCAGGACAAAGCCTACGAACTGAGCAAGGCCGGCGCCCGGCTGGCCAAAGAGGTTGCCGGTAAATATTCCACATCCGCCAAGCCGCGTTTCGTGGCCGGTTCCATGGGGCCCACCACCAAAAGTCTCTCGGTGACGGGAGGGGTCACGTTCGACTCGCTGGCGGAGGCGTTCGCCGAGCAGGCCCGCGGCTTGTTGGACGGCGGGGTCGACATGCTCCTCATTGAAACGGCCCAAGACACGCTCAACATCAAGGCGGCGCTCGTCGGCGTGGACGCGGCGTTCGCCTCGACCGGCCACAAAGTCCCCGTTTCGGTGTCGGCGACGATCGAGCTCATGGGATCCATGCTGGCGGGCCAAGACGTGGAGGCCCTCTATTATTCCCTTCAGCAGAGAGATCTGTTCACTATCGGCATCAACTGCGCCACCGGGCCGGATTTCATGACGGACCATGTCCGCGCCTTGGCGGAAATCTCGCGGTTCGGCGTGTCCTGCGTGCCCAACGCCGGCCTGCCGGACGAGGAGGGCCGCTACAACGAAACACCGGAAATGATCGCAAAAAAACTGGAACGTTTCGCGGAAAACGGTTGGGTGAATATTTTGGGCGGCTGTTGCGGGACCGGCCCCGAACATATCCGGCTCATCGCGCAGATGGCGGATGGAAAGAAGCCGCGCCGGGTCCGCCCCGCGCCGATTTTCTCGCTTTCCGGCATTGAGCCGTTCGTTCCGGATGAGGACCAGAGACCGGTTCTCGTCGGCGAGCGCACCAACGTCATCGGCAGCCGCAAGTTCAGGGAGATGATCGTCGCGGGACAGTTCGAGGAGGGGACGGAGATCGCCCGTCGGCAGGTGAAGTCGGGCGCGCAGATCATCGACGTGTGCCTGGCGAACCCCGACCGCGACGAAAAATCCGACATGGGCCATTTCGCGGCCCTTTTGGCCAAAAAAATAAAAGTTCCGCTGATGATCGATTCCACCGACCCCGCCGTGATGGAGACCGCGCTGAAGCTGTGCATGGGCCGGTCCGTCATCAACTCCATCAACCTGGAAGACGGCGAGTCCCGTTTTGAAAAAGTCGTCCCGCTTCTGAAAAAATACGGCGCGGCCGTGGTGGTGGGCTGTATCGACGAGGATAAGCAGCAGGGCATGGCCGTGAAACGGGAGCGCAAGCTGGCCGTCGCCGAGAGAAGCCACCGCCTCTTGACGGAGAAATACGGGTTGGTTCCGGAAGATCTGGTCTTTGACCCCCTCGTGTTTCCCGCCGCCACCGGAGACAAGAATTACATCGGCTCCGCCCGGGAGACCATGGAGGGGGGGCGCCTCATCAAGCAACGGTTCGGCGGGGCAAAGACCATCCTGGGCATCAGCAACGTGTCGTTCGGCCTGCCGGAAGCCGGCCGCGAGGTCTTGAACTCCGTTTTTCTGCATCATTGCGTTCAGGCGGGGCTGGACATGGCGATTGTGAACGCGGAGAAGCTGGCTCGGTATCCGTCCATCCCCGAAAACGAAAAACAGTTGGCGGAGAAATTGCTGTTCGCGTCCGTCGCCGACTACGACGCGGTGGTGGCGGAGTTCACGGCGCATTTTCGCGCCAAGGTCGCCGTCAAAAAAGAGGTAATCCTCGGCGGCACGCCCGACGAGCGGTTGGTCCGCAACGTGCTGGAAGGTTCCAAGGAGGGGCTCGTCGAGGACCTGGAGGCCCTGCTCCAGGGGGGACGGAATCCCCTGGAGATCGTGAACGGCCCCCTCATGAAGGGGATGGGAGAGGTTGGAAAACTTTTCGCCAAGAACGAGATGATCGTGGCCGAGGTCCTGCAAAGCGCGGAGGTGATGAAAGCCGCCGTGACGTATTTGGAGCCGAAAATGGAGCCCGGCGCCGTTTCCAAACGGGGGAAGATCGTTTTGGCCACGGTGAAGGGCGACGTGCACGACATCGGGAAAAACTTGGTGCACATCATTTTCAAGAACAACGGTTTTGACGTAGTGGACCTCGGCATCAAGGTGCCGCCGGAAGAGATCATCGCCGCCGCCGGGAGGGAAAGACCGGA
>JAKLDV010000002.1:0-55772 GCA_022703335.1 Elusimicrobiota bacterium
GAGTTTTTTAACTCATCAGCAAGTTTTGGGCATCTCATCCAGCCAGAAGCGGTAATCCTTACTTTTGACGGTATAAAATAAGGGTCATTCCAGTAGCACTTTACCCACAACAGTTCGTCATCCCATCTAATCTCAGGCATTACTTGCACTCCCAGCAAAATGTCCATTAGAGTCGGCAGTTATTTGGGTCCAATGGATACCAGACACGCCCAGCCTGCCATAAACTATGACCAGATTAACAAATCGTGGAGTGGTTTGTTAATAAAAACTGACGATTCGTCGTCGAAAAGAGAGGGAATATATGAACACGACAAAGATTGAATGGGCGGAGAAGTCGGTCAACATATTGACCGGTTGCACGCCCATCAGTACAGGGTGCCGCAGATGTTATGCGGCTGGGTTCGGCAGGCGATTAAAGGCGGAGTATCTGAAGAGAGCGCCAATAGTCGATACGCCGCAGAATAGGGCCAATCCGTTTGCCTTAAGGTATTGGCCTGAGAAGTTCGCAGAGATAGCGGCCCGAAAGAAGCCAGCTCGTATATTCATGGATTCAATGAGCGATTGGTTCCATCAGGATGTTCCTGGAGATATCCTTCGAAACTTGTTCACATTCATGGTGCGAGTAAGCCGTCACACTTACATGATCCTGACCAAAAGACCAGACCGAATGTATGGTTATGTTCTAGCTAACAGGGGTCTGTTCCCTGATGGTGTTGTCCCTGGGCATATATGGTTGGGGACTACTGTTGAACATCAGTCAGTTATTGGACGGGTGGATGTTCTTCGCGAAATCCCCGCCAAGGTGCAGTTCGTTTCCTGTGAGCCGCTTCTGGGGCCGCTTGAACTCGACATGAGGGGCTTGTCATGGATTATTGTCGGAGGAGAGAGAGCGCTTGGAGCGCGTCCCATGGACATCAACTGGGCTCGTAGCCTTCGGGATCAGGCAGTCAGAGAAGGGATTCCCTTCTTCTTCAAAAAACATAGCGGCTGTGGGGAGAAAGAAGGTCAAGACCAGTTGGATGGTTGTCAATGGCATCAGTTCCCGACGGTAAACGGGAGGGTCATATGAGTTCCCATCGCAAGGAGAAACGTCAATGTGCTTGGCAACTGTGTCACAGGGAGTTTAAGGCGCGTGCGTCTGACATTCGGCGGGGAAAGGGGCGATATTGCTCATGGTCATGTCGCAGTAAGGCAAGATGGGCAACGAGATTACTCGCGCCCGGAAACTCACACCCAAAAGTTGCGAAAGAATACCACAGGGGTGAGGGGCTTAGGCTTGCCAAGCTGTTACTCGCGCCCCTTGGCGATCGCAAGAAAAAGTCGTTCAGAACCGGAGGACACTGCCATGGACACTGAAATCAAGAAATGGGTTGAGCAGTATCACAGGCAACTTGGCTGGAATCTTCACCCGGCCATCGGGAAGAAACCTGTCGGTCGCTGGAAGCGGAGTCAACTCGAAAGGCCGCAGTGGGGTGAAGTATCCCAGATGTTCGACCGTGTGCCGGGGGCGAACATTGCACTCGTGCTGGGGCCGACATCAGGCGGACTCATGGCCATTGACCCCGATAGGCCACAAGCGGAGGAGTATCTTCAGGCACGAGGGTTGCCTCCAACGGTGTCGTTTCGGTCCACGCGGGGCATCAAACGGCTCTACCGACTTCGCCCAGAGCATTATGATCTGGCCCATACGAGGACGCCTATCAGCAAACTGGAGTTCCGTTGGAACGTGGTGGTGATCATTCCGCCCTCAATACGTCCCGAGGACAAGACGCTCTACGAATGGCTCCCCGGTATGAGCCCATTCGAGATGGAGATTGCCTTCGCCCCTGAGTGGGTGGTGGAAATCATGACCACAGGGCCGAGGCCACCCGGTCCCGCGCACAGAGAAAGGCCGCACACACTAGTGGTGCATACCGGAGTCGGCAACAGGACGATCCAAACATTGCTCAAAGGCGTTGTCGACGGTGAAAGACATGCTGCGGCGACGAGGATTGCGGGCTACTTTGCACGGAAGGATGTCCACGCGGAGATCATCTGGGAAATCCTCTGTCTGTGGGACAGGGAAAACCGTCCGCCAATGTTCGACAACCTCGAACGCATCAAAGAGGTCAGGTCCATTGTGGACTACATGACGCACCTTGAGGCCATGAAACGGCAACAATACCTGCGGCATCGGGCTACTGATGAGGAGGGGTATAAGGGGGTTCCAACATAACGACAACTGCATTATCCCCTTACGGGGGATGAAAGACACACTAAACAACACACGATAACTACACACTAAACGGCGTACAGATAGACAAGAAGACTAATCATTAGTCTATAGATACTACAAGGAAAAGGAGAAAGTCATGGCGTTTGACATTACTGATGTGCTGGGAGAAATCCCAAAGAACTCAAAGGAAAAGATCGTGTTCCGTCGAATCGAGAGGGAAGGCGTACGATTCATGGATATACGAGTCTTCTGGCTCACTGAAACAGGTGAATGGAAGTGGTCAAAGAAAGGCGTGGATATCCCTTGGGCGGCGTATTGGGACATGATGAGGATTCTTCATCGTGGACTCAGGCCCGAGGACTTGCCGCCTGTAAAGGAGACACAGCCCGATGATCCGTTTTAGACGGAAGAGTCGAGCGATGAAGGCGGTCTGGGCACGGATGAGTCCCGCTGAACAGGCGGCCAGGAAAGCCAAGATGGCTGAGGCGCGTAGGCAAGCCAAGTTTCAAAGGGGATCGGCATTGCAAATCTGCGTTTCTAGCCCGGGTGGTGTACCCCAAAGCGCCCGTGCCCCCTAACCTCGCGGGATCGCATTATTACAAGAGCAAACTAGTAAGGCATGGTTCGGTAATGCGTGGTGTGGCAGGTTGAGGTATGGCGCGGTAAAGCATGGAGAGGCAAGGCACAGTCTAGGCGAAGTATGGCGCGGTGTGGCAAGGCGTAGCATGGCAACGGCAGCAGCAAGGCACGGCGAGGTATGGCGTGGCACCATCACGGCCAATACCAGAGTAGCAAACGTTAATCCGATTCCCCTGGTTGGACACAAGGCCGAGGTGGAAGAAAGAGCAACTCATCTTCCGATGAGGTTTGTGATCAACTGGGGATCGGGTTAATGAAGTAAAGGGGATTAAGATGGACAATCAAAATGGATCGGGATATCATACTTCTGAGGAGATGCCGATGGCATCTTTGCAGAAACGGTTGTTGTCTGTGAAGGAAGCCGCAAAATATCTCAGTATACAGCCGAATACCCTATATCACTGGATTTGCCGTCGAGAAATCCCATTCGTGAAGGTTGGGAAGAAAGTGGTGCGGCTTGATATCCGACAGCTTGACCGTTGGATAAACAAGCAGACCGTCAAAACTATTAAGGGGGTACAAACCAATGTATAAGAGAAATGGCATTTGGTGGTTCACCTGCATTGAGAGAGGGAAGCGGTATTACCGTAGTACAGGGCAGCGATCTCGACGACTTGCCGACCAGTTTGAGAAGGCTTTCTATGAAAAGAAAGGATTGTCCCGGACAAAGTTGTCACAAGGTAACCAGGAAGTCGAGACAATACCTTCAAAAGCAAAGGTGACTGTTTCGGAAGTGTTGCAACGTTATTGGACGCTTCATCTCGACGGAAATAAGAAACCGTCTGCTGAAAGAGCTAAGTTCGCTTTCGAAAGAATGGTCAAATATTTTGGGCCTCGGACAAGTATCAGCGATATTCGTTTTCGTATCGACGAATATAAGGCTGATCGTCGGCAGACGGTGAAGCCGTCATCTGTTAAGCGGGAACTGTCTTTCCTTAAGGCGGCCTGCGTCAAGGCGAAAGAGTGGGGAATTCTCGACAAGAATCCCCTAGATGGCTATAAGCTCGACAAAGTTAACGATTCACGGCTACGCTATCTTGAAGATGAAGAGTTTCACTGTCTACTAGAATCGGCGGATGAGAACCTTGTTCCGATATTATTGATGGCGCGTCATCAGGGAATGCGTCAAGGTGAGATTCGACATCTTAAGTGGGAAGATGTCGACATGAGACGAGGAATCATCCACATCCCGATATCGAAATCTGGTGAACGACGAGATATCCCGATGACTGAAGTGATTGGCAGGATGCTCATGCGCATTCCCGTCAAAGAGAGAGAAGGCCTTGTCTTCAAGTATGATGGCAAAGAAATAAAACGTCAGGGATGGCTGATGCATTCGTTCAGGCGAGCTGTCAGGAAGGCTGGCATCAAAGACTTCCGGTTCCATGATCTACGCCACACGTTTGCCTCACATGCCGTGATGAACGGTGGAGGGCTTGCCGCTGTTGGAGCTCTTCTTGGTCATAAGTCAATGAAGATGACCCAACGTTACGCTCATCTCGCGCCGAGATATCTCCGGGCAACGATCAGTCGGGCTGTCCCCAAAATATTCCGAGTGCCGACAAAGCTCCGCGACAATTCTGCGACATCGACCTCTCAGATACCCTCTGTATTGGAGGCCTATAAAACAAGAAACGCCTCTAAAAATAGAGGCGTTTCAAAGTGGTGTCCCCAAGGGGATTTGAACCCCTGCTACGGCCTTGAAAGGGCCGTGACCTAACCGCTAGTCGATGGGGACTCTGTCGCACCCCTCGTCGGGGACTCGGGGCCGGAAGGCCGATGCCGCCGGCAAAATAGCCGGAGAGGTGTTCATCGGTGCTCCCGAAGGGAAACCCAGGTTTCCCATTCATCCGCGCTCGTCTTTCGCACCGAATGTGCGACGACTCGCTGAACCTTTCCCGGGAGGAATTTATAAATAGTTGGGTCCGGAGCCCCACTCCCCCGTGGGGCTGCCACGGCGTGGCACCCCCAATCCGTTGTTTCAAATAGTTGGGTCCGGAGGGATTTGAACCCTCGGCCCCTCGCTTAAAAGGCGAATGCTCTACCCCTGAGCTACGGACCCGTAATTTCTTTTTGTGACTTGGACCGTCCCTTTCCCGTTGGTGGTTGGGACGGACCCGGCATGTTGTTTTGTTGCCGGGGATCGTTTATGACAAGGACGATCCCAAAATCAAAGAACAAATCGGTTCGGAAGCGGGATTTGAACGCGTCGGCCTCCCCGGCCTTCGTGGAGAGGAGGCCCGCTTCGCTCCATGAACGGTGGGCCCGGCGCGCCGTCGATCCACCGCGGTCCCCTCGCTTAAAAGGCGAAGGCTCTCCCCCTGAACGAGGGGCCCGCAAAACGACAGAACGAATACAGAATTTCAAAAAACGGAAATGCATTATAGCAGTTTTCTTTAAAGAAACATGCGCCGGTCTTGCGCGGAAAGACTGCGGTGCGCCCCTCGGAGAAAGCGTGCCGGAGGGGAAAAATTTTGCTACGATAACCCCCTTGTTTCGCGGTATGAAAAACGACGCCCGTTCATCGGAAAATCCCCTCCGCCGACGATTCGGCCTTGTGACGGTGGAGGTGCGGGAGGCGGACATTTCCCGTCTGGCGGTGGAGGCGGTGGTGAACGCCGCCAACAACGTTTTTTGGATGGGCGGCGGCGTGGCGGGCGCGTTGAAACGCGCCGGCGGCGCGCGTATTGAAAAAGAGGCCATGGCCCTGGGGCCCCGGCCGGTGGGCGAGGTGGTGGTGACCGGCGCCGGGACTCTTCCGGCCAAACACGTGATCCACGCCGCGGTGATGGGTCAGGATTTGCGCACCGACGCCTCGAGTATCGCCATGGCCACCCGCAACACCCTTCTCGCCGCGGAGAAACTGGGGGCGGTTTCGCTGGCGTTGCCCGCCTTCGGCACCGGGGTGGGGGGATTTCCGCTGGAGGAATGCGCGCGGGTCATGCTGGGGGCGGTGAGCGAGTTCGCGCCCGGCGCCCGGTCCGTAAGAACGATTGTTTTCGCGCTGTTCGGGCCGGAGGCCCGGGAGAGTTTCGAGAAAATTTTGGAGTCGTTGCCCGGCGACCCGGCCTGAATGAGGATTTTTCGACGACATAAAGGAGACTTCTTCCCATGGAAAAGACCAACAAGCTAAAGCTCGGCATGCCCAAAGGCAGCCTGCAGGAATCCACCATCGACCTCTTTAAGCGGGCCGGCATCCGCATCCACGCCGGCGATCGCTCCTATTTCCCGTCCAGCGACGACGGCGAGCTGGAGATCATGCTGGTCCGGTCGCAGGAGATGGCCACCTACGTGGAACAGGGTCTTTTTGACGCGGGCCTCACCGGGAGGGACTGGATCGTGGAATCCGGCGCGTGGGTGAAGGAGGTCTGCGAGCTGACCTACGCCAAGTCGGGGTTCCGCCCGGTGCGCTGGGTTCTCTGCGTGCCCGAGGCGTCTCCCATCCGTTCCGTGAAGGAGCTGAAGGGCAAGCGCATCGCCACCGAAGTGGTGAACGTGGTGAAGAAATATCTGAAACGGAAGAAAGTCCGGGCGCAGGTGGAGTTCTCCTGGGGGGCCACCGAGGCCAAGGCCGGCATCCTGGTGGACGCCATCGCGGAACTCACCGAGACCGGTTCCAGCCTGCGGGCCAACAAGTTGCGCATCATCGACGAGATCATGTCCTCCACCACGCGGTTCATCGCCAACCAGAAGGCCTGGCGGAACCCGTGGAAACGTCAGAAGATCGAGAACCTCGCCATCCTGCTGAAGGGCGCCTTGGCGGCCGAGGGCATGGTGGGGTTGAAGATGAACCTGAAAGAGGAGGACCTCGGCAAGATCGTGGAGCTCCTTCCGGCGTTGAAGAACCCCACCATCTCGCGCCTGACGCTGCCCGGCTGGATCGCCATCGAGGTGATCATGGCCGAGAAGGACGTGAAACAGCGGCTCCCCGCGCTCAAGCGCGCCGGCGCCGAAGGCATCATCGAATATCCCCTGAACAAAGTCATCTATTGACCTTCTCCGAACGGAATCTCGCCTGAAAACGCGCGTTCGTTTCGCCCCGTCGCCGACGGGGTTTCTCCACATCGGCGGCGCCCGCACAGCGCTTTACAACTGGCTCTTCGCCCGGAACACGGGAGGAACCTTCATTCTCCGCATCGAGGACACCGACGAGACGCGCTCCACGCAGGAATCGGTGGACGCGATCTTCAAGGGAATGCGCTGGCTGGGGCTGGACTGGGACGAAGGTCCGCTGTCGGCTTCCGACCCGAACGCGCATTCGGGAGACCACGGCCCGTATTTCCAGATGCAGCGGCTGGACGGTTACCGGGCGGCCGCCGACCGGCTCATCGCCGAAGGCAAGGCCTACCCGTGTTACTGCACCGCCGAAGAGGTGGACGCCATGCGGGAGAAGGCGCTCAAGGAAAAGAGGAACCCGCGGTACGACGGCACCTGCCGGCGGCTCACGGAGGCGCAGCGCCGGGAACGCGCGGCCCAGGGGCGCACGGCGAGCGTGCGGTTCAGCGCGCCGCCGGAGGGTTCCGTGGAGTTCGACGACCTCATCCGCGGCCCCATGAAGTTCGACAACGAGCAGATCGAGGATTTCATCCTTCTGAAGACCTCCGGCGTGCCCACCTATAATTTCGCCTGCGTGGTGGACGACCACGCCATGGAGATCACCCACGTGATCCGCGGGGACGACCATCTTTCCAACACGCCGCGTCAGGTGCTGGCGTACCGGGCCCTCGGCTGGACGCCCCCCGTGTTCGCGCACCTGTCGATGATCCTCGGGGCCGATGGCAGCCGCCTTTCCAAACGGCACGGCGCCACCAGCGTGGAGGAATACCGGCAGGCGGGGTATCTGCCCGAAGCCGTTTTGAACTACCTCGCCCTGCTGGGCTGGGCCACCTCCGACAGCCAGGATATTTTCGGCAAGGAGGAACTCGTCGCCAAGTTCGACGTGGGGCGGTGCAGCAAAAGCCCGGCCGTCTTCGATCCCAACAAACTCATTTGGATGAACGGCGAATACCTGCGGAAGATGCCGGCCAAAGAGCTGGCCGTCCGGGCCCGGCCGTTCGTGGCGTCGGCGGGGCTGCTGGACGACGCCGGCCTGGCGGCGCGCGCCGCGGAACTCGAGGTCGCGGTGGCCATGGAACAGGAGAAGGTGAAACTCCTCACCGACGTGCCCAAACGCATCGACATTTTTTTCAAGGACGTGGCCTACGACCCGGAGGCCGTGGAGAAGGTGCTGAAGAAACCGGACGCGGCCGCTGTGCTGGAGGACGCGATAAAAACGTTCCAGGCGTTGGAGCCGTTCACCGCCGCCTCCACCGAGGAGGCGTGCAAAGCGCTGGCGGCGCGGCGGGGCGTGAAGAACGGGGCGGTGTTCCACCCCGTGCGGGTGGCGGTGTCCGGCCGCACGCAGGGGCCCAGCCTCTTCCACATGCTGGAACTTTTGGGAAAACAAAAAAGTCTGGAGAGGATCCAGAAAACGCTGCAGACTTTTTTCAAGAACGCGGGCTGACCGTGGTCGCGCCGAAGAACGAACCTGAAAACAGCTCGGGAAAAGCGGCGAAAGCCGCCGCCTCGGATTTCATCCGGGACATCATCGACGAGGACCTCCGTTCCGGCCGGAACGGGAACCGGGTACACACCCGTTTTCCGCCGGAACCCAACGGCTATCTCCACATCGGCCACGCCAAGTCCATCTGCCTCAATTTCGGCATCGCCCGCGACTACAACGGCAAATGCAACCTCCGGTTCGACGACACCAACCCCGCCAAGGAAGACCAGGAATACATCGACTCCATCAAGCAGGACGTCCAATGGCTGGGGTTCGATTGGGAGGGCCGCGAGTTCTACGCCTCGGATTATTTTGAACAGCTTTATCGGTGGGCGGAACAGCTCATCCAAAAGGGCAAGGCCTACGTCTGCGACCTGACCGGCGACGAGGTGCGCCAATACCGGGGCACGCTCAAGGAGCCCGGCCGGGAGAGCCCGTTCCGGAACCGTTCCGTGGAGGAGAACCTCGACCTTTTCCGCCGCATGCGGGCGGGGGAGTTCCCCGACGGGGCCCGCACCCTGCGCGCCAAGATCGACATGGCCCATCCCAACCTCAACATGCGCGACCCGGTGATGTACCGCATCCTGCGCGCCACGCACCACCGCACCGGCGACCGATGGTGCATTTATGCCATGTATGACTGGGCCCACGGCCAGTCCGATTCCATCGAGAAGATCACCCATTCCATATGCACCCTGGAGTTCGAGGACCACCGGCCGCTCTACGAGTGGTTCATCCGGGAACTGGGCATCCCCGCGCCGCGGCAGATCGAGTTCGCCCGGCTCAACCTCACCTATACCGTGATGAGCAAGCGCAAACTGCTGGAACTGGTGAAGGGGGGATTCGTGAAGGGGTGGGACGACCCGCGCATGCCCACGCTCTCCGGCCTGCGCCGGCGGGGATACACGCCGGAGTCCATCCGTGAGTTTGCCCGCATGATCGGGGTGACCAAGAGCAACAGCACCGTGGATTTCGCCGCGCTGGAATACTGTCTCCGGCAGGACCTCAACAAGCGTGCGCCGCGCCGCATGGCGGTGTTGCGGCCCCTGAAGGTGGTGATCGACAACTATCCGGAAGGAAAGAGCGAGGAACTGGACTGCGTGAACAACCCGGAGGACGCCGCCGCGGGGACGCGCCGGGTGCCGTTCTCGAAAACGCTCTACATCGAACAGGACGATTTCCGGGAGGAGCCGCCGCCCAAATTCTTCCGTCTGTCGCCGGGCCGCGAGGTGCGTCTTCGGTACGCCTATTTCGTCAAATGCGTGGGCGTGGTGAAGGACCCGGTCACCGGAACGGTGACCGAGGTGCATTGCACCTACGACCCGGCCACCCGCGGCGGGGATTCGCCCGACGGCCGCAAGGTGAAGGCCACTCTGCACTGGGTGGCGGCCGGCCACGCTGTGCCCGTGGAGGCGCGGTTGTACGAGAACCTCTTCCTTACGCCCGACCCGGACGACGTGCCCGAGGGGAAAGACTACAAGGACAACCTCAACCCGCGCTCCCTGGAGGTGTTGGCCCCCTGCTACGTGGAACCTTCCCTGAAAAGCGCCAAACCGGGGGAAAAGTTCCAGTTCGAGCGGCTGGGCTATTTCTGCGCGGACCGGGACAGCACGCCGGAAAGAACCGTTTTCAACCGCACCGTCACCCTGCAGGACGCCTGGGCCAAAATCGAAAAAAAACAGCGGCCCGCCTGAGCGATCCACCGTCTTCCCGGATTTTTTTAAAAAACCCTTGACAAAATTCGGTTCCGCATCATACTATTATGCTATCGTGATTCAAGGTAGAAAGAACCCCGTAACGCCGAGACCGTTTTCAGGGCCGCTCGGCGTTTTTTTATGCCTGAGCCTTCTTCTCGGCCCTCAGGTCTCCTTTTCCGGCACCCTCAGCCCCATCAGCCGCACCGTCATCGGCCTGCATCTCGGCATGAGCGAGACGGCCTTCCTTAAATATCATCGGGCCGAACTGGTGTCCCAGGACCCCGAGTTCCGCCAAAAGGTTTACACCCTCCGCTACATCACCGACACGGACGTGCGCCAGGTGACCGTCAATTTTTACAACAAGAAACTCCTCAAGCTGGACCTGGAATTTACCGATTCCTTCGTCCGGACGGTGGAATGGTTCGAACTGGTGAAGCGGTTCAACGCCAAATACGGCGTGAGCCGCATCACCCAGATGGAAACCCCGCCGCACATCACCGACCTGTTGGAATGGGACGACAGCCGCACGCATCTGGTGTTGCGCCATGTGTGGCAGCCGGACGCCTCCGCCGGCGAACTCCGCTCCGTGTATCGACTCAGTTACGTGGACGCCGACTATTACGTGGAGACGCTCGGCGTGCGGGCCCCCATGGCCCGCCTGCCTCAAGAGGGTTCGTTCTCCTCGGATTCCTCCTACTACACCCGCGACTAATTTCAACCACTGAAGGGAAACGGAACCCCGGGGCTCGGCGCCCGGGGATATTTTTTATGCCGGACATTTGCCGCCGGAACCGGTTGGGCGAAAAAGGGGGGGGCGTGGGCCGGAGGGGCGAGGATTGCCCCCCGGAGAAAAAAACTGGTAAAATCGCCGGGACGGACATTCTCAGAGGAGTGAACGATATGGTGACGGCCGTTGTCTTGATCAATGTGGAGCGGGCGCAGGTGAACGAGGTGGCCGAAGCTTTGCTGGAGCTGAAAGGCATTTCCGAGGTCTATTCGGTGGGCGGCCGTTACGATTTGGTGGCCGTGATCCGCGCGTCAGACAATGAGCAACTGGCCGCGCTGGTGACCCGGGAGATGCTGAAGTTGAAGGGGATATCGAAGACGGAAACGCTGATCGCCTTTCGGGCCTATTCCCGTCACGATTTGGAATCGATGTTTTCCGTTGGGATGGAGGAAGTCCCTCCCTCAAAAAAACGCGCCTGAGGGGGTCTGGGGAGGCGAATCCGAAGGGCCGGCGGTGCCGTTTGCCGGGCAGGTTTTGCCGGGAAATGGGCGGAGCGCGATAACGCGCAAACCGTGACGGAAACGCGTGTTGTCCCCGATATATCGGATAAGAGTTTCTGAAACGATTTCCTCCTGTTTGGGAGGGTCAGCGTTGGCGTCAAGGGAGGGCGGAGCCCTTCCTGACGGGCGAATCGTGGAGCTCGGCGAAGCGATGTCTGCGGAGCCAGAAGCACGGTGAGCCGTGAGACGGCGCGGCATGGGAGCCGCCGATATTGCCCCGTAGTGTAACGGTAGCACGAGTGGCTCTGAACCACTTAGTCTAGGTTCAAATCCTAGCGGGGCAGAATTTCCGAACCCCTCCTTAAATCTCTCCGGTTCGTGATGGAATCGAGGGATTGCGGCGGATGGGCGGCGAATACGTCCCGAAGGAAGCGGGACTTCGTTCCCCCGAGGAGGGGCCGCCCTCCTGACGGGTCAAAACAGAAGGGTTCCTTCGGGCCCCTTCTGTTTTTTTCGAAGAAATGGAGTTCGATAACGGATCTGACGAAGTGGGGGAGTGAAGGGATGGCGAGGGCGTTCTATCGAAAACCAAGCGATGTTAAAGTGAAAGGCTCCCCCGGGGGGAGCCTTTTGATTTGTATGACGACGGGAGCGTTCCCGCGGAGAGCCGGAACAGAGGGAAACCGCTTTTCTTCCTCCTCGGACGCGGGACGTCCCGGGGCCATGGGCCGATGCCCTGGATTCCGTAAATGACGGGGACCCTTTCCAAAGTCGGAGCCGGAAAAACCGTGACGCGGATTCAACCGGACGATCTCTATCGGACGCTGGCCGAGGCGACGCTCGATAAAGTTTACATCGTCGACCGGAACGGCGTCGTCCTTCACGCCAACACGTCGGCGGCCCAATGTTTTTCAACCAAGCCGGCGGAACTTGTCGGCAAAAGCCTCTCCGTGTTGTGCCCACCCGAGAAGTCGGAGAAATATCTCAAGTCCATCCGCGAGGTTTTCGAAACCGGCCGGCCGCTGGCAATCGGCCTGTCCGACGCGTTGCACGGGAACGAAGTCGGCGAGCAGTCCTTCTTGTCGCCCGTTAAAAATAAAAAGGGGCGAATCGCGGCCGTCCTCGTGACGTCGTCGGGCGATGGCCGGGACGCGCGGGCGGCGGAGGCGTTGCGGGAGAGCGGGATGCTCTATCAGGACCTCGCGAACAACCCGAGCGCGGGCGTTTACCGGATCCGCGTCCGACACCTTTCTCCGTGGAGCGCGCCCGAGGCGCCCCCTTATGTCTATGAATTCGTCAACGATCGATACTGCGAATTGACCGGGATCCCCGCCGAGAAACACTATTCGGATCCGACGGTCACTTTGCGCCAGATACATCCGGACGAGTATGAAAATTGGGCCGCCCTGAACGAACGCGCCAATCGGACCGGGGAGCCTTTTTTCTGGGAAGGCCGCGTGGTGGTGAAGGGCCAGCTGCGATGGTTCCATTATGAATCGCGTTCCAGGAGCCTGCCGAACGGCGACCTGCTTTGGACGGGCATCCTTTTGGATATCACCGAACGGAAACAGTTGGAATCGGCGGTTGAGTTGATCGCAAAAAAATACTCGACCGTGTTCGACAACGTTTCCGACGGGATGTGGATCATCGACCTTCGGGGAAGGATCGTCGAGGTGAACGATTCCTACTGCCGGATGTCCGGCTATCGGCGGAGCGAGTTGATCGGCATGCATATCAAGAAGCTGGAGGGACTCGAGTCCGCCGCGGCCATCGCCGCCCATATGAAGAAGATAATCGAATGCGGGCAGGACCGTTTTGAGACCCGGCATCGACGGAAAGACGGTTCGCACATCGCCCTGGAGGTGGTGACGCTGTCCATGGCCCTGGAGGGGGGGCGGATCGCCATGCTGGCGCGGGACATCACCAAACGCAAGCGCGCCGAGGAGGAACTGCGCAATTCCGAACAGCGCTACAGGGGCACGCTCAATTTGCTGGGGGACATGATACACGTGGTCGATGCCGGTTTGAACGTCGTTCTTGCGAACCAGGTGCTGCGCCAACTGAACCGGCGGCTGGGGCTTCGGGAGGACTTCATCGGGGAAAATTTATTCAAGGTCTATCCGTTCTTGACGGCCAAGGTGCGGCGCGAATACGAAAAAGTCATCGCCACGGGGGAGCCGCTTGTGACCGAGGAGCTGAACCGCATCGCCGGGGCCGAGTTTTCGACGGAGACGCGCAAGATCCCCATCTTCGAGGGGGGGCGGGTCAAGCAGGTCCTGACCGTGATGCGGGACGTCAGTGAACGCCTGCGGGCGCAGAAAAACCAGGAGCGCCTGCAAGGGGAGATATTGAGCGCGCTGACGCGTCAACAGATCATGATCGGACAGACGCTCCACGACAGTCTCGGCCAGCTCCTGACCGGCATCTCCTACATGGTCAAAGGGCTGGAACACGACCTTAAAAGGGGGAAACCGCCCGCCGCCAAAGAAACGGCGCGCATCCTGGAATGCATAAACAACGGCATCTCGCAGACCAAGAGTCTTTCCCATATGCTTTATCCGGCGGAACTCGAAGAGGAAGGGTTGGTGCCGACCCTGAAGAACCTCGCCGGGCAGACCGCGGTCATCTATAACGTGGCATGTTCGTTGAAGGTCAACGGGAAGGTTTCCCGGAAAAACGACATCGTTTCCATGCATCTTTACCGTATCGTGCAGGAGTCCATCCATAACGCGATAAGGCATGGCCGGGCCAGCCGCATAAAGATTTTATTGACGTCGCGTTCTTCGGAAGTCGAGGTGCGCGTCGCCGACAACGGAAAGGGCTTCGATCCACAAAAAACGGAGGGAGGGCTCGGACTGAAGATCCTCCAGTATCGGGCCAAGGAGATCGGCGGGAACCTGGCCATCCGGAAGAATGTGCCCCAGGGAACGGTCGTCGTTTGCCGGTTTTTCAGCCACGGCGGAAAACGGGGGACGAAATGAGTCTGTCTGGAGACGACGGCGGGTCGGGGCGGGGGGGTCGTTCCCCGGATCGCCGGGCGGGATTTCAGAGGGATCGCCGGTCCGGACGCCGCTTTTCCTCCGCGGTCGTTTGCGGAGCCGTCTTCGCGCTGGGTTCGGGAATGACGAATCTTGCCGGCGAAAAATCCTCGGATCGCCCCGCCCCGTACGGACAGAGCGTCGCCTACGCCGGTTTATCGAAGACTCATCCGAGGCTCACGTTCAATGATTTCTCGCTGCAATACGTCGGCCTCCGCGAAGTTCCGGGGCCCAACAACGCCCCATGGAAGATGACGGTGTATCGGTTCCATGTCCAAGCCCGGGAGGCTCAACAGGAGATTTTGTGGTCTTCCGGATCGGGGCTGATCGCCCCGAGCTCGTTCGTGGTCGGTCACGTGAGGTATCTATTGGAGTTGAAACACTCGGAAAAGCAGGGGAAACTGCCGGACGGGTTCCTGGTCGTCTCGCCGGCCGGGGAAGCGATTTCGAAGGAGGAGGCGGTGGAAATCGCCCGAAAAGACGCGGGCCAAGCCGTTGGGAGCTTGGCCCGGTATGAAATTCTGGCACATCCGCGGCCGAACGGATGGCACGTGGATTTCGTCCACAAAAAGAAAAAGACGTACGACGGCCCCGGCTATGTCATCGGTTACGACGGGCGGATCGTTTCAAAAAAGCCGTAACGGCAATCTCCCGCTTGCGCCTCGTCGGGGTCATCGGGCGGCGACGGCCCGCGACTCCCGTTCCGCTTTGTAGGCGGCGGCAAAAACGGAGGCGAATTGTTCGATGTCCGTCGGCGTGTTCGTGAGGGCGGACCGGGGTTGGGTGGCGACGACGAGCCCCTCGTTGAATCCCCGGGCCATTTCGATGAACGTTCGGACCGCGTCGGGCGACATCCCCATGTGGAGGAAGGCCTTTTCCACGTCGGAATAGGAAAATTGGACGTAGGGGAGGTCCGGTTTCCCGATGGCGGCGCCGAAGACGCGGGCGACCTCGCCCATGGAGACGTCCCGGGGGCCCAGGAGCTCGCGGACCTGCTTGCCCGTAAATTCCAATTTATCCAGCAAGTCCACGGCCACGGCGGCGATGTCCCGCGTGGCGATGTGGGGGAACGCCAGGTCTTTTTTCATCGCCGAGCCGAGGACGTTCATCTGGAGGAGGGCGGGGATGTTTCCGAGGAGGTTCTCCATGAAGAACGCCGGCCGAAGATGGACGATGTGGACGTCGCTTAATCTGTTGAGCCGCTGTTCCTGGTCGTAGAGCCCCGCGATGGGGCCGGTCTTGTCCGGCAGATGGGCGCCGATGCTGCTGAGGTTGACCACATGCTTGATCCCGGACGCCCGGATGCCGTCCGCGAGGGCTTGCCCGATCCGGTTCTGAAAGTCACGAAAGTTCGGCGCGGTGTAATTGGGGGGGATCATCACGAAAGCGGCGGTGGCGCCGTCGAATCCTTTCTTCACGGCCGCGCCGTCTTGCAGGTCGATCTCAAGGGTTTCGGCTCCCCGCGCGGCCAACTCTTCCAATTTGGACGCCGTCCGCGCCCAGGCCCGGACTTTTTTCCCTTTTGCCAACAGGCCCAAAACGATTTCCTTCCCAATGTGCCCGGTGGCCCCCACCACGACATACAATGAATTGGACATGACAGACCTCCTCTAAGCTCTTCGGAGTGAATACAACAAACCGAGGTCCGATAAAGTTCCCGAGGAGAGGCGTGGGGACGGAGAGACGAGGGCGTTTTCCGGAAATAACCGAAAGACGCGGGGGCGGAGGACGCCCCGATTCAAATGGGGCGCGGGAGGGCCGGGTTCGACGGCGAGCGTGACGGGCGGGCGGTTTTTACGGATAGACCCCGCGGATTTTCAGGGCTTCCGCCAGCCGCCGCACCGCCACCACCTGCGCCGCCAGGCGCAGGTCGATATTCCCTGTTTGGGCTTCCTGGAACACGTTGTTGAAAGCGCCCATCATGATCTCTTTCAGCCGTTTGTTGACGTCGTCCTCGTTCCAGAAGAACGACTGGATGTCCTGGACCCATTCGAAATAAGAAACCGTCACGCCGCCGGCGTTGGTGAGGATGTCCGGCAGGATGGGGATTTTCTTTTTCAGCAGGATCCGGTCCGCTTCGGGGGTGGTGGGGCCGTTGGCGGCCTCGGCAACCATCCGCGCTTTCAAGCGGGGAGCGTTGTCCTTCGTGATCTGGTTCTCGAGGGCCGCGGGGATCAGAACATCGCAGCGGCATTCGAGGAGTTCTTCGTTGGTGATGCGGGTGGTTCCCGGGGCATGAAAATCCTTCACCCCGGCGCCTTTGGCCTTGGCCGCCAGCATTTTTTCGATGTCCAGCCCCCTTTCCGAGTAAACCCCGCCGTCCACGTCGGACACCGCGATGACTTTCACGCCCATGCCGGCCAGCAGTTTGGCGCAGACGGAGCCGACGTTTCCGAATCCCTGGACGGCCGCGGTGGCCCCGCGCAACGGCCATTTGAGGCGGCGGAAAGCCTCTTCGATGATCACCACCACGCCGCGGCCCGTGGCCTCGTTCCGGCCGAGGGAACCGCCGATCTCCAGCGGTTTGCCGGTGACCACGCCCGGCGCGCTGTAGCCGATCCCCATGGAGTAGGTGTCCATGATCCACGCCATGATCTGGGGGTTGGTGGCGACGTCGGGTGCCGGGATGTCTTTTTCCGGGCCGATGATGATGGCGATTTCCGACGCGAACCGGCGCGTGAGCCGTTCCAGTTCGCCGAGGGTCAGTTTTTTGGGGTCCACGCGGACGCCCCCCTTGGCGCCGCCGTAAGGGAGGCCCATGACGGCGCATTTCAACGTCATCCAAAAAGCCAGCGCCTTGACCTCGTCCAGCGTGAGATCGGGATGGAACCGGATGCCGCCCTTGGCCGGGCCGCGGGTCACGTTGTGTTGGACGCGGTGGCCTTCGAAAACTTGGACGGTGCCGTTGTCCATGCGGACGGGGACCGACACGGACAATATCGTTTTGGGATAACGCAGAAATTCGTGGATCCCCCGGTCCAGGCGGATGTGTTTGGCCACGGTGTCCAGTTGTTCCAGCGCCATGTCCCAGGCGTTGACGGGGGCGCTGTGGCTCGAAGGGGCGGGTGTCGAGGATTTCATTTTTGTTTTCATGGGACCTCCGGACGGGGGGCGGCGTCGATGACCGCGCCCCGAATTGGGATTTGAGCACGGCCCCATATCTTAACGCAAAGGGGGGTGGATGTCCACCGTCCTGGCGGGACCGGAGGGCGGGGAGGAGGGGATTTTAGAGTCGGTGGCGTCTCAGGTCTTTTTCGGAGAAGCCGAAGTAATGGCCGATTTCGTGGATGACCGTTCGGGCGATCTGTTCTTCCATTTCCCGCCGCCGGCGGAAGGCTTTTTCAAAACTCTCCCGATAGAGCTCGATGCGCGTGGGCTCCTGTTCGACGTTGAAAACGGACCGTTGGTTATAGGGGACGCCCAAAAAGACGCCGAACACCCAATCCCCCCGATACCGGTCCTGAAGCACGCCGGGCGTTTTTCCCCGGGCGATCAGCCGGATGCCTTCGTTTTTAAGGATTTTCCGGAACCGCGCCGGCATTTTTTTGACGGTGGCTTCGATGATATCCTCGAACTCGGACATTTCCATAGGAGGAGATTATAGGAAATGTGAGGGGGGGAGTCCGCCGGCGTTTCGGCCGGTCAGTTCGCCGACCAGAGCGATGGGGGCCGCTCGGCGTTCCGGGTCCGGGGGGCGGTTTTTCCGATACGCCAGGCCAGCGTCATCCGTTGCGTGGTCCCCAGGTTTCCCAGGGGGACGAAAGCATAATCGATGTCGACGTTGCGCAGGCGAAACCCCACGCCGGTGGTGACTCCCAGGAAAATGTCCCGCAGTCCCGAATCGAATCCCATCCGCAGGATCATGTTGGGAAACGGCCGGAACCCCATCCCGCCCTTGACGGCCAGCGCCCCTCCGGAGAGCTTCCGTCCCTCGGCGGCCCATTGGAACTGACGGTTGAAGAAAGCGCCCTGCATCCCCAGGCGGAGGGCTCGCGGCAGTTTTTCCTGATCCTGCCGGAACGCGACGTCGTTCCCGGTGTTCTGCAGGGCGGCGGCGACGCGCACGTATTTCAGGGGCGTGTCGTAGGCGACGCCGAAGTCCCAGGCGAGGGCGCTGTGGCCGGTCCCCGTATTGCCGCCGGCCCGGCCCGTCTCCTCGAATCGCTGGGATATCGTTTTCACGGCTCCCCCCAGGTGCAGGGCGGGGGAAAGGGCGTGGGCCAGTCCCAGGCCGACGTTGCGCGCCGTGTAGCGGACGCGTCCGTTCGCGTTCCCGTAAATGTCGGTGGCTTGGATGGGGGCGGTTTGCCACTGGCTGAGAAATATTCCCAATCCCCACGGGCCGTCCGCCGGCGTTCCCCAGACGGAGGAAACGGCATAGTGCTGCGCCTGTAGGCCCAGAGGCCATTCCGCGACGCCTCCCGCGAGGGTCAATGGAGATTTGGCGTCGCTGAGGAGAGCCGGGTTGTTGTAGAGCGAAAACGGCGATTCCGCATCGGCCACGCCGCTGTTCCCCAGGGCCGCCGAGCGGGAGTCCGGGGGGGTCAATAAAAAATCGGCGGCGGTTGTGCCGGCCCCCGCTCCGGCCGAGACCGTGCCGGTGGGATACATTTCCGCCACCAGGAGCAAGCGCATCACGAGGGAACGTCCTTGCCTTCCGCTCATCGGATGACCACCAACTGGCCTTTTTTGCGCGTCCAGCCGGAGCGGATGTCGTAATGGCTGGCCACATAATAGTAGACGCCGCTGGCCACGGGTTCCCCATCGCCGTTGCGCCCGTCCCAGACGTATTCGTTGACAGGCAGACTCCCGCTCTCCCGAACCAACGCGCCGGAAAGCGTGTAGATCTGCACGCGGCTGTCGACGGGCAATCCCGCGAAGGTCACCGCCTCGTGTCTTTCATACGGTTTGAAAGGGTTGGGATACACCAACAGCACGCCGAGGGTCTTCGGGGCGTCGTTGAGGACGAATTTCAAGTCTTTGACCTTTCCCGGCTCCATCCGCACGGGTAGTCTGGCCGGCGAGTCGAGCCCCACCGCCGCCTCCACCGTGTAATCTCCTTCCGGCAGGGCCGTGCAGAAGACGCCGGTCTTCGGACTCACATGGACGACGCGGAGGTTTGAGCCCAGGGTGTTGTGGATACGCACGACGGCGGGGACGGGACCATGCGGTCCGTTGGTGGCGACCCGGAGGAGGGGAATCCCACGGAGGCGGGAGAGGGCGGCCAGGACGTCCAGGCGGCCCGACCCGGCCCGTTCGTCCGGTCCCGGCCGTTCGATGTCCACCGAGGTTTGCATCAAAAGATCTTTCACCTGAGAGGCCGTCATGGAGGGGTTCGCCTCCCAGAGGAGGGCGGCGGCCCCGGCCACATGCGGTGTCGCCATGGACGTGCCGCTGTAGGAGGCGAAGGTCCCTCCCGGCATGGTGGAACGGATGCCGCTGCCGGGGGCGCTGATTTCCGGTTTCAACAGGGGCTGGCCCGCCCCCATTTTTTCCTCGCCGCCTGAAAAATACGCCACCGTGTCTTCTTCGGTGGTGGCGCCGACCGCCAGGACGCCTCGGACGTTGCCCGGGGAGGTCGTTTGGCCGGGGCCGCCGTTGCCGATGGCAAAAACAGGAAGCACCCCCACTTCCAGCAGGCGGTCCACAACGGCATCGAAGACGGCGTAATGCCCGTTGGCGCCGAGGGACATGTTGAGGAGGCGCGCGCCGTCGTCCGTCGAGAGATTGCCGTCGGGGTCGAGGGCCCACTGCATGCCGGCGATGACTTGAAGAAAAGTCCCGCCGTCGCTGTTCAAGACGAGCGCGCTCAGAAGTTTGGCGTCAGGCGCCACCCCCAGCGGTTCGCCGCCGGCGGTGTTGCCCACCAATATGCCCGCCGTGTGAGTCCCGTGGAACCCGGCGGCGTGCGGTTGAGAACCCGGCACCGGCCGGCCGTCGGCATCGAACTCGGCCCATGCCGCGAGTTTTCCCTGCAGCGCCGGATGGGAGGCGTCCAGCCCGGTGTCCAGGTGGCCGATGCGCACGCCGGCCCCGGTGACACCGAACATCTCCCGGGCCATCTTGGCCCCGGACTTTTCCAGTCCCCAATTGCCTTCCACGTTTTCCGTCCGATGGTTTTGGGGGAGGATGTCCGGCAGGCGCAATTGAAAATTTTCATGGAGAGATTCCACGCGCGGGTCGGCGGCCAATCGCCGCGTTTCCTCCGGCGTGGCCTCAACGGCGTAGCCGTTCAGGAGCCACAAGTCCACGGGGCCCCGCGGTTCGGGGGAGACGGGAAGCGCGGAAGGGGCGGGGCGCGTTCCGTCGGCTTCGGCCCGGAGGACCGCCGCGGGAGAGGCGGAGACGCGGGGATCGGCTTTCCGGAAAGAATTGTCTCTTTTATAGATGACGATGATGGGTTTCTTGGATGGATCGTTCGAGTGAATGAATTGGGAGACCTGTGGCGACAACATCGCCGCGAAGGAAACGAGCGGGAAAAAATAAAACAGCGCTGCCAGCTTTAAGATGCGGAACGCCGCCCGTCCGGGGAGGGGAAGCTTCCAGGAAAAAAGACCGAAGAAAAACGAATTTTTCATAATGACACCAGTTCTCCAATCTCGTTTCCAACAGAAGGGGAAGGGTAAAGTTCCGAAAGCGACTTAAAAAAACGGGAGGAGGCTCCGATCGGATTTGGAAGACACCGCTTCCGTCAGCAAGGACGATTCAACCGTTTGACGGAGGAGATGGGGGGCGGGTTCTCTGGAAACAAACCGGAAGGGGGCGTTGTTGGAGTTAGAGAAGAAGGAGGGGCATATGGCAAAAATCGTTTACTACGTCGCCTCCAGTCTGGACGGTTTCATCGCCCGGCCGAACGGCGACATTTCCTGGCTCCGGCCCTTTGAGGGAACGGGAGAGGATTACGGGTACCGGGAATTTTATGATTCGGTGGAGAGACTGGTCCTTGGCGCACGCACCTACGAACAGATCCCGAGTTTGGGCGCTTGGCCGTATTCCGGAAAGCCGGTCCACGTGGTGACGAGCCGTCCGCTGCCAAGGTTCGATCCGCGGGTCGTTTTCCAATCCGGGGATTTCCAGAAATGGGTCCCGCCTCTTCGGCGGGTGTCGGAGAAGAACATTTGGCTGGTGGGCGGCGGCGCGTTGGCCGGGGCTTTCCTGCAGGAGGACTTTTTGGACGAACTGATTGTGAGCGTGGTCCCGGTCCTGTTGGGCGAGGGGATCCGTCTTTTCGGATCCCTGAAGACGGCCGTCTCCTTGCGGTTGATGCGGACGCAGGAGTTTGAAAACGGCGTGATGCAGATGCGCTATCGGGTGCGGGGCAAGGACTGAGACGGCGGGGCCGCGCTCGGCGGATTGAAACGCCCACTGGAAAATGTAGAATACACCGGTGATGAGAATGAGAAGAGGACGGGAAGAGGCATGAAACACCTGCGCGCCAAGAAACCGCTCAGCCTGTTGATGGAAGAGATGAAGGGCGAGAACCGCCTGCGCCGCGTCCTGGGGCCGGTCCAGTTGACCAGTTTGGGGATCGGCTGCATCATCGGTACGGGGATCTTCGTGTTGACGGGGATTGCGGCGCACGACAAGGCCGGCCCGGCGCTGATCGTTTCGTTCCTGGTGGCGGGGTTGGCCTGTATTTTTTCCGCTTTGTGTTACGCCGAATTCGCCTCCTTGGCTCCCGTGGCCGGGTCCGCCTATACCTACGCCTATGCCACGCTGGGGGAACTTTTCGCCTGGATCATCGGTTGGGACCTGGTGCTTGAATACACGGTGGCCTCGGCCACGGTGGCGCACGGATGGTCGCACTATTTCCAGAACTTCATCGGGATATTCCGCCTAAAGATTCCCGAGGCCCTTTCCCGGGCGCCGTTCGATTTCAGTCCGGAGCTGGGCCGGCTGGTCTCCACGGGCACGGTGATGGACGTGCCGGCCATCGTCATCACCGCGGCCATCACCATCATTTTGGTCATCGGCATCAAGGAGAGCGCCTCTTTCAACACGGCCATGGTCGTGGTCAAGGTGGCGGTGGTGTTGTTCGTGATCGTGGTGGGGGCGTTCTACGTCAATCCCGACAACTGGTCCCCGTTCGCCCCGTTCGGGTTCAGCGGCATCAGTTTTTTCGGCAAGACATTGATCGGTCCGGCGGGGCTGGGGGGGGAACCGTTGGGGATGATGGCGGGGGCGGGCATGATCTTTTTCGCCTACATCGGGTTCGATTCGGTTTCGACGCATGCGGAAGAGGCGCGCAATCCGCAGCGCGACGTGCCCATCGGCATCATCGCGTCGCTGGTGATCTGCACGATCCTTTACATCGCGGTGTCCGCGATCCTCACGGGGATGGTTCCGTACGACCAGATCAACATCGACGCGCCGGTGGCGGAGGCGTTCCGCGCCGTGGGGCTTCCGTGGGCGCAGTTCATCATTTCGCTGGGCGCCATGGCCGGCATCACCTCCGTTTTGCTGGTGCTGATGCTGAGCCAGCCGCGCGTCTTCCTGGCCATGGCGCGGGACGGCATGGTGCCGTCGGGCGTGTTCGGCGCGGTGCATCCGCGGTACCGCACGCCGTGGAAATCCACCATCCTGACCGGCGGCGTGGTGGCGCTGCTGGCGGCGTTCATCCCGCTGCGGGTCCTCGCCGAACTCGTCAACATCGGAACGCTCCTGGCTTTCCTCATCGTCTGCGCGGCGGTGCTGATCATGCGGAAGACGGATCCGGATGCGCCGCGGCCGTTCCGCTGCCCGTGGGTCCCGTGGGTCCCTTTTGCGGGCATCGCCACCTGTCTGTTGCTCATGTTTTCCCTTCCGACGGAAAACTGGTTGCGCCTGTTGGTTTGGCTTTTGATCGGCTTCGTGATTTACGTCAGCTACGGCCGTCACCGAAGCATCCTGGCGCAACATCGCGCCCGGGCGGCCGCCCTCCCTCCACAAAAGACACCCCCGCTGAAATAACCGGACCGAGCGCCGCTCGGGGCACCGGCCGGACGTTTTTGTCCGGTCGGACTTATTTTTTATACGGCTTGCGCAGGAAATGCGTGGGACAGTGGTAGCCGTCCGGGTTTTTGGAGAGGTATTTTTGGTGGTATTCCTCGGCCCGGTGAAACGCCTTGAACGGCGCAATCTGGGTCGCCACCGGATCCTTCCAGCGGCCCGAATCGGCCACCATCTTTTTGACCTCCTCCGCGGTCCGTTTCTGTTCCGGCGTGTGATAGAAGATCGCGGAGCGGTACTGGGAACCGATGTCCGGTCCCTGGCGGTCCGGGGTGGTGGGATCGTGCAGACGGAAGAAATAGGAAAGGATCTCCGCATACGTGATTTTGGTGGGATCGAACACCACCTGGACCGTTTCGGCGTGGCCGGTGTTCCCGGCGGACACGCTTTCGTAGCTGGGACGGTCCCTGTCGCCCCCGGCGTAGCCCACCTCGGTGGACGCCACGCCGGGGATTTTGGCGAAAATGTCCTCGACGCCCCAAAAGCATCCGCCGGCCAGAGTGGCGGTTTCAAGTCTGGACGTCGGCGCCGGTTTCTCCGGTTTCCCGGATTTGGCGAAGAGGGAGCGATATTCCCCGTACCCCGTTTTTTCGAGATCGGCCGTCGGGATGAAACGGAGCGAGGCGGAATTGATGCAATAGCGCCGGCCGGTGGGTCCTGGCCCGTCGGGGAAAAGGTGTCCCAGATGGGAATCGCCGTGTTTCGAACGCACCTCGCGGCGCACCATGCCGTGGGAAAGGTCCGCCTGTTCCGTTATGTTTTCATCGGCCAAGGGTTTGGTGAAGCTCGGCCAGCCGGTGCCGGAGTCGAATTTGTCCAGGGAACTGAACAGGGGTTCGCCGCTGACCGCGTCCACGTAAATGCCCGCTTCCTTGAAGTCCCAGTAGGCATTTTGAAAGGGGGGTTCGGTGAGGCTGCATTGAGTCACGTCGTATTGGAGGGGCGTGAGCCTTTTCTTCAGTGTTTCCGGAGATGGTTTCGTGTATTTTTCCATGGAGTCCCTCCTGGGGGGATGGTTGGGTTCCTGAGCCTGGGCGAAGAAAAAGAAGGAAGACAGGAGCGTCGGCGTGACGGCGAATGAAAGGAGGACGGTTTTTAGGCGGGCGGAGGTTCGCACGTCATTTCTCCTGAAGGCGGGCGAGCAGCGCCTGGACCGTCGTGATGGGTGCGGAACAGGCCGCGTTCTGACAGACATAGGCCGTGGGTTTTCCGTCCACCGGCCGTTTGTCTTTCAAGAGGGGGAAAAGTTTTTCCTCCGCTTCCTCCCCCGCATGGGCGAAGGAGAGGGCTTTGTTCGGGAAATAAGCCGCCTCCAGCGGTTCCAGAAACGGATGCCGGTCGGCTTCGCGCGGTTCGCCCGCCAGCACGATGGAGAGCGGGGGTTCCAGATGGAAATCCAGGGCGGCCAGGAGGGAGGGGTCTCCGATCCCGGCGCGGCCCGAGTCTCCGGAAAAAAGGCGCAGGGTCTTGTGGGCCATTTCCCGAAGTTCCGGATCCAACGTCAATTCATGCAGGCGCAGCAGGTTCATGGCGGCCACGGCGTTGGGGGACGGAAGCACGCCGTCTCCGGCCGTTTTCAGCCGGTCCGGCGCGCCGTTCTCATCCTCACCGACAAAGAAAAAACCGCCCTGGGTTTTGTCCCAGAAAAGTTTCAACATCACGTTGTTAAGCACCAGCGCTTCCTTGGCCCAGCGCGTCTGGCCCGTGGCCTCGTACAGGTCCAAGAGGCCCGCCGCCAAAAAGGCGTAGTCTTCCAGCGGCGCTTTCCACTTCGCCTGGCCGCCGCGCCAGGCGCGGAAGAGGCGGCCTTCGTGGAACATGTTGTTGAGAAGGAAATACGCCGCCCGGGTGGCGGCAGTTTCGTAGGAGCGCTCTTGGAGGATTCTGCCGGCCCGGGCGAGCGTGCCGATCATGAGACCGTTCCAGGCGGTGATGATTTTATCGTCCTTGTCCGGTTTGACGCGTTTTTCCCGGATCTCCAGAAGTTTCCGGCAGAAAGAACGGCGCCTCTCCGGCCAGAGGAGCGGATCGATCCGGTGCCGGGCGCAGAAGGCATTGTCGGTTTCCGTGATCCGGAGGACGTTCTGCCCGGCTTCAAAGTTGCCTCCGGCCCGGACGTTGAAATAGTCGCCGGCGAGCGGCCCGTCTTCCGGACCCAGAACGTCGTGTATCTCTCGGAGCGTCCAGAGGTAATAGGATCCTTCCCGGCCTTCGCTGTCGGCGTCCTGGCTGGAGTGGAACCCGCCGGCGGGATCGGACATTTCCCGGAGGACGTACTCCAGGGTTTCGCGCACCACCCGGGCGTGGCGGGGATGAGGGGCGGCCTGGTAGGCGTCCAGATAGGCGCGCGGGAGGAGGGCGTTGTCGTAAAGCATTTTTTCGAAATGCGGCGCGCTCCAGTCGCTGTGCACGCTGTAGCGGTGAAATCCGCCGGCCAAGTGGTCATAGATGCCGCCGGCGGCCATTTTGTCCAGGGTCAGTTGTACGTGGGACAGGGCGTCCCGATCACCCGATTTTCGCCAATAGCGCATAAGGAATTGGAGGTCCGAGGACCGGGGGAATTTCGGGGCGTCCCCGAACCCGCCGTGGAGGGGATCCTTCTGGAGGAGAAGTTCCCGCCCGGCCCGTTCGATCCCATGGGAGGAGAGGGGCCGCCCGGGCGCCGCCGGCCGGAAATTCTTTTTCAGTTGGGCGACGATCGCTGCGGCGCCGGTCCGGATCCGGGGACGTTCGTCCCGATAGGCCCGGGCGATTCCTTCCAGAAGCTCTTTCAGCCCGGCCTGGCCCGCCCGGTTTTCGGGCGGGAAATAGGTGCCGCCGAAAAAGGGCTCGCCGTCCGGCGTGAGGAACACCGTCATGGGCCAGCCGCCCCGGCCCGCGAAAAGCTGGACGGAGGCCATATAAAATTCGTCAACATCCGGACGTTCTTCCCGGTCCACCTTGATGCAGACGAAGTGTTCGTTCAAGACGGCGGCGATGGATCCGTTTTGAAAAGATTCGCGTTCCATCACGTGGCACCAGTGGCAGGCGGAATAGCCGACGGAGAGGAAGACGGGCTTGTCCTCTCTTTTGGCGCGGGCGAAAGCCTCCGGCCCCCACGGATACCAATCCACGGGGTTATCGGCATGGTGGATCAGGTAGGGGCTGATTTCCGCGGCAAGGCGGTTTGCGGCCATCGTTTCCTCCCATCGCCGGGGATCCGTCCGTTCCTGAAACGGCGGAGGGGCCCGGGGCGTCCTTTTTAATAAAACAGGGAGGGGACGGGGGAGTTCCCAAGAAACGACGTTGTTTTTAGAGGGAGGAGGGAATTATTCGGATTCGTCCCGCTCGTTTTTTCGGCGGGCCGAGAAGTTCAGCTCTTTTTTTCGAAGACGGATGTTGTCGGGGGTGATTTCCACCAGTTCGTCGGTTTCGATGAACTCGATGGCCTGTTCCAGGGTGAATATTTTCGGAGGCGTGAGTTGAATGGTGTCGTCGGATCCGGCGGCCCGCATGTTGGTGAGGGCTTTTTTCTTGCAGGGGTTCACGACCATGTCGTTCTCCCGGGAGTTCATGCCGACGATCATTCCTTCGTAGACCTCCACCCCGGGGCCGACGAACATCACCGCCCGTTCCTGCAGGGACTCCAGGGCGTAGGCGGTGGTGGACCCTTTTTCCTTGGCCACCAGGACGCCGGCGGCGCGGTGGCCCGGTTCGGCAGTCTTGGGGACGTAGCCGTGAAAGCTGTGGTGCATGAGGCCGGTGCCTTTGGTTTGGGTCATCAGTTCCGATTTGAATCCGATGAGGGCGCGGGCGGTGATGACGCATTCCAGGCGCAGGGTGTTTTCGCCCTCCATGGTCATGTGTTTTATTTCCGCGCCGCGCCGGCCCAGCTGTTCCATGGCCGCGCCCTGGTATTGACGGTCGATGTCGAGCACCAGATATTCCGCCGGTTCCAGGACCGCGCCGTCTCGGTTCTTGTAGATCACTTCGGGGCGCGACACCGCCAACTCGAACCCTTCGCGCCGCATGGTCTCGATCAGCACCGACAGATGGAGTTCTCCCCGGCCCGAAACCTTGAACACGCCCTGTTTGGCGCTGGCCCGGTCCAGTTCCTCGATGCGCAGGCCGACGTTCGTCTGTTTTTCCTGCTCGAGCCGGGCGCGCAGGTGGCGCGAGGTGAGGAATTTTCCATCCCGTCCGGCAAAAGGGCTTTCGTTTACCATGAATTCCATGGAGAGGGTCGGCTCGTCGATCTCCATGGGAGGCAGGGCCTCGGGGGATTCCACGGAGGCCACGGTGTCCCCCACGTGTACCTCTTCCAGCCCGGCCAGCGCCACGATGTCGCCCGCCTCCGCTTTGGCGATCTCCCTTTTCTCCAACCCGAAATATCCGTACATCTTGGTGACGCGATAATTGAAGGTGCGTCCGTCGGTTTTGAGGAGGGCGACGGTCTGGCCCTGGGTCACGCGGCCGTTCATGAGCCGGCCCACGCCGATGCGGCCGACGTAGCTGTTGTAGTCGAGCATGGTCACCTGCATCTGGAGAGGTTTGTCGGCGTTGGCCACGGGGCCCGGCACGTGTTTGAGGATGACATCGAAGAGAGGGGTGAGCGTGTTCCCCGGTTTTTCATGGTCGAGGGAGGCCCAGCCCTCTTTGCCGGAGGCGTAGACCGTGGGAAAATCGAGCTGGGCGTCCGTGGCGCCGAGGTTCAGGAAAAGATTGAACGTGCCGTCGAGGGCCTTGAGCGGGTCCGCGAAGGGGCGGTCCACCTTGTTGATGACCACGATGGGCCGCAGGCCGAGCTCGAGGGATTTGCGCAGGACGAACCGCGTCTGCGGCATGGGGCCGTCCAGGGCGTCCACCAGCAGGAGCACGCCGTCCACCATGCAAAGGATGCGTTCCACCTCGCTGCCGAAATCGGCGTGGCCGGGGGTGTCCACGATGTTGATGAGCACGTCCTTGTAGGGGACGGAGGTGCATTTGGACAGGATGGTGATGCCGCGTTCCCGTTCCTGGGGATTGGAGTCGAGCACGCATTCCTGGGCTTCGGCGGGTTTGACCTTGAACTCGCCGGTTTGCCGCAACATGGCGTCCACCAGCGTGGTCTTGCCGTGGTCGACGTGGGCGATGATGGCGATGTTTCGGATATTTTTTCGCCGGTGATGTGCCGTCGTTGTCATTCAACCGTCCTTTTTGCTGTTCATGAAAATAGGGCGCCGGGGGCGGTCTCCTCAAGAGGGGACCGTCGCCGTTTTTTTCCCGAATGATGGAAGTGGGAATGGGGGAAAACCGAAGGCGCGTCGGAATCAGTGGCGGGGAAATTATACCAAATTATCGGGGGCGACCGTTCCTGGAGAAGAAGAGGCGACGGGTTCTATCGTCCGTCCGGCGGTCGGCGGCCGGTGGGCGGGGCCTGGGGCGGAGGGTCGTGTTCTTCCAGGAGGGGTTCGAGGGTTTCCAGGATGTTGTGCGGATGGCGGCGTTCGATGGGGATCAGGAGGCTGTAGGCGCAGGGGACGACGAACAGCGTGAGCAGGGTGGAGACGCACACGCCGCCGATGACCGCCACCGCCATGGGGACGCGGGTTTCGGCGCCCGGCCCCAGCGCCAGCGCCGGCGGCACCGCCGCGGCGATGGTGGAAAGGGACGTCATGAGGATCGGCCTCAGCCGGATGGGACAGGCGGTGAGGAGCGCCCCGTGCACGTCTTTCCCCCGGGCGCGGACCTGGTTGGTGAAGTCCACCAGGAGGATGGAGTTCTTTTTCACGATGCCCATGAGGAGGATGAACCCGATCATGCTGTAGATGTTGAACGACAGCCCGGCCAAGCGCAGCGCCAGCAGCGCGCCGGTGGCGCTGAACGGCAAGGCCAGCAGCACCGTGAACGGGTGAAGGAAACTGTTGAATTGAGAACCCAGCACCATATAGGCCACGATGACGCCCAGCCACAGGGCGAAGAAGAGGCTCTGGAAGGATTCCTGGAACGTTTTCGCTCCGCCGCCCATGACCACGTGGTAGCCGTCGGGCAGCACCTCCTTGCCGATTTTCTCCACCTCGGCGAGGGCTTTTTCCTGGGATTTGCCCGGGGCGACGTTGGCGAACACGCCGATGGCGCGTTCCCGTTGGCGCCGCGTGATGTTCTGCAAGGTGGGCGTCTGCTCCAGGCGGACGAGTTCGGACAGGCGGATCCTCTCGCCGTGGTTGTTGCGGACATAGAGCCGGTTGATGTCCTCCGGCCGGGATCGTTCGGAGGGGACGAGGCGGACGCGGATGTCGTAGCGTTTTCCGGACTCGGTGAACTGTCCGGCGCGGACACCGCCGATCAACGCGTTGATGGTCCGTCCGATGGCGGCCACGTCCACTCCCCGTGCCGCGGCCGCCGCGCGGTTCGGATAGATCCGCAGTTCGGGTTGGCCCACTTTGTAATCGGTGTCCACGTCCAGCATCAGCCCGGACGCCTCCATCCGGTCCATCACTTTTTTCACCGAATCGGCGAGTACGGCCCAGTCCGGACCGCGGATGGTGAACTCCACGGGGAACCCGCGTTGGGCGGTGAATCCGCGCGTGGACGGGTCCTGGATCACGGCACGGACGTCGGGGATCGCGTTCAGGGCCTTGCGGCAGAGCGTCATGAGTTCCTGCTGGGTGACGGGCTCGCCGGTCTCGGGGTTTCGAGGCCGGTCCTTGGGTTCCCTCATGGTGACGAAGATGATGCCCGAGTTGACCTCCCCGCCACCGAACCCGCCCACGGAGCCGAAATAACGCCGGACCTCGGGACGGGCGGCGAGGTAGGCCTCCGCCTTCTTGAACCGGTCGTCGGTGAATTCCAAGGACGAGCCCACCGGGGTCTGCAGACGGACGAGGAAAAGGCTTTGGTCTTGGGCCGGCACGAACTCCTTTGGGATCCCCTTATAAACGTAGAGCGAGGCCGAAAAGAAAAGAACGGACAGGAGGATGACCGTCCAGCGCCAGCGCAGGCAGATTTCCAGAACCTCCCGATACCGGCGGGCGAGCCAGAGGAACGCGGCCTCCACGCCGTGTCCGAACCAGGTGGTGCGGGGACGCACGTTGAGGAACTGCGAACAACGCATGGGGGTGAGGGTCAGGGCCTCCAGGAGCGAGAGCAGGACGGCCACCGAGATGGTGACGCCGAACTGGAAAAAGAATTTGCCGATGATTCCTTTCATGAACGCCACCGGCGCGAAGATGGCCACCACCGCGGCGGTGGCCGCCATGGCCGCGAAAGAGATCTCCCGCGCGCCGTAGACCGCGGCGCTGACCCGCTCCTGCCCGCGTTCGCGGTGGCGTACGATGTTCTCCAGCATCATGATGGCGTCGTCCACCACCACGCCGATGGCGAGGGAGAGGCCGAGGAGCGTGAAGATGTTGAGGGTGAAGCCCAGAAAATAGAGGACGATGAAGGTGCCCAGCACCGAGGTGGGGATGGCCAGAAGGACGTTGACGGTGGAACTCCAGGAACCCAGGAACGCCCAGCAGACGAGGGAGGTGAGGAGGGCGGAAAGCACCAGGGTGAAGTTGAGTTCATGGACGGCGTCCTTGATGAACTTGGTGGAGTCGAAATTGACTTCCAACTCCAGGCCCTGGGGAAGCTGGGGCCTCAGTTCGTTCATCCGGGCGATGACACGGTCGGCTACGGCCACGGCGTTGGACCCGCGCTGTTTACGGATGCCCAACCCCACGGCGGTCTTGCCCATGGCGCGTGAAATGCGGCGCATGTCGTCGAGCCCGTCCTCCACCTCGGCCACGTCGCCCAGTTTGATCGGAACATAGACCGGCGAGCCCCCCCGTTGAGTCAGGATGAGTTTGCGGAATTCCTGGACGGAGGCGGCTTCCCCCATGGAACGGACGTTGAGTTCCTGCGGGCCGGTGTCCATGATGCCGGCGGGCACCTCCGCGTGCTGGTTGGCGACGGCGGAGAGGATGTCGTCCACCGTCATCTCTTTGGCCGACAGTTTGTCGGCGTTCACCCAGACACGGAGGTTCCGGGCCGTGAAACCTCCCATGAACACCTCGCCCACGCCGGGGATCGTCTGGAATTTTTCCCTCAGATGTTCGTCGGCGTAAAGCATGAGGTCTTTGACGGGGCGGTCTCCCGAAAGCGATATCCACACGATGGGCTGGTCTTCGGGGTTGGACTTGGTGATGACGGGCGGGTCGATGTCGCGCGGCAGGCGGCGCTGTGCCTGGGCGACTTTGGTCTGCACTTCCTGGAGGGCGGCGTCGATGTCGCGGTTCAACTCGAACTCGATGGTGAGGGAGGCGTTCCCCTGCCGGCTGGAGGAGGAGACTTCCCGGATCCCCTCCACCGACATGATCGCGTCCTCGAGCACGTCCACCACGTTGGCCTCCACGACTTCCGGGGCCGCGCCTTCCCAGGTCACGCGCACGTTGAGCACGGGGAAATCCACGTCGGGCATTTGGCTCACGCCCATGCGCGAGAATCCGATGGCGCCGAAAAGCATCAGGGCGAACATCAGCATCCAGGCGAAGACGGGGTTTTTTATGGAAAGGTCGGAGAGCTTCATGGCAGAGGTTCTTTCCCCGCGGCCACCGCAAGCCGGACGGCGTCGAGCTTGGCGTTCAACAGGGCCTGATCGTAGGCCAGACGGGTCTCCAGCAGGGAACTCAACGACGACAAGACCTCCAAATTATTGACCAGTCCCAGACGGTATTCTTCCGTCTGCACGCGATAATTTTTTTCGGCGAGTTCCAGGGCCGTCGCCAGCTTTTGGATTTGGGAGAGGCTGCCGGAGAGGCTCTGATGGGCGGAACGCACCTCGCTCTCGGCCTGGCGCGTCGTTCGCGAGAACGCGAGGGCCGCCGTTCGCGCCCGCGCGCCGGCCGCTCTCCGGCCGCCCTTCAGGCTCCCGCCCGTGAAAAGAGGCAGGTCCGCCGTCAGCTGGGCGTCCCAATCGACGGGCTCGTAGGTCCCGTCCCGACGGACATAGTAACCGCCCTGAAGGTTCAGGGTGGGCCAGGAGGCCCGCCGCGCCGCGGAGAGAAAACTTTCCGCCGCCCGGCGTTCCTCATCGGCCGCGCGGACGTCCGGCCGGGAGGAGGCGCCGGCCAGAAAATCTTCCAAGGGCGGCGGCGGGGCGGGGTCGGCCACGTCGTCGGCGATCCCGCGGATCGGTTGCCCCGTCAGGAAGTTCAGGAGTTCCAGCGCGGCGGCGCGGAGTTTCCGGGCCTCCTCGATCCGCGCATCGAGCGTGGCGATTTGGGTCTGGGCCGAAAGCACCTCGCTGCGGCGGGAGCGGCCTATTTTTTCCCGCCCCTGCAGTTCACTCAGGCGGTCCGCCGCGGCGGACTTCATCGAACCCAGCGTGAGGAGGCGGCGGTCGAAGTCCGCCACGTTGAAGAACGCCAGCGCCACGTCCGCAAAGAGGAGCTGTTTCGCCCGGTCGAGGGCAAAGGTCTGTCCGGCGATCTGCGCCTTCACGCCTTTGAGGGCGGCCATTTCGCGGAAGCCGGAGAAGAGGAGTTGTTTCGCGTAGAATTTTTCCGTGGTTTGAGTGCGCCGGATGGAGTCGGAGGAGGTGTTTCCCTCGTCCTGGAACAACTCGATGAGGTTGAACCCGACCTGAGGAAGGACGCCGGAGCGGGCCACGAGGTATTGCGCCTCCGCCAGTCGGATCTCCTCCGCGCTCAGGGCCACGGCCTCGCTTTTTTTCAAGGCAAACCGGTAACAATCGCGAAGAGTGGGAACGGATCCCGACGGGGAGGGGTCCTCCGCGGCGGTGAGGGGGAATGGGCCGACCGCGACCGTCCACAAAAGCAGAAGGGCCGCGCCCCGTTGAGGAGGGAAAATTTTTTTCATCAAGACAGGTGCCCCGTTTCCTTTTCCAAGCCCGCACGACCGTTCCCGGGGGAACGGGATAAAAGGGTCAATCGTTAAATAATAGCCGTTCCAAGATGAACAATCAAACAGGGCCGCCGGACGACAAGAGAAAGCCCGACGTGATACAATAGGCGGGACAGCAGCCATTTTTTGACCGGGAGGGTCTATGTTTAAGCGCTTGGCGGTGGGGGAGTTCTATCATCTGTTGGGTTTCGGTCCGTGCGTCCTGATCACGTCCGGGGATGAGAAGAGGGGCAACGTGGCGCCGATCGCCTGGACGACCCCGGTCAACGACGACCCTGCGCTGGCGGGGATCGTGGTGGCGGAGACGCACTACACCACGGAACTGATCCTGAGGAAAAAACAATTCGTCATCAACGTGCCGCCGCTCGAATTGTTGAAACCGCTGAAATTTTGCGGGAGCGTGTCCGGCCGGAAAGGCGACAAATTCGCCAAGACCGGGCTGCGGCTGGAGAGGGGCGTGAAAGTCCGCACGCCGCACCTGAAAGACGCCATCGCTTTCATCGAATGCGCGCTTCTTTGGAAACGAAACTTCGGCGGGGTCTATCTCTTCGTCGGCAAAGTCCTGCACGCCGCCGCGGAAAAATCGTGTTATAAGAACGGGGTTCTCACCGCCCGGGCCCGGACCTTCCACCACCTGGCCGGCGGCTCCTTCGCGCTCACCGGCCGGCGCGTTTCGGCGTAAATACCACTTTTTCTTCGCCGACCCCCCGCTTCATCGCCGAAGAGGACCGGTTCCGCGGGATTTTTTCTGCCGCAGCGGCAGAGCGACGCACGGGCGGATGGAAAAGAGGGCGCGGGAGTGCGCTGCATTTCGATGGAGTGTTGAGGGAAAACCCGGAGAAACGGTCCGAGGTGAACGGGAAGCGATCAGCCGCTTTTTTTGTTTCGGCGCAGCGTCAGGTAAATGGACATCAGGTCCTTATCGCCGCGGCCTTCCTGTAAGGCGCTTTCCATCAGGGCGCGTACGGCCTGCGTCACCGGCAGGTCCAGCCCCCGCCCTCCGGCTTCTTTGGTCATGAACCGGACGTCTTTGAGCATGTTGGCCAGGGAGAAGGCGGGGGAAAAATCTTTTTTGAGGACCGGCTCCTTTTTTATTTGGTAATAGGCGCAGTTCAGTGCCGGGCTTTCCTTCAGCACGTCGAAAATGCGGGCGGGATCGATGCCGCAGGTATCGGCCAGCGCTGCCGCCTCCGCCAGCCCCGTCGTCATCTGCGCCACGATGAGGTTCATGCAGAGCTTAAGGGCCGAGCCGGCCCCCACGTCTCCGGCGTGCACGATGGCCTTCGCCATTTTCATTAAAAGGGGCCGGTGCGCCTCGAGCAAACCGGCCGGTCCGCCCGCCAGCAGGATCAGTTCCGCCGCCTCCACCTGCTTCTTGCTGCCCGTGACCGGGCAATCCAAAAACCCCCACCCCTTCTTTTTCGCTGTTGCGGCAAAGTCCATGGTGGACGCGATGTCCAGGGTGCTCATCTGTATCCAGACGACGTCCGGGTTGTCGGCCGCCAGGAACCCGTCCGGCCCGTCCATCACTTGCCGGATGGCCGCCGGATCGGTCAGCATGGTGATGAGAACCCGACATCGGGAGGCTGTTTCTTTGGGATGGGCCGCGACTTTCGCGCCGACGGACTCCAACGTCTTGGCCTTGGAGGCCGTGCGGTTGAAAACCGTGACGGGGTATCCCCCGGCGAGGAGGTGTCTCGCCATGGGCAGGCCCATGATCCCCAGCCCGATGAATCCGACGGACGGCAGCGCGTTCATGCGGGTACCTTAATTGTTTAGAGAACGATTATCAAGCCCGCCGCCGGAGGCAGAAAACGGAAACGCGCACTTCCCAGACCATTAGCCCGGTAAGCGTGTCTGTTGAAGGCGAACCCGTATCGGCAGAACCACCACTTCATAGCCTCTGAAAATGAGGCGGCGTTGAAGGGTGAAGGACGTTTGGTTGTGGAGGAAACGGTTCCAGAAATTGTCCGCCTCAAAGACCAACTGGCCCATGAAGTAGCTCTTTTTGGGCCAATGAGCCCCTTCCCGGTGGCACAGTGTTTCCAGCCCTTCCACCACGTCGGTTTCCAGAAGCATGTGGGATTCGGCATACAGGCTCATCCCGTTGGCCAACTTGACGTATTTTTCCAGATCGGCCGACACGGATTCTTTGAGTTTCTGCAGTTCTTCTGCGCCTTTAAAGCGGCTGCTGTCCACAGCGCCGACCGACAGGAAGACGAAGTTCTTGAAGTGGCCGGGGAAGAAACGGTGGATGGCCAGAAAAGAATGGATGCCGAAACCGTTGTATCCGTTCACCATCAACAGGGCCGCTGGAAGTCGGAAGGATTTTTCGGGGATTTTGGCAGACGCTTTCTCCGGCATTCGGGGGAGGATGTCTTCGAGTCGCCGGAGCGCGCTCCTTGTTTTTTCGTAGTGTCGGTGGATGAGGAAACAGGAGACGATCACCACTCCGGTGACCGAGAGGGTTACCCACCCGCCCTCCGAGAATTTTTCGTAAAGAGTAACGGAGAGGATGCTGAGGCACATGACGAGCCCTGTGCCATGGACGGTCAATTGGCTCTTCCATTTCGGTTCCGTGCGGCGCCGCACGATCCAATGGCGGGCCATGCCGAGTTCTGTGAGGGAGAAGGTGATGAAGACATTGATGGAATACATCACAACCAGCGTGGTGATGTTTCCGTTCGTATAGTACAGGGTGGCCAGCGCCGCGCCGCCCATGAGCAAAACCCCGTTTTGTGTCACCAGTCGGTCGGACAGTTGAGAGAAGCGGTGGGGTATCCAAGAATCAGAAGCCATGTTGGCCAAGACCCGCGGACCGTCAAGAAAGCCCGCTTGTGCCGCAACCAGCAGGAGGGCGGCTTCGGAGACGAGGGCGATGACGACGAAATCATACCCGATGTTCAGCCCATGCCATTCCCACGACCCGAAAAGATTTCCCAAAAGGACCGCGTTCATCGTTTTCCCGAACACCGGCCGGGCGTCGGTGAGCAAGTAGGCGAACAGGATGCCTCCGGCGGTAAAGGCGAGGGAGGTGGCCATCAAGAACATGGTTTTTTTCCCGGTTTGAACCCGGGGTTCCCTCAGGATGGCGACGCCGTTGGAGACGGCCTCGATGCCGGTGTAGGTCCCGCCTCCCATCGAGTAGGCGCGAAGCAGGATGAGGGCCACCGGCAGGAAACCCATTGATGAGACGGAGGAATGGAAGTCGGCCGCCGCTCCATGAAATATTCGGGGCAATCCGCCAAAATGGGACGTCACGGCGTAAACGATCATGAAGACATGTGTCACGATGAAGAGCAGGAAGATGGGGGCCAATACGGTGACGGATTCCTTGATCCCGCGTAAATTCAGTGCCAACAGAAGGAACAAGAGGATTATTGCGCCCGTCAGCTTGAAAGGGGCCGCCCCGGCCGGGAAAAACGACCAAAGTGCGTCGCAGCCGGAAGCGATGGAGACGGAAATGGTGAGCACGTAGTCCACCAACAAGGCACAGCCGGAAATGACCCCGACCTTCGGCCCAAGGAGTTTTGTGGCCACCAGATACCCTCCGCCGCCGCCGGGAAAATGTTGGATAAGGTTGGAGTAGGCGATGGAGATGACGAAGATGGTGATTGCCGTCATGGCCACCAGGAGGATGGCCAGGTGGGTGTGTGCGCCGAGGGCGCGATAGGCCTCCTCCGGACCGTAGGCGGAAGAGGAAAGTCCGTCCGCGCCAAGACCGACCCAGGCGAAGAACGCGATGAGGGATACCTTATGAAAGACCTCCGGGTCCTGGGGATTTTTTTCTTTCCCCAGAACCCAGCCTTTGATTCGCTGCCACATGATAAGCCTCCTGATGCTGAAGGAAGGCCCCTTGGCATAAAAAAAACCAAAGAGCGGGCTCTTTGGCTTGTGCTCTATGCTGTGGGCTTACGAGGTGAGCTGTCAGACTCGGGCTTTTCGCCCTACCCCTTTCGGAGATTCGCCTCAGGACCGGAACAGAGGTCCGACTTCTTGGTTCCCCCGCCTCCTCGGACGCTTTTCCCAAAAGGGGGAGCGGCGAGGAATTCAGCTATGGCCGGATGATAGCACCGGCTGGGGGGGGTGTCAATAAGGGGGAACGAATCCGGCTGTTCGAGACGTCCCGTTTGGCGTAAAATAGGAAAGTCGAACTCAGAAAAAACCTCCGGAGGATTCTGCCGCAAGGGAGACCGATCCATGACCAAATTCGTCGCCGATCTCCACATCCATTCGCCGTATTCCCGGGCCTGCAGCAAGGACCTCCGGCCGGAATCTCTATACCGGTGGTGTCAACTGAAAGGGGTCGCCGTCCTGGGGAGCGGCGATTTCACCCATCCCGCCTGGTTCGCCGAACTGCGCGATAAACTGCGGCCGGCGGAGGAGGGGCTGTTCGAGTTGAAGCCGGAACTGGCGGAAAAGGTCAACGGGGAAATTCCGCCGACCTGTCGCGCGCCCGTCCGGTTTTTATTGGAAGTGGAAATAAGCTGTATCTACAAAAAGGCCGGCCGCGTAAGGAAAGTCCATCACCTGATCTACGCTCCTTCGTTCGAAGTCGCCGGGCGGCTCAGGGAAAGCCTGGAAAAAATCGGGAATCTGCGCTCCGACGGCCGACCCATCCTGGGGTTGGATTCCAAAGACCTTTTGAAGCGGGTGCGGGACGTTTCCGACCGCGCCTACCTCATCCCCGCCCACGCGTGGACGCCGCACTTCGCGGTTTTCGGGTCGGAGTCCGGGTTCGATTCGCTGGAAGAGTGTTTCGACGAATTGGCACCGGAGATCTTCGCCCTGGAGACCGGGCTTTCTTCCGACCCGCCGATGAACCGGCGCGTTTCCGGATTGGATCGGCTCAGCCTGATCTCCAATTCCGACGCCCATTCTCCGGAAAAGATCGCCCGGGAGGCGAATTTCTTCGATGCTCCGTTCTCCTACGAAGGCATTTTCGATGCGCTTCGGCGTCGCCCGGGGGGCCGGCTCACCGCCACCTTCGAATTTTTTCCCGAGGAAGGCAAATACCACTTGGACGGCCATCGCAAATGCCAAACCCGGCTGACGCCGAAAGAGACGCAAGAAAAGGGAGGACTTTGTCCCGTCTGCGCCAAGCCCGTCATCGTCGGCGTATTGAGCCGCGTGGAGAAGCTGGCCGACCGGGAGGCGGGGAAAAAACCGTCGTCGGCCTCGGCCTATGAGAGCCTCGTTCCGCTAAAGGAGCTCCTGTCCGAAACCCTCGACGTCGGTCCGGGCAGCCGGAAAGTGGATGCCGCTTATCACCGGCTGTTGTCCCTCTTCGGAAACGAGTTGTTTGTTTTGCGGGAACTGCCGCCGGGTCGGCTGGAGGCGGAGGGTTTTTCTCTTTTGGCATTGGTCCTCACGCGGATGCGTGAGGGAAAAGCGGACATTCGGCCGGGGTATGACGGCGAATACGGCGTCGTTTCCTTTCTTCGCCCGGAGGATCGCTTCTCGGGGACCGAAGCCGCTCCGGTTTCTTGAAGAAGTTTTCGGTCGTGGGACCCGCCTGGGAAAGGGCGTGCCGGGGGGCGGCCGGGCTCCGGGCGCGACGGGCTTTGTTCTTGTTGGCGGGGGCCTCTCGGCGGGTTTTGTGGACAGCCCCCGACGAGCTTTTAAAAATTTGCGATAATGTCGTCGGCTTGGAATAACTTGTCTTCAAGGAAGCTTCCCAGGAAAATGATCGGATAGAGAATGAAATCATTGGCTGCCCCCGCGTTTCATGCGATCACCGCCGCCGTCGGCGGCGCCTTTAGATATCTCAATCTCTTCGCGTTGAGGACGTCACGGGGTCATAAGGCCGCTCTTTTTGGCGCCCTGGTCTTGTTCCTCCTTTTTGCGTTGTGGGACTTGAAAAGCCCGGGCATCGGCCGTGACGAGGCCTCCATGGGCTACGCCGCCGCCGGCATCGATTTTCTGCACGCTTTAAAAAACCTCTCCTTTGAACGGCTTCCGTTGCAGTTCGACGGCCACCACGGCACTTGGATCGCCTACTCCGTCTACCCGTTTCTGAAAATCATATCCGATCCGGTCGTCGCCATGCGTCTGGCCATGGTCCTTTACAGTGTATTGACCTTGCTGTGTCTCTATCGGTTGGTGTTCGACCTTTATGGGGAGGGGGCCGCCCTGCTTTCTTTGTCGTTCCTCGCGTTTCATCCGGCCTTTTTGCTTATAACGCGGATGGGTGTCCGGGACGGGAACCTGCTTCTCCTCTTTTCCGTCCTTGCTGTCAGCTTTTTGATCCGTTGGTGGAAAGGCGGTCGAACAAAAGATTTTTTTCTCATGTGTTTTACCCTGGGGCTTGGCCTGGGGACGCTGAGCTGGTTCATCTATTGGATGGCCGGGCTGTCGGCCACGCTCCTCTGTTTCGGGCGGGGTTTTTTCCGGAGGCTGATGGCAGCCTGGAAGAGCCATGTCCTCGGGGGCGGCGTCTGTTTTCTTTTGGGAGTGGGGCCCCTGTTCCTCGCCATGCTTTTTTCCGATCCCCCGTTTTTCCAGCCGATCGAATACCTGATTGTTTTGTGGTCGGGGCATTCCCAGGGAGTGGGGCTGTCTTCTCTGCTGGTTTTTCAGCCGCAGAGGAGTTTCGCCATTTTCCGCGCGGTTCTGGAGGGAGGGTATACCTTCCTGAGTTATTACTGGGACCTTTCGGTCGGCAATTTGAGGGGGTATTACACCTTGTTCCTCGTTTCGGCCGGATGGCTTGTGGCACGATCGGTTTTCCGGCGGCAACGCAGTTTTGAAACGGGGCTTCCCTTGGCGCTCGTCTGTCTGGTTTTTACCACCCTGCTGTTTGCCTCGTTCGAGCCCTTGGGCGTGCATCCGGCGCATCTTCTTCCGATTCTGCCGTGGGCCGTTCTGATTTGCGCCATCGGAGTGCACGATGTGTGCAAAGCGATCCCGAATGAGCCCGTGAAACGGTTGGTGATGGGGGTGGTTCCGGGCGTCGTGCTCGTCTCCGTTCTCTTTTTTGATGTCGAAGGATACGTATACCTGCATAAGACGGGGGGCGGAACCGCCGACAATTCCGGGGCGGTCTATGATTTGGCCGTTTGGCTGAAAAAGAGAAATCCCCAAACGATCATGGTGACGATTCGGGCGGTGGACAGGATAAAGTTCCTTGTCTCGCCGGCGGTGCAGCTCAAAGACATGGGGATTTATGTCGCCGCCACGGAGGAGGGTACTTTCCAAAATCTGACAAAAATTTCAAAAAAAATCGACGTCTATGTGGCGCCCATCGGGAACCACAGCGGCAGTCCGGCGACCGATATGTTTTATTTGTTCAACAAGTGGAGGAAACAGCAAACTTCCCCCGTCATCCGCCTCAAGACCGTTTTCTATGATCGGCATGGTCGGCCGGCCTATCGTGTTTATGAACCTCAGCGATCGTAAAAGATCCGCCAAAAGAGAAAAAGCGCGCCGTTGCGGTGAGGAGCGCTCGTGACGCAGCAAGAGGCCCCGTCGCAGGCTCAAACATTTTTCCCGCCGCCCGACCGGGGGTGGGATCGCGCCCTTGTGTTCTTGTTGCTGGGGCTGTTCCTCGTTCTGGCCGTATGGGATTTGGAGAGCCCCGCGCTCCACCGGGATGAGGCGTTGATCGGACGTTTGGCGGCATCCATCGATTTCTCGCAGGCCCTCGAAACTTGGTCTTTTCGAACCCTGCCGCTGCAGGCCGACCAACATCACGGCACGTGGATGGCGTATGCCGTGTATCCTTTTTTGAAGTTGTTCGGCGGCCAGCCCGTCGCGGTCCGGGTGGCGGGGGTGGTCTATGGTTTCCTCGGGTTGGCGGCCATGTTCTGTTTGACGCACCGTTTGTTCGGCCGCGCGCCGGCGCTTTTCTTTCTGCTCCTGCTGTCTCTCCATCCGTCCTTCCTGTGCACGACGCGCCTCGGAATGATCGACGGTAATTTGATGTATCTTGTTTCCTTCGCGGCCCTGTTTTTTTTGTGGCGTTGGTGGACGGACGGGAGGTTCGGGCACTTCCTGTGGACGTGTTTTTTCCTGGGCATGGGGGTGGGGATCCTGAGCTGGTTTATATATGCGTTGGGGGCGTTGGGCGTGGCGATGTCGCTGAAGGCGCGCGGGGTCGCGGAACGGGTGGGCCGCCGGTGGCGGTGGTACCTCCTCGGCGGGGGAGTGAGTTTTTTGGCGGGGACGGGTCCCTTGTTCCTGGCGGTGCTGACGGGGGAGATGTTGCCGGAGGCCACGCTGGATTATTTCATCGGTTTTTGGACGGCTCAGGGGGCCGGTTCTTTTTCTTCCGCTTTTTTCCTCGCGGAGAGGCTTCGGTCGTTCGTCAAGGTTTTGGGGGGAGGATACACTTATTTGAATCATTGGGGGCTTCCGTATGGTCAGGGGTTGGTTTATCCCGGTTTATTCCTCGTCGCCGTCGTCTGGATCCTTGCCACGGAGGTGGGGAATTTTAGACGACGGAGGGAAGCGGGGGTCCTGCCGGCGCTGATCGTTTTTCTTGCCGCCTATCTGCTCCTCTCGAGTTTTGCGCCGTCGATGGCGAAGGAATTGCATCTTCTCCCGCTTCTGCCGCTGGCCGTTTTGATCACCGCCATCGGCTTGTGCGGGCTGTACGGGAAAATCACGCATCTTCCACTGAAGCGTTTGGCTTGGGGGGTGACGTGCGGCCTGGCGCTGCTTTCATCGGCCGGCGGAAATTTTTCCAATTACGACTACCTCCGCCGGACGGGTGGCGAGTTCCGGTTTCAGTCCTGGGCTTTTTACGATCTGGCCGATTGGGTTCAGGCGCGGGGATACCGGCGCGTGGTGTCGGTCGCGCCCAGTCTGAACGTCAAATTGAAATTCATGGCTTCTTCGAAAATCGTTCCCGTGGACTTGGTTCTTACGGGACGACACACCGACCAGCAGATTGTGAGCCGGCTCGATCGCTCGCGGGGTTGGGCGGATGCCTACATCGCCGGTTTTTGGTTCAAGGGAGAGGATCGTCTTCCGACGAAATTTCAATTGTTCAGTCGCTGGCGCAGGAAACAGGACCCGCCTCCGCGGCTGGTGGCGGTGTTCCACGAGCGCCAGGGCCGCCCGATTTATCTCGTGTATGAACCGCTTCGTCGGCCGGTAGTCAAAGACCTGAAGAAAAGAACGGAATAGGCGTGCTGTTTCAGGCGAAAAAACTGGAAGAAAAGACGGACATGCCTGTCGGAGGCCGGGGCCTCTACCGTGCCATGGTGATCCTTTTCATGGGCCTCTACCTCGTCCTGGCTGTTTGGGATTTGGAGAGTCCCGGCATGGGAAGGGATGAGGCGCTGATGGGGCATTCGGCAAACTCCATTGATTTTGTCCGGGCGCTTAAAGAAAGATCGTTGCGGTTTCTTCCCCTGCAGTTCGACAACCATCACGGTCTGTGGATGGCTTACGCCATTTATCCTTTTTCGAAATTGCTGGGAGGTCACCCCATCTCGATCCGCCTGGCGGCCGTGTTCTATGGGTTTCTGGGGCTGTCGGCCATGTTTTATGTGACGTATCGGATATTTGGCCGCTTCGTGGCCTTGGTGACGCTGATTTTTTTATCTTGTCACCCGTCGTTTCTATGTGCGACCCGCATCGGCTTGCATGACCAAAATATCGTGCATTTGGCTGCTGCCGCGGCGGCTTTTTTCTTGTGGCGATGGTGGACGGAGGGAAAGACGAGCCAATTTTTTTTCTCGTGTTTTTTCCTCGGCATGGGAATGGGGATACAGACGTGGTTCATCTATTGGTTGGGGGCCCTGGCCGCGGTGGCGCTGTTGAACGCCGGAGAGGTTTGGAAGCGACTGAAGGGGAGCTGGCGTCTTCATGTGTGGGGAGGGGCGGCAAGCTTTCTGGCCGGGACGGGGCCCCTTTTCCTTTCCTTCGTCACGGGGGCCATGCGCCCCGAGGACACCGTCGATTATTTCATTACGTTGTGGCTGACGTGCGGCTCCATTTCCCTCTCCGCCGCTTTTGTCATGCGGGAGAGGCTCGTTCTTTTTTTGAAAATGTTGGGGGGCGGATATACCTACCCCAACCATTGGGGTTTGCCTTACGACCAGGGTTGGGTTTATCCCGTCCTCTTTTCGGTGGGCGCATTATGGATCCTATGTGCGGCCGTTCGGAATCTGGCCAAAAGGCGAAGGGAAACGGTCTCGACAACGCCCCTTGTTTTCTTCGTCGCCTATTTGCTTTGCGCAAGTTTCGCGCCGGCTTGGCCGAAGGAGTGGCATCTCGGTCCGCTTTTGCCGGTGGCGCTTTTGGTCGCCGGCATCGGATTGTGCGATCTTTTCGGGAATATCCGCCGATTGCTCTGGAGGGGGGTGGCTTGGGGGGTGGTGTGTGTCTCGGTGTTCTTTTCTTCGGCCATGGGCAATTATGTCAACTATGATTACCTTCACCGGACCGGCGGGGAATTTCATATGTATTCCTGGGCCATTTACGATTTCGCTGATTGGCTCAGGACGCGCGGGCATACGTGGGTGGTGACGATGTCCCCCTATCTTAATGTCAAATTGAGATACCTGGCATCGAGGAACATCCGCACCGTTGATCTGGGGTTTCGGATCGGTTGGACAGAGAAGGAAATTTTACGGCGGCTCGACAGCCTGCGGTCGCGCGCGGATGTCTATGTGGCGACGTATTGGGCCGGAGACGAGGCCCCGTTTCCCACCCGGTTTCCCATGTTCAACCGTTGGCGCATGAGACAAGACCCGCCCCTGCGGCTGGTGTCGGTGTTCCACGAGCGCCAGGGCCGTCCGATCTATCTCGTTTACGAACCGGAGAAAAGGCGGCGACCGGGCCGTCGCCCGCCAACGTGAGTCGTCGGTCGGCCGTCCCTTATTCGGGCCCGGTTGTTTTTGGGGGGGCGTGTCCCCGGAGACGTTTCGTCCGGCCCGAAAAAGCGAATTTATGTCGAAAATCCTTCTGATCAATCCGGCCTATGCCGACGTCTATGGGGCTTCCAAGGCGGGCCTTGTGAGGCACATCATCCCCACCCTGGGACTCGCGACGATTGCGGCCGACGCCGTCCGTCGGGGGCACAGGGTCAAGATATTGGACATGAGTGATTCTTTTTATGATTGGACGAAAGTCCAGCGGGTCGTTCGGGAGTTCGGCCCGGACGTGGTGGGGATTTCGGCCACCACACCCCTCATGAACCAGCTTCGGGATCTGTCGGTCCTGTGCCGGGACATTTCGAAGGACATTCTTTTGGTCGGCGGCGGGGCGCATGTTTCCGCTCTCCCGGAGCGGAGCCTGGAGGAATCTTTTTTGGACGTCGTTGTGGCGGGGGAGGGGGACATCGTTTTCGGCCGGATATGCGACGGTGACTCCTTTACGGATCGGCCGGGGCTTTGTCGGCGGCTCGAACGTGGGACGGTGGTCGGGGCCGGGGAGGGGGGGCCGCTGGAGAATTTGGATGACCTGCCCATGCCGGCGTGGCATTTGTACGATCCCGCCGCCTATCGGGCGAAGACAAGCCGGCTCATCGTCCGGTGTCCTCCCTGCCTGGAACTGGAATTTTCCAGGGGCTGCGCGTACGATTGCCATTTCTGCGCCTCAAAAAAAATTCATCCGCTCGGCCACAGAAAAAAATCATCCAAACGGTGCGCGGAAGAAGTGAAAACGGCCGAAAGGATGGGGTGGCGGGAGTTCGTCCTGGCCGACGATATTTTCACGTCGAACCGGGAATGGGCGTTGAGCGTCTGCGAAGAATTGATACGATCGGAAACGTCGGTCCGCTGGTCCTGTTTGAACGGCATCCGGGTGGATTCGGCCGACCTGCCGCTTTTCCGGACAATGCGCCGCGCCGGATGTTACCGGCTCGCCTTTGGGTTTGAGACGGGCAACGAACAGAGGCTGCGGGCGTCGGGAAAGGGCGGTCGGGCTTCCCTGGAAGCGGGCCGGCGGGCCGTCCGTTGGGCCCGCGAGGCCGGGATGGAGACGTGCGGGTATTTTCTTATCGGACTGGACGGCGATACGAAGGAGACGGTGGAAGACACCATCGCGTATGCGTGTTCTCTGGGACTCGACATGCTCAAGTTCGGCGTGGCCATGCCTTTCCCGGGGTCGGCTCTTTTTGACGCTTATCTGGCCCGCGGCGCGATCCGTTCTTTTGATTGGGATGCGTATAACACGTACGCCAACCTCCAGCCCTTTGAACATTCCTCGTTGAGCCGGGAAGAGATCGGTTTTCTCATGGGAAAGGCCTACCGGGAAACGGTCGGCTTGAACCCGGCTTTCTGGTTCCGCCGTTTGAGGCGCGGGCTGGGAACGGGGGATATCTTTTGGGACCCGTATTATTTTTTAAAATTCCTATTTTCCCCGGCGCTCAACACGTCGAGGAAAGAGGCGTACTACGCCCGGCCCCGTTGGCCGCAGCCGGAACATGCGGCGGGGCGTAGGGATCGGGGAGTTCATTGATGGGAGAGCCGGGAACTTCGGGGTCGGACGCCGATCGGAGCGGAGAAGTCTTGTCTCCCTCGTCGTCCCACTTTTCCCGATTTCTGCACGGAGCCGCGTTGGCGCTGTGCCTCGGCGCGTTCCTGGTTTTGGCTTTTTGGGACTTGAAAAGTCCCGGGTTGGACCGGAACGAGGCGTGGATGGGGATGACGGCGGCGTCCATCGACTTCGTTCAGGCGATGAAGGAGGGTTCCTTCCGGTCTCTTCCCCTGCATTTCGATGAGCATCACGGGACCTGGCTCGCCTACGCCGTCTACCCGTTTTTGAAAATCATGAGGGGCTCGTCGTCGGCCTTGCGCGTTTCCATGGTGTTCTACAGTTTCCTGGCGTTGATCGGCATCTACTATTTGGCCAGAAAATCGTACGGAAAGACAGCCGCCCTCTTCGCCCTGTTCCTCGTCGCACTCCATCCGTCCTATCTTGTCATCACCCGTTTGGGAGCCGCGGACGGCAGCCCGCTGTTCCTGCTCTCGGCGTTGATGTTCATCTTCCTTCGGCGTTGGCAACAGACGGGGCGGGGACGGGATTTTTTGTTGATCTGTTTTTTTTACGGGTTGGGCGTGGGGACGATATTCTGGTTCGTTTTTTGGGGCGGCGGTTTGGCGGTCGTCTTGCTTTTGTCCGGGCGGGAGGCCTGGAACCGCTCCGGCCGCGGTCTGGGATGGCATATGGCCTGGGGAGGCGTGTGTTTCTTGGCGGGGATGGGCCCCTTGACGCTGGCGTGCGCCACGGGGAATCTCCCGCTCGATAAAGTCGTCGATTACTATGTGGATTTTGCGCATCGTGTCGCTCCGGCCGGGGACTACTCGCTGGCGTCCGTTTTTTTCTGGAGGGAACGGTGGCGCACCTTCTGGATGACGTTGGGCGGCGAATACACGTACATCCGCTATGGGGCCTCTCCGAACGTCAACGCATGGATTTACAACGCATTGTTTGTCGCCGCTGTGGCTTGGTCCGTCGGCCGCTATCTCGGGGATCTTAAAAAGGGGGCAAGGAGGGGCTTTGCGGTCGATCTCGTCCTGTTGACGGTCGTCTATGTCGTGTCCGCGACATTTTCGCCCACCAGCTTGCGGGCGCGGCACGTTTTTCCGGTTCTCCCGTGGGCGCTGTTCGTTTCCGCCGCCGGGTTCGCCGACCTCTGCGGGCGGCTTAAAAATATTTTGTGGCGGCGGGCGGCCTGGGCGGCGGCGGCGGGCCTGGTGATCCTTTCGGCGGCGAGATGCCATTACGCGAACTACTTCTATCTTTCCAGGACCGGCGGGGGGACGAGCCTGAACTCGGGGGCCGTCTATGAATTGGCGGAATGGGTGCGTGCGCGTGGATACGGACGCGTGATGGTGGGGCCGCCTTGGATGCGCGCCAAACTTCGTTTTTTGGCTTCGCCGACAATACGCACGTCGGTTTCTGTGTTGGCGGAGGAACCCTGGACGCCTCGGCTTGCGAAGAAGTGCGAGGAACATCGCCGGGAGACAGACGCCTACATCATCCCTTTCTGGAACGACAAAGAGGAGCGTCAGTCCAACATTTTCAAGAAGTTCAACCGGTGGGCGCGTCGGCAGAAACCGGCCATTTCCCTGGTGAAGGTTCTGCATGAGCGGAACGGCCGGCCCGCCTATCTTGTGTATGAGCCGTTGGACTCGGCAAAGGCCCCTCTCCTCGAGAGCGCGCCGGAGGGAAAACGATGAGACGCGGCCGACGGCGGGCGTAGAGGATCCGGTGCCTGAAAAAAAAATCCTTTTGGTGAATCCCCCGTCTCGACGGCCCACCTTGCGCGATTTGTATTGTTCGATGACGCCGCGGGGAGGTTACAACTGGGCGCCCGTGGATCTTTTGGTCCTCAGCGCTCTTTTGAAAGAGCGGCATGATCTGGCGGTGTTGGACGCCGTGGCCGAGGGGATTTCGTTTGAGGCCGCCCTGGTCCGCGCCGCGGCGTTCCGCCCCCGGGGGATCGTTTCCCTCGTCGGTTCCGTCACGTTGGAAGACGACCTGGGCTGGCTGCAATCACTGAAACAGAAAACGTCGGCCCCGGTCCTTATCCTGGGGAACATTTCACTGGACCCGGACCACAAGGTGTTGCACGACCATCCGTGGATCGACGGCCTGATTCAAGACGGCGCCGGTCCCGAGCTGGCCGACTATTTTGACGGGGACCCGGCCGGCACGAGGGAATACCAAGGTCTTGTTTTTCGGCGGAACGGACAAATCCGGAAGAGCCCCTCTCCCGCGAGACAATCGACGGCAACGCTCGCCTATCCCCCGCCGCGGCACGACTTGTTCCCGCTGCACCGCTACCGCGTCCCATGGATGGGGGCGGGAAAGACGACGTCCATGTTGGCAAGTTACGGTTGTGTTTTCTCCTGCGGTTATTGCGTGCACAGACGGGAAAGCATCGCCCCGCGGTTGCGGCCGATCGACGACGTGTTGCGGGAACTGGATTCCCTGCGGGACCTCGGAGTGAAGAACATTTATTTCAGGGATCCGATTTTCGCCGGCACCCGGGAGAACGCCCTGGCGCTGACGTCGGCCATGGGAAAGAGGAACTACCCGTTTTCATGGGCGGGCAGTTTGCGCATCGAAACGTCCAGCGGGGAGTTGTTGGGGGCGATGCGGGCGGCCGGATGCCGATGGGTGGCGGTCGGCATCGAATCGGCCAATGCCGACGTGTTGGAGAAGTATCGGAAGCCCCTCCCGTTGGAGCAGATCAAAAGTTTCATCCGTCAATGCCATGCGGCCGGACTTCTGGCGGCGGGCTATTTCATCCTGGGCCTGCCCGGCGAGGACGTGCGGTCCGTTCGGGAGACCATCGATTTCGCCGTCGCGTCGGAGCTGGATTTCGCCACGTTCACCGTCCCCGTGCCGGATTACGGCACGACTTTTCGGAAAGAAGCCGAAAATACGGAGACCGGGAACGGGGGGGAACCGTTTGACCGGGGAAATCCGCGCCGCGGCTTGAGGACGACCATTTCGGAAGAAGAGTATCGGGGCCTTTTCAAGGAGGCCTACCGTCGCATGTATTTCAGGCCGTCCTATGTGTTCCGAATGGCGTGCCGGCTTCGGGGGGTGGGAGAGTGGCGCGGTGCGTTTGCCCACGCCGGTCGGCTTTTTTGGGATGTGTGGCGGGGAGGAGGGGAGGTTAGGAAGCGCTGATCAGCAGGACGATGACCGACGCCGTCCAAAGGAGCACCGCCGCCAGGATGGGACCGTCTCGAAGCAGGTCGGTCACCGGATCCTCGCCGCGGCCGCGGCGATACACCAGAGAAAGATAACGGAACAGACCGAACATCACCATCGGCACGGTAAAAACCAGAGACCGGGTCTTGTGAAGGGTCACCGTGCCCGGCGCCACGGTGTACAGGGTATAGGCCAGCGCGGTCCCGACGGCGACGACCCCGATCGCCTTGTCCAGGTGATCGACGGTGTAATGGGCCAGCGGTTTTCGAGCGGAGGCCGGCTGAAAAGCCAGTTCGGCCCGCCGTTTGGCCAGCGCAAGGAAGAGCGTGAGCAATAGGCCGCAGAGGAGGAGCCAAGGGGAGGGGGCGATGCCCACCCCCATCGTGCCGGCGGCCAGCCGCAACATGAATCCCGCGACGACGAGGAGCACATCCAAGACGACGATGTGCTTGAGCCCGAGGGAATAAGCCACGTTTAAGACGGCGTACGCCGAGACGATGACAAGGATTTTGGGCCCGGCCGCGGCCGCCAACGCCAACCCGCCGAGCAGACAGAGGGCCGCGATGCCCGCCGCCGCTTTGGGCGACAGGGTCCCTGCCGGCAAGGGGCGGCGATGTTTTTTCGGATGCGTCCGATCCACCGCCACATCCAGCAGGTCGTTCAGCGCATAAACGAAACTGGCCATAAGACAGAACGCCGCAAAGGATTCCGCCACCCGGAGCACCAGGGGGATGTCCCGCCAGGAGTGCGCGAAGATCAGGCCGGCGAAAACAAAACTGTTTTTGAGCCAGTGAGAGGGCCGAAGGAGGACGAGCCAGGGCGGGAGACGGGACAGGAGAGGCGCGGCGGGTTGTTCCACGGGGTGCTCGGGGATGGCGGGCGTATTCACCGCGGGTTCCCCCATGGGATTTTTTGGATTGGGATACAGACGTGTTTTTTCCGGCGGCATGGTGGCGATTTTATAGCAAATTATGACGGGTTTCCGGAACGCCGGCCGAGGGCGCTCCGAGGGCGGATTCCATGCGGCCGGCCGCGGTCTTTCCGTCCGCTTCTTTCATCGGCGCCTTGATCTTATCTATCCCTGACGCGGGACACTCGCGCGCTCCAAGGCCTTCGGAAGCTTCATGACGAATCTTTTGATCTCGTCGCGCACTCGCCGATAGTGAGAGAGGGCCTCTTCCGGCGACCGGGCGTTCGCCGCCAGCCGGGGAGGGTCGTTAAATCCAACGTGAAGCACTCGGGTTTTCCCGGGGAAAAGGGGACAGTGTTCCTGGGCGTGCCCGCAGACCGTCACCACGTAATCGAACGCGATCCCTTCCAGGTCCCGCACGTTCTTGGGCCGCTGTCCGGCGATATCCACCCCGGCTTCCGTCATGACCTCCACCGCCCGGGGATCCATCCCGTGAATTTCAATGCCGGCGGAATACGGTTCGATCTCGGCGCCCTTTAAATGGCGCGCCCACCCTTCCGCCATCTGGCTCCGGCAGGAATTGCCCGTGCAGAGGAAAAGGATCTTGGTTTTCGACGGGTTCATGGACCGTTTCGGATGGTCGTGATGGCCATATAAGCGCCGGCCAGGATGAAGATTCCCGCGGTGGCCCATCGCGCCCAACGCTCGATGCCGCTGAGTCGGTTGTAGGCCTTTCCCAGCGCCCCGCCGCCAAAGGCCAGGGCCACCGCCACGACGACGGCCGGGATGGCCGTTCCCGCGCCATAAACGGTCGGAAGAAGTGCGATGGAGTTATGCTTCACAGCCAAGGGAATCAAACTCCCGAAAAAAAGAGCCGCCGACACGGGGCATAATGACAACGCGAACAAAAAGCCCATGGGGGCCGCGCCCCACAGGCCGCCGCGGTCGACACACCGTTGAACAAGAGCGCTGAATCGGCCGCCGCCCGAGAAAGAAAAGCGTTCCGCAAAGACCAAAAAAAGACCGGTCAGAACGAGAAGCGGCCCCAGAAGTTGGCCCATGCGTCTTTGCAGGAAGAACGAAACGCCTGGGATGGAGAGAAGGCCAAAAACCACGACCGCGCAGAGCATCAGATAGGCGAGCGCGCGTCCGATGGTATAAAGAAGCCCGGCCCACAGGACATGGCGGGGGTGCCCCACGAGCCTTCCTATATAGGCCACCGCCGTTACGTTGGCGGCCAGGGGGCAGGGGCTCAACGAAGTCAGGATCCCCAGCCACAGGGCCGTCGCCCAACTTACAGGGAAAGCATCCATCAACTTCTTTTCAGATAGGAACGCACTTCGTCCTCCACATACCGCCGGTAGGCGTCTTCGTTCCGCACCTTCTCCCAGATCTTGTCCAGGTTTTTCCAGGTGATTTCTTCCCCGTCGCTGGTTTCGGAGAGCACGACGGATTTCGTGTAAAGAGCGTAGTCCTTGATGAAATGCGCGTTCCCGGGGTCGTCCACGTTCACCACGCGGTATTCCACCCGCCCCTGTTTGACTTCTTCCTCGAATCGCGTGTCCATGAGTTCTTTCGTCAGGGTTTCGAATTTGCGACAGGTCATGCACCGGGCGTTCCCGTGGAAATAATAAACGATCAGTTTCCGCGGTTCAGTCTTTGCCGGGCTGTTTTTCGTTGAGGGTTTCGGGGATTTCCGTGACACCGGACTCGCCCCTGAAACGGGGGAGGCCGCCACTCCCAGAACGAGAGAAACCCAAAGGAGCCCCCGGAGTGATTTTATGGGCAACATGAGGAACCTCCCGCGCGGCCGCCGGGGCGGCACTTGAGAAAAGATTTCGCTTTTTCGGCGACCCGCTTCACGCGCTCCGGCGTCGCCGGGGATTTCCCTTTTTCAAGCCCCGCGTCGGTCACGCGCATGTGCTGGAACCGCGTCACGCCGGCCTGCTCCATCGTGTTCTTGGCGCAGTCCAACGGACAACCGTCGATGAGCAAAACGGCGTCCGCGCCTTTCGCCGAAGCCAGAAAACCGCTCAGCCGTCCTCCAATGCCCGCCAAGCAGGACATTTTCCCGATCCCTTCGCGGGACAAGACCCGGGCGGCCCTGTCGGCGATCTCTCCGGTGTCCGCCGCCCCGGAACAGGGGTAGATCAGCACCGTGCCCCCGCCGCACCCACAAGAAGATTTTTCTGCCATGAGCGTCTCCTATCTCAACAGGTTTTTTATTTCATCAAGGGACGGCAGGCGCCCCGCCGTTTTGACCGTCCCATCGACCGCCAGCGCGGGCGTCGTCATCACGCCGAAATTCAGGATCTCGTTGATGTCGGTCACTTTTTCCAGGGAATATTCAATGCCCAATTCCTTGGCGGCCGCCTCGGAAAGCTCCGTCAGCTTCTTGCATTTGGGACAACCCGTTCCCAGGATTTGGATTTTTTTCATGGGTCCTCCGTCGCTCACAGGATCGCGTTGAACAAAAAGCCCATCGCCATGATGCCGATGATCGTTATGCCGAAAAAGAGCCCCAAGAGCGGCCACCGCATCACTTTCTTGAGAATCAGCGCTTCCGGGATGGAAATCGTGACGATGGAGGTCATGAAAGTGAGCGCGGTCCCGAGGGGCACGCCTTTGCCCACCAGGGCCTCCATGACCGGAAGAACGCTGACCGAATTGGCGTAGAAGGGCGCGCCGAGAAGGGTCACCAGGGGGATGCTCCACCACGTTTTCGCCGAGAAATATCGTTCAACGAAGCCCCGGGGTACAAAACCGTGGATGAAAGCCCCGATGCCGACCCCCAGCACCATGTAAGGGAAAATCTGTTTGGTGATGGCCATCCCCTCCCGCCAAAAGAGGGAAGCCGTCCGTCTTAAAGACAAGGGGCCGCCGCCGTGTTCCCGTTCGACCTCTTCCCGGGACTTGATCTTCAACAGGTCCGGCAACACGTAATGTCCAACGTCGAGCTTCTGGATCAGCAGGCCGCCCGCCACCGCCACGGCGATGCCGAACAGGTTGTAGAACAGGGTGACCCTGAGGCCGAACAGGGCGGGAAAAAGGTAGAGCGACGATTCGTTGATGAGGGGCGAACTGATCAGGAAAGAGAACGTCACTCCCAAGGGGATCCCCGCCCCCAGAAATCCGATGAAAAGGGGAATGGACGAGCAGGAACAGAACGGCGTCACCACGCCCAGAAGCGCCGCGAACAGGTAATCCAAGCCATACCAGCGCCTTTTGGCGAGGATGTTCCGCGTCTTTTCCAGGGGAAAGTAATACCGGACGATCGCCATGACGTCGTTGATGACGACGAGCAGAAGGCCGATCTTAATCGTGTCATAGATGAAAAAATGCGTCGTCTTCGCCGCGTAGGAAGAAGGCGCAAAATGAAGCCACTGGTGGGTGGCGATATCCGCGAACAGCTCGATGGGTTTGAATGGATCCATGGACGGTCCGGCGCCCTTATTTTTTGGCCGTCAGGTTGAGGCTGGTCACGAAATCGCTCGGTTTTGTCCCCGGCGGTAGTTTGTCGGCGATATCCCGGTAGAGAGGGTCCGACCATTCGCTCATCTTGTCGATGTAATCCGATTTGGTTTCGAGAACGACGTTTTTGAGGCCGGCGGCCTGGACCATCGCCTTCGTCTCATCGAGGAGGACCGCGCCGGCGATGCATCCCACAAGGGCCTGCACGGAGGAACGGACGCTTTCGGGCAGCGGGCGCCGGAGGGCCAGGTCGGAGACGGCGACCCGTCCGCCCGGCTTGAGCACGCGCGCCACTTCCCGCCACACGCGGGCTTTGTCCGTGGAGAGGTTGATGACGCAGTTGGAGATCACCACGTCCACGCTGGAATCCTCCACGGGCAGATGCTCGATCTCGCCCAAGCGGAACTCGGCGTTGGAGAGCCCGGTCGATCGGCCGAAAGAAACCGCGTTCCGGCGCGCTTTGGCGACCATCTCCGGCGTCATGTCGACGCCGATCACGCGCCCCGTCGGCCCCACCTTCCGCGCCGCGATGAACACGTCGAACCCGCCGCCCGCCCCCAGGTCGAGGACGACCTCGCCCGGCCGCAGGGAGGCCACCGCGGTGGGGTTTCCGCAGGAAAGGCCCATGTTCGCCCCGTCGGGGAGGCCGGCCCGTTCGCCGTCGTCGTAACCCACGGCCTCCGCGACGTCGTCGGCGGAAGGCCCGCCGCAACAGGACGACGTCCCGCAACAGGAACCGCCCTGTCGGGCGATCTTGCCGTAGGCTTCCCGCACCTTCGTCCGTGTTTCATCCATGACGGTTCTGCCCCTCGATCGATGTGTGGAAATACTTTTTCTGGAAATAGAGGGAGACGTTCACCAGCCCGATGAGGGCGGGCACCTCCACCAGGGGGCCGATCACCGCCGCGAAAGCCGCCCCGGAGTTGATGCCGAACACCGCCACCGCCACCGCGATGGCCAGCTCGAAATTGTTGCTGGCCGCCGTGAAGGACAGCGTGGCCGATTTCCGGTAGTCCGCCCCGACTTTTTTGCCCATCCAGAAGCTCACCAGGAACATCACCACGAAATAGATGAGCAGGGGGATCGCGATCCGGACAACGTCCAACGGGATGCGGACGATCATTTCACCTTTCAGGCTGAACATGACGACGATCGTGAAAAGGAGGGCGGTCAGCGTGATCGGGCTGATTTTGGGGATGAACGTCTTCTCATACCATTCCTTCCCCCCGATCTTGAGCCCGACGATCCGGGTCGCAACGCCCGCGATGAAGGGAATCCCCAGGTAAATAAAGACGCTTTCGGCGATCTGCCCCATGCTCACCTGCACCATGCTGCCTTTCAGCCCGAACAGGGGCGGCAACACCGTGATGAAGACATAGGCGTAGGCGCTGTAAAAAAGGACCTGGAACACGCTGTTGAAAGCCACCAGCCCGGCGGCATATTCCGTGTCCCCCTTGGCCAACTCGTTCCATACGATGACCATGGCGATGCACCGCGCCAAACCGATCATGATGAGGCCCACCATGTATTCCGGGTAGTTTCGAAGAAACACAATCGCCAAAACGAACATCAACACCGGGCCGACGACCCAGTTTTGCACCAGGGAGAGGCCCAGCACTTTCCAATTGCGGAACACGTCGCCCATTTCCTCGTATTTCACCTTGGCCAGGGGCGGGTACATCATCAGGATGAGCCCCGCCGCGATGGGGATGTTGGTCGTGCCGATCTGGAACAGATTGATGAACCGTTCGATGCCGGACACGAAATAGCCCAGGAAGACGCCCGCGCCCATGCCCAGGAATATCCACAGGGTCAGGTATCGGTCCAGAAAGGAAAGTTTCTTCACAACGCTTTCAGAAGGATTCACGGAGGCCTCCGAGGATATATTTATGCGCTGTATCGCATATAGAAGGACAAAAAAATCAGGCGCGGCTTCGCGCGCTTTCGCCGGGTTTGCGGCCCGCCGCCCCGCGCAGGCGGCGGAGGTCTTTTTGAACGAGGGGGGATTCCTCCCATGCCCGGCCCAGGACCGCCAGGGCCCGGCGCCAGTGGTCCGACAACGAGGAGTTGATCTCATAGTGCGCCCAGGTGCCTTCCCGCCAGTCGTTCACCAGGCCGGCGCGTTTCATCACCGTGAGGTGGCGCGAAATTTTATATTGCGGTTGTTCCAGCGTCCGCACGATCTCGCAGACACAGAGCTCCCGCTCCAGAAGGAGGCGGAGGATCCGGAGCCGGAGAGGGTCGGCCATCGCGGAGAGGCGGGCGGCCGCCCCGTCCTTTCTTATATGCACCATATCGCATATTATAGCACGCGCGATCCGGCGATGTCAATTTTTTGAGCGACGAGTGGTCTGCCCGCGGGCATCTTAGGTAAAATATGTCGGACGGGCGCGTTTCCGGCCCCACAGTTCAGACAGGAAGGAGTCGGCCATGAATTTGAACACGAAGAATAAGGAAAAACCGGGGATGTGGAAAGGGATCCTTGTCTTTCTGGTTTTGGCGGTCGCCGTGTTGTGGGTGTTCCGGGCGGACAGCCGGGATTTCACCTCCTTCTTTTCTT
>JAKLDV010000002.1:55782-61684 GCA_022703335.1 Elusimicrobiota bacterium
CCTTATCCGGCGCACATGGGCGCGAGGCCGTGACCCGCACCGGGTCAATAACTCTCCGGTTTGGTAAACTTACCTCCATTTCCCGGGGCCCCGTGCACATGAACCCATCCAAAGCCGCTGCCGCGCCGGTGTCTCCGGCCGCGCTCAATCTGCAGGATTCCTTCGCCAACGTGGCGGCGAAGGCGAAACCCGCGGTGGTGAACATCATCTCGGAACACGTGGAGTCCGTGGAGGCGGCGCCTTACGAATTCTTCTTCGGGGACCCGTTCGAGTTCTTTTTCCAAGACAGCCCCTACGACCCGCCCCGTCGCCGCGCGCCGTCCCGCCGCTTTGAGCGCCGCCAGCAGGGCATGGGGTCCGGCGTGATCATTGACGCCCGCGGGTACATTCTGACCAACGAACACGTGGTGCGCGACGCCCAAAGCATCCAGGTGCGGCTCCCGGAGGAGGGCGACAGGGTTTATAAAGGAAAGGTGGTCGGTACCGATCCGCGTTCCGACCTGGCGGTGATCCGGATCAAGGCCAAGGGGGATCTGCCGTACGCGGCCCTGGGCGATTCCGACAAGGTGCGGGTGGGCGATTGGTCCATCGCCATCGGCAGTCCGTTCGGGTTGGAGCAGACGGTGACCGTGGGCGTGATCTCGGCGGTGCGCCAATCCCTGAACATCGAAGGGAAGAATTACCAGAACATGCTGCAGACGGACGCCGCCATCAACCAAGGCAACTCGGGCGGGCCGTTGCTCAACATCCGGGGAGAGGTGATCGGCATCAACACGGCCATCTACGCCCCCACCGGGGTGTTCTCCGGGGTCGGTTTCGCCATCCCCAGCGGCTACGCCCGGGAGATCATGGAACAACTGATCGAGACGGGCCGCGTGGTGCGGGGATGGTTGGGCGTGGAGATCGCGCCGTTGGACGATGTGTTGGCCAAGCAGTTCGGTTTGAAAGACACGGAGGGGGTTTTGCTCAACCGGGTTCTGCCGGACTCTCCGGCGTCGAAGGCCGGACTGAAAAGGGGCGACGTGATCCGCCTGTTCGACGGACAAAAAGTCGCGTCTCCCGAGAGCCTACAGCGGTTGGTGGCGAAGACACCGCCGGAAAAGAAAGTGGAACTGAAAGTTTGGCGGGAAGGGAAAGAGTCCACGATCTCCTTGGTGACCGGCAAAATGCCCGAATCGACGGCCGAAGGGGAGGCGGGGCCCTCGAACTCCTCCGACGGCGCCGGGAAGGAAAAGCAATCGGAGTCCTTCGATTGGGAGGGCGGGCATTTCGTCCCGAATTCGGCCGCTTGGGCCAAGCGTTACGACCTGCCGGAGGATGCCCCCGGGGTGGTGCTGGCGCGCCTGGAGCCGGGAAGTTTGGTGGAGGCCGTCGGCCTGACGCCGGGGGACTTGATCGCTTCCGTCAACCGGGAAGCCACACCGGACCTCGATCGGTTCAAGAAGGCGCTCAAAAAAGTCGACTTTAAATCCGGCGCCATGTTCGACATCTATCGCCAGGGGCGGTGGTTCTATCTGAGTTATCGGAAAGAGGAATGAGGCGGAAGGAAAAAACGCGGGAGAACGTTTTAAGGCGTCCGGTTCCCCATTTTCTTCAGGGAGTTGAGGAAGGCGGAAACGACCGTCAGCACCAGGCTGTAGGCGAGGGCCCACCAGAAACTGTCCACGGAAAAACCGGGCACCCACCACGCCACCAGCATGATCAGCGCCGCGTTGATGACGAAAAGGAACAGGCCGAGGGACAGGATGCTGATCGGCAGGGTGATCAGCACCAGGAGGGGTTTGATGACCACGTTCACCAGACCCAGGACGATGGCCACCACCACGGCCGTGAGGAGTTTGTCCACATGCACGCCGCGCAGCAGGTAGGCGCCCGTGAGGACGGCCAGCGTGTTGACGAAGAGATGGGCGATCAGGCTCATCATGGGTCTGGAAAATCTACAATTTTTCCGTGACATAAAAAAGAGCCGCGTCCGCCCGGAGGCGGGTTTCATGTGAAAATGGTAAAATCACGGTCTTCTCATGAAAACGTCTCCTTTTAGGCTCACCGGCCGCGGCGCGGACACCAACCCGCGGAACCGTTTTTCTTCGACGCATTCCGTCCCCGAGCCGGAGGACGCCGCCCCGCCGGACCTTCCTCCGAAGACCCGTTTCCTCCGGGACACTTCCCGCCGCGTCATTTCCTGCCACCACAGTCCCGATCTCGGTTACGGCGCCACGCTGAACCCCTATCGCGGCTGTGAGCACGGCTGCGTGTATTGTTTCGCCCGCCCCACGCACGAATATCTCGACCGGTCGGCGGGGTTGGATTTTGAAAGCGTCGTTTTCATCAAGCACGACGCGGCGCGGCTCCTGCGGCGGGAGCTGGGGGCTCCCCGATGGGAACCCCGGACGGTGGCGATGTGCGGGGTGACCGATCCCTACCAGCCCATCGAACGCCGCCGGGAACTGACGAGGGAGTGCCTGAAGGTGTTCCTGGAATTCCGGAACCCCGTCACCGTCACCACGAAGAACCAGCTCGTCACCCGGGACAGGGACATTTTGTCGGCTTTGGCCGGGTGGAACGCCGCGGCCGTTTTTATTTCGGTGACCACGCTGGACGAGGAACTCTGCCGGCGGATGGAACCGCGGACGTCGCGTCCGGCGCACCGCCTGGAGGCCGTGAAGGCCTTGGCCCAGGCAGGCATCCCGGTGGGCGTCAATGTGGCGCCGGTCATCCCGGGGTTGACGGACCACGAGCTGCCCGCCATCCTAAAAGAAGCCGCGCTGGCCGGCGCGAAATACGCCTGGTACGCGCCCGTGCGCCTGCCCTACGGCGTGGGGGAGTTGTTTGAACGGTGGATCGAGAAATATTTTCCGGACCGGAAAAACAAAATCCTCGGCCGGCTTCGGTCCCTCCATGGCGGGAAATTGAACGATTCCTCTTTCGGCGCGCGCCTGCGCGGCCGGGGGGTCTACGCCGACGAATTGGAGGGGCTGTTCCGTCTTTCCTGCCGGCGTCTCGGGCTGAGAGACGATGGGCCGGCTCTCTCCGCGGCGTCTTTCCGCCGTCCCGTCGGTCGGCAACTTGCCCTTTTTTCCGGATCCGCCTCGGATTCGGGATGTCCCGGGGATGTCGAAATGATAAAATGAACCGGCCCCGGCGTTCGCTGTTTTCGCCAGGAAACACAGAGTTTCGGTTTCTTTTCCGCCCGGGAAAATGAGGGGAGTTTTTAAACGTCACATGAAAAATAAATGGTGCGTCATCGGGGAGGCCGCCCATTAAACCGCACGTGGTGGTGGTCGGAGGCGGTTTTGCCGGCGCGGCGGCCGCGTCCGCCCTGACGGAGAGCGGCGTCACGGTCACCCTTCTGGAGCGTCGTCCCACGCTGGGAGGCCGCACCTCCTCGTTCCGCGACGGCGTGACCCGGGAGGAGGCGGACAACGGACAGCATCTCTTCATGGGTTGTTATAAGGAGGTGCGCCGGTTTTTGCGGCGTTTGAAGGTGGGGGATCGCGTTCAATTTTTTCCCTCGTTGGACGTGAAGTTCCTGTCGCCCGCCGGCGCCGCGGAACTGGCTTGCCCGGTTTTGGCGGGCCACCTGGGCGTTCTTTGGGGGATCGGCCGCTACGGGGCCATGTCGGTGGGGGACCGGTTTTCGGTGTTGAGGGCCCTGTCCGGTCTGCGGTTGAGAAAGCGGTGGGGCGACTTGAAGAACGTCACGGTGTCCCAGTGGCTCGCCGCGCTGCGCCAGCCGGCGGGGGCCCGCCGGGCTTTTTGGACGCCGCTGTGTTTGGCGACCCTCAACGAACGTCCGGAAAAAGCCTGCGCCGAGGCGCTGGCCGTCGTTTTGAGGGAAGGTTTTTTTTCGGACAGTTCCTCCTCGGCCGTGGGGTATTGCACCGTGGCTCTGGGCAAACTGTGGTCGGTGGAGCTGTTCGCGTATCTGAAACGGCAGGGAGGGGTGGTGGCGTCGCGTCAGGCCGCCCGGGGGTTCGAGGCGCAGGACGACCTGGTGAGAAGCGTGCGCATGGAGAGCGGGGAAAAGGTGGAGGCCGACGCCGTCGTTTGCGCGGTGCCGTTGCCGGATTTTTTGCAGATACTTCCGCCGGGGTGGAAGAAGGATTATCAGGGGTTGGTCGGCGCGGCCCATTCGGCCATCGTGTCCGTGAATCTCTGGTTCCGCCGACCGGTCATGGACGAACTCTTCGTCGGCCTTCTGGACACGCCCACGCAGTGGCTGTTCAACCGATACCGTTTGTGGCAGGGGCGTGGCGTTTCGCCGGGCTATGTCTCCGCGGTCATCAGCGCCGCCGACGGGTTGTCCGGGAAGACGGGGGAGGAGCTGGTCTCTTTGGTGTTGGACGATCTGGAACGCTGCGCCCCGTCGCTGAGGCGGGAGGACCTGGTGCACGGCTCGGCGGTGTGGGAAAAACACGCCACGCTGTCCCCGTCGCCCTCCAACTGGGGGCATCGGCCGGGGATGCGCACGCCCTGGCGAAACTTCTTTTTGGCCGGCGACTGGGTGGATTGCGGCCTTCCGCCCACCATGGAGGCCGCCGCGCGCAGCGGGCACCAAGCGGCCGACGCCGTGAAGGAATTTTTGGGCCAGCGGCACGCCCGGCCGCCGGCCGGATCCGTGCCCGTTTCGGCGTGAGGGGAGGAGACGTTTGTTGAAGGCGATACTTTTCGATTGCGACGGCGTGATCGCCGATTCCGAAGGACTGCACCTGTCCCTGTTCCAGCAGTTGCTGGAGGAACTCGGCGTCCGTTTGACCAAAGAGCAGTATTACGCCTCCTATTTGGCCATGGACGACAAGGCCTGTTTTCGGACGGCGTTGAAGGACAACGGCAAGCCGGTGTCCGAAGAGCAAATTCAGGAACTGGTGGGACGCAAGACCGCCCTCTACAAACAGGCGGCCTCGCGGAACCTGGTGATTTTTCCCGGCGTGGTGGAGTTCGTGATGGCGGCGGCGCAAAAATATCCGTTGGCGGTCGCCTCGGGCGCGTTGAAAGAGGAGGTCCTGCTCATGGTGGACACCGCCGGCCTGCGGCAGTACTTCGACGTCTTCGTGGCCGCGGAGGACGTGACCCGCGGCAAACCGGCGCCCGACGCCTACCTGAAGGCGATGGAACTGTTGAACAGGGCCTGTCCCGGGAAGGATATTCGTCCGGCGGACTGTCTGGTCGTCGAGGATTCCAAACACGGCATCGCCTCCGCGCACGCCGCGGGGATGAAATGCCTGGCGGTCTGCACCTCCTACCCCGTCGAGGCGTTGTCCGCCGCCGACAAGATCGTGCCGTACCTCACCGCGGCCAAACTTTCCGACCTGGAAGCCCTTTTTCGGGCCTAGCGGATGGACGCCGCTTCGCCGCGTCAGCGGTTCGCCGACATCGTCAAACGGGGGGAACGGCGTCTGGACCTCGCCGAGGCCGCCCTGGTCATCGCCCAGGAGGAGTATCCGCTGTTGGAGATGGAGCCCTACCTCTCCCGTCTGGACGAGATGGGCAAACGCGTGCGCGGGCAGCTGTCGCATCGCGGAGACCCGTTGGCCGGCCTGGCCGCCCTCAACAAGGTCCTTTTCAAGGAGGAGAAGTTCCGCGGCAACGAGGAGGAATACTACGACCCGCGCAACAGTTTCCTCAACGAGGTGCTCGACCGGAAAACCGGGATCCCCATCACGCTGTCTCTCCTCGCCATGGAAGTGGGCCGCCGCGCCGGTCTGCCGCTGGCGGGCGTGGGACTGCCCGGCCATTTCATCGTGACCTATCTTTCTCCCAGCCGGTCTTTTTGGATCGATCCCTTCGACCAGGGCCGCCTGTTGAGCGAACGGGACTGCGAACAGATGGTGAAACGGATCTACGACGGTCGGGTGCCGTTCCGCCGGGAACTGATGCGGCCCGTCTCGGTGTTCGCCATCCT
>JAKLDV010000020.1 GCA_022703335.1 Elusimicrobiota bacterium
TGTGATGCTGGCACTTTTGGTTTTGAATCTGTATAAGTCTTTTCGGCGGCAAAGGCAGGAAGAGGAAAAGATCGCCCGCCCGGCGGTCATCGACACGACCGCGGAAATTAAAAAGGACGAGTGAAAATGCTCTTTGTGAAAATTGGTTCAGGAGCGTTTTAGTCAATGTTGGAGGCGGATGGGACATCGACAAGAAGGGGGAATTTATCCGAGCATTTTTATGTCTTGGCCGCCGGCGTTTTGTTGGCGACCATCGCTATTCTTGACCTGGATTTTATTCTGCGCTTTGCGGGATGGGAGGCCCGCATGAATGTGATTGACACAGCCAAGTGGGTGGAATGGGTCCGGCCTGGTTTTTTTTCGAAGAATTACAGCAAGTTCATCTTTAATTTTTCACTGATTGTATTGCCATCCTTTTCTATCCTTCTTGCCCACTTTTTCGCCAAAATAAGAACAAAGAAAATCACGTTATTTCTTCTTAGTTCTGCCGGTTTTTTTGTTTTTATGCGGTGGGGATATCTTAAAGAGGGGTTGGGGTGGAAACAGTTGGGCATTGTAAACGGAATTATTTTGGTGGCATATCTACTGGGCTTGATCGTTGATAGGTGGCTGCCTCGTCTTGGCGTGTCTCGGGAGCCGTTTTCGGTTTTGGAGTTTGTTTCGGAGGGGATGACGGGGGTGGGGGCTGGTAAAGTGCGGAGCTTCTTTAATAAATATCAACTCTTTTTGGTCGTTCCACTTCTTTTTGTGGTATTGATAAATTTCGCTTACAAATATAGTGCTGGCATATGGATTAACTATTACCATCAAAATTTCCTGATAGCACCCATTAATGACATGCTCCATGGAAAATATTTTTTGGTTGAGACATTTTCTCAGTATGGAATGTTTTACCCTATCACGTTATTTCTGGTGTTTTATGTGAAGCTGTTGAAGTTTACGTACATGAATTTTTATTTGATCGCGATGGTGTTCACCGTCGGTTATTTTCTGGTTCTGTATTATTTTATTCGCTCTGTTACGCGGGGGCTCGTTTTCGCCATCCTTGCTTTGTTTGTGGCGATGGGAGTAAACACGCTTTTTAATAATGCCTATTTCCCGTATTCGGAGATTTACGATTGGCCCGGGGCCATGCCTCTCCGGTTTTTTTTGGACGGGCTGGTTTTTTGGTTGATCGTTCGGAACAATGGTTTCAAAAATAAAATTCTCAGCGGGCTTGTCCCGTGTTTGGTGGCGGCTGCGTTGTATTACAATTTTGAAACAGGAGTGTGTTTGGCGGCCGCCTATGGCGCGCTTTGCCTATTGCACGTTTTGAACGGTCGGGAGGGGGGTGCGAAAGCGGCTGCGTTTTTGGCTAAACAAGTCGGGTCGGTTTCCGTCGGAGCGGTGGCGATTTATTTGGGTATTGTGTTTTTTACGTGGGTGCGGATCGGCAAAATGCCAGAATTGGATTTATTGCTTGGAATTCCGCTCATGATGGCACGCGATGGGTATACGGCGTTGCCGACCCCCAAAATTGGCTGGTATTGGGCCTATTTGGCGGTATATTTTTCTGTGTTTGTGGGCGTGTTTTATTGTGTTTTGAAAACTCGTCAAACCAGCTGGAAATGGGTCGTCTTGGGGGCCTATGCGGTTTATGGGCTGTTCCTTCTCCAGTATTACATGAACAAAAGTGTGAGCTCTAACTTGCCGGTGGTTGGCATTCCCTTTGCCGTCCTGGTAGTTGTTGTTACGGAGGAGGTCCTTGGGTTTTTGTGTCGACATAAAAAAGCCGACTGGCCATTGTTTTTGGTCGTTATTGCTTTTGTGGGATTTTTGGCGAGTGGTGTTTTGGCAGCGCGGACCAGTTGCTATTTGGTAAAGAAAATAAATTACAGGATTTATTCAAAAGGACAGCTTAAGCTTTTGAAAAAATATGAAAATAACAACGGTCTGATTGTCAGTTACAGTCTTCCCCCGGGGCTGATGGCGGAAGATTTGCTGGCCAGCGTTGCGCGCGTCAGAGAGCTTACGAAGGGACAAGAGCGGATATTCTTGATTTCTAGACATGATACGGTCCATCTCGTAATGGCAGAGAAAACGAATTATCTGCCTTGCCCGATGTTGGAGCAGATTTTTCTTAAAGAGCAGTTGGCAGAATTGAAGAGAAATTTGATAAATGAGACGAAAAGGCCACTGTATCTTTTTACGGACAGGGGGTTTCCCCTGAGTCCGATTACGGCCCCATCGAGTCCTAACGCGTATGATGTTCTCGTGGAATTATTTCAGGGAGTGGAACCCTATTATGAGTTGATTGAGCAGGTGGGTGTGATAAATATTTATAGACTCAAGAAAAGCCTGGGGGCGGGAGTATGAAACCGAGGCGGTTGGGGAGGCGGGTGGTGTATACGCACCCGTGGCTGGACTTGTATGTGGACCGGGTGCGGTTCCCGAAAGGGCGGCTGGTGGACCACCACGTGGTGTATTTCAAGCGGGAGAGCGTGGCCACGCTCGTGGAGAACGCCGAGGGAAAGATTCTTTTGATACGATCTTACCGGTACATCACCGATTCCATCGAGTGGGAACTGCCCGCGGGCGGGTTTGAGAAGGGGGAAACGGTCTTTGAGGCGTCCCGGCGGGAGGTGCGGGAGGAGACGGGTTACGACACCTCCGGACATCGGCTTCTTTACACCTACAACCCGGTGAACGGGTTGTCGAACAAGGTTTTCCATGTGGTGCATTGCCGGGCGGGGAAGATCGTCGGAAAATTCGATGGGAACGAGGTCAAGGGGGTGCGGTGGCACACCCAGAAACAGGTGCGGGAGATGATCCGGCGGAACCGCATTCACGACGGTTTTGCGCTGGCGAGTTTGTTGCTTTATTTTTTCGGCGTGCCGGCGAAAGAGGCGAAGAATTCATAAAAAAGGGGACAACGACGCTTGATGAATGGGGCGGCTGCGGCGGCCCACGTTTTTGATTTGGAATGATGGTTTGACGAGAGAGGCATAAGGGGGCGGCGTGACGGATTCTCCGGCGGCGGTGTCGCTGGCGCATTACCTTCGGGACCTTTTGAAGAACGCGGTTCGGGACACCACTGCGCGGATGGTCCTTTTTTCCGGCGGCTTGGATACCGCGGTGTTGGCGCATTTGGCGTCGCGCCTGCGCGGGTTGGGGGCCATCACGGTAACGGTGGGGGGCAACCCGCCGGACAAGGAATTCGCGGTGCGCGCCGCCAAACATTTCGGCATCACCCACGTGCTGGTGAGCCCCACTCACGACGACCTGCTGGGCCTGTTGCCGCAGACCATCAAGCTGTTGAAGACCTACGACCCCATGACCCTCCGCAACACCCTGCCGGTGCACACGGCGCTGCTGATGGCCAAAGAAATGAACGTGCGGACGGTGCTGAGCGGCGACGGGGCGGACGAGCTCTTTGCGGGCTACAGTTTTTTCTTCGACAAGCCGTTGGAGGAACTGCCGGACGCGTTGCGGCGGTTGTGGAAGGTGATGAGTTTTTCCGGCATCGAACTGGCCCGGCGGCTGGGGATGGAGGTGCAGGCACCGTATCTGTCTCCTATGGTGCGGGAGTTCGCCGAGAAGGTGCCTCCCGGGATGCTCTTGGCGGAACGGGACGGGAAGATTTTCGGCAAGGCGATATTGCGGCAGGCGTTCGAAGGGGAGATCCCGGAGGACATTTTGTGGCGGGAGAAGTGCCCGGCGGAGTTCGGGTCGGGGACGAGCGGGTTGACCAAGGCGCTGGAACAGAAGATTTCCGACGAGGAATGCGAGCGGCAGCAGGGCACGTTCTGGAACGTGGACAGCGTGCGCATTCGGAACAAGGAACAGCTTTATTATTACCGACTCTATCGGGCGCAGTTCGGGCCGCCGAAAGGCGTGAAGGCGTCGGCGGGGCAGGGACGTTCCTGCCCGGATTGCGGCACGCCGGTGGCCCACAAGGAATCGGATTTCTGTCTTTTGTGCGGCGCCTGGCCGGTGCCGTGAGCCTAAAGCGTAAAGGAGAGGATTTTATGAGCGGAGCGGCGGGCAAAAGGATTTTTTCGGGTCTGGCGGCCCTGTGGTTGGGCGCGGCCCCGTTGTGGGCGGCGGATTCGGTGTTCATCTCCGTCACGCGAACGGACGAGAGCATGGACCGGTTGCCGTCCAACATTTCGGTGGTGACGAAAGAAGAGATCGCGCAGAGCGGCGCCAAGACGCTGGCGGAGGTGTTGGAGACCCAACCGGCCATGGACGTCAACAAGACGGGGTCCCTGGGCACGTTCTCCACCCTGCGGATGCGCGGGGTGCCGGCCTCGTCCCAGGTGCAGGTGCTGGTGGACGATCGTCCGCTGGGCGGCACTTCGTTGCAGTTCATCGACCTGTCGCAGATCCCGGTGGAGAACATCGAACGCATCGAGATCGTGCGGGGGGCGTCGTCGGTGCTTTACGGCGCCAACACCATCGGCGGGGTGGTGCACGTCATCACCAAACGGCACACCGCGTCGAAGACGGAGTCCTACGTGGGCGTGGAGGGCGGGTCGTTCCGGACGCAGGTCTATCGGGCCGGACTGGGGATGAACAAGCGCGGGTTCGACGCGAACGTGGACGCCAGCCGCTATTGGACCGACGGTTTTCAGAAGAACGCCGACGCCGACAACATCGGCGTGTCCGGCAACGGCGGGTACACGTTCAAGAACGGGGCGCGGATCGCGCTGGACGCCGGCCATTCCAACCACGAGGTGGGCGACCCGCAGGGGACGCTGGTTTCGCCGTCGGAATGGGACGGGTCGCGGGAGCGCGACGCGGCCAACACGAAGGCCCGCACCGAACAGGACATCAATTCCGGCCGGTTGCAGCTCGCTTTGCCGCTGGGCGCGGTGGGGCACCTGCAGAGTATTTTTTACGGGTCGGACCAGGATTACCGCACCTTTCCGGACCGCTGGACCGAGAAGGCGGATTTCGACCAGAACAACCGCGTCGTGGGGAACGACACCCGGTTCTTCCTGCCCGTGGGGTTCTTGGCGGGGGCGTCGTATCAGCGCGACCGGCAGGAGAGCGAAAGCGTTTACAGCGCGCGGACGGCGCACCACGTGGTGGATTGGGCGGTGTATGCCCAGCAGCGTCTTACCGTCGGGCGGTTGGACCTGATCCCGGCGGCGCGTTGGGACCAGAACGGCAATTTCGGCAACATCGTGAACCCGCGCTTCACGGCGGTGTTCCGCGTGACGGACGGCTGGGACCTGTCGGCGAACGCGGCGCGTTCGTTCCGCGCGCCGTCCTTTCTGGAACTGTTCTATGAGGGGACGTCGTTCACGGGGAACAAGGACCTGAGGCCGGAGACGGGCTGGACCTACGATGTGGGCGTGCGGTATCGGCGGCCGGAATCGGCGGTGGTGCGCGTGACGGGTTTCTATACGCGCATCCGCGAGCGCATCGCCGCCACCTCCAAAACCTACGAGAACCTGCCGCAGGCGGAACTGGCCGGGGCGGAGTTCGAGGCGGAGGGCCGGTTCGGTCCGTTCACCAAGCGGGTGAACTACACCTATCAGCGGGCCGTGGGCAATTCGGCGGGGTCGACCCGGTTCAAGCCTCTGACGCTCACCCCGCGCCATGCCGCCAACCTGCAGCTGATTTGGGCGATGAAACGGGGATGGAGCCTGGCGAACGGCGTGCGTTTTGTGGACCGGCAGTTCCAGAACGCCACGGATTTCGTGGGAGGCGTGTCGTCGCCGCGGCACATCGTGCTGCCGTCGTATACGCTCTGGAACGTGCGGTTGACGAAGAGATTGTTGGGGGCGGAACTGTTTTTCGCCGTGGAGAACATCACCAACAAGCATTACGCCGAGGCGGTGGGGAGTTATTCCGATCCGGTGACCTTCGATTCGACGAGCACGCTCTTTCCGCAGCCCGGCCGGACGCTGCGGGGCGGGATCGTCATCCGGTTCTTGGATTAGGCGCGGAATTCCCCGGCGGAAGTGTCCGGGGGGAAGGGAACGCGGGCGGCGGCGGAGCGTCGAGCGGAGAAAGGGTCAGGAAGAGCTGAGGACGATATATTCGATGTCGAGGTTGTCGTCTCCGACGTTTTCGATGTAGTAGGCGGTGTCGGGCGGGATGAGAAGGTAGCCGTAGTTCAATTCTTTTTCCGACGAGCCGATGTAGGCGACGCCTTTTCCCTTGCTGACGCGGAGGATGATCTTCAGGCCGGCCTCGCGCTGGGTAACGGACCGATGCCCTTTCGGGATGGAGTAGGCGCCGATGCGGTCGGGGGAAATGGTGGGGAGATACCCCTGGGAGTGGTAGAAGGGCGCCACGTCCACGTTGACCTGGCGGGGGTGTTCCTCGGGCGCGACCACGCCGATCACCTTGTTGCGGGTCTTGACGTTGGGACTTTCAACGGCTTTTAATATCTGCCAGCGGTCCTTCTGCACGACTTCGTCGAGGCTGGCCCGGCCCGGCGGGGTGTTGTAGATAAGATTTTTTTCCGTCTGAGAGCGGAGGTCGTCGTAGCGTTTGACGATGTCCCAATACACCTGGCTCTCCGGCGTGCCCACGCGGCGATGCACCAGGATGTCCTTCTGCAGCCCCTCATACCCCGACTTGTACTCCTCCCAATAACGTTTGACCAGTCCGGCGGCTTCCGGGTTTTCCGGCACCACCCGTCCGCGGGCGCGCCGGAGCCGGACCTGTTGGGTGGCGGTGCGGAGGTCCATCACGTCCTGATCCAGCGCGGTGGGCGGGGTGCTGCCGCTGACCTTGTAATTCTCGTGGAGTTCGCGCAGGCGGTCTTCACCCATTTTGAGGGTGCGCTGGAAATCGTAATGGGCGGACCGGACGCGTTCGCCGGCGAGGACGAAGATCTCCTGTTTTTGGGAGAGGAATTTTTGGTGCTTGCCGTCGGCGGCGAGAAGGGCCGCCGCGGCGAGGAGGGCCGTGGGGACAAAAAGGAGTTTGAAGAAACGCGATCTCGTGCGGACCATCTTTGGTGCCATTCTATCAGCCTAGAAGCATGAAGAAAAGAGGCTTTTCCTGACAGATTTTGATCTCCCCGTCTCGGCCGCGTCGCGGGATCGTTGCGGGTTCCGGCTCGGAGGGAGGATGTTTTGAATCCTTTTGGGCCCCGGCGGCATCCAAGAGGTATGGGAAGAGCGTTTTCAAACAGGATGGGGAGGGATGGGATGGGGCCGGGAAGGGATATGAGACGGGTGTTGTTGGGGGCGGTGTGTGCGGTGGGGTTGGCGGGCGGGGGGACTCCGGTGCGGGGGGAGTCTCCCGTTTCATTGGCGGAGGCGGTGGAAAAAGTATTGGGGCGGAGTCCGGGTCTGGCGTCGGCGTCGGCGCAGGCGCGTGAGCGGCGGTGGGCCGGCCGGGAAGCGAAGCGGCTCCGTTGGCCGTCCGTGCGGTTGCAGAGCGCGGTGACGCGGGGCGACGGGCCCGTCTACGTTTTCGGCTCGCTCCTGCAGCAGAAATCTTTTGGGGCGGAGAACTTCGCCCTGGATTTTTTGAACAACCCTCCCGACAGAACCAACGTGCGCAGCGCCGTCGAAGTCGGGCTTCCCGTGTTTGCGGGGCACGAACTGAGCGATGGGGAGCGTCTCGCCGGGTTGGGGATGGCCCAGGCCGAAAGCCGGTTGGCGTCGGCGGTTCAGCGGACGCGGTTCGAGACGGTCGACCTGGGTTTGAAGATATTGGCGTTGAGGGAGAAAATACGGCGATTGGACGAGCGACTGGCGGACGTGGTCGAAGATATTGAGAGCGCCCGGCGGTTGAAGGAGAAGGGGCTGGTGCTGGGCTCCGACTATTACGCCGCCGAAGCCATTCAGTCCGGGTTGTCGGCGTGGCGGGTGCGCTGGGAGAAGGAGCTCCGGGCGATGGAAAAATCCCTGAACGTTCTTGCCGGAGGGGAGACGTGGTTGGCGGGGGCTTTGAACGAGGAGTTCGTCGAGCTTTTACCCGACGGCGGTTGGGAGGAGACGGCGCTGAAGAACCGGGAGGAGCTGCGGCAGGCGGAGTTGGGGCGTGAAATGGCCGAGGTGTCCCTCCGGCGGGCGGGTCGCTCGATCCTGCCGCGCGTGGAGGCGTTCGCCTCGGTGGAAAGCAACACCCGAAATTTTGAGAACAATCCCACCGACCGGATGGTGGGATTGCGCGCCACGATGGCGTTGGGGGATCCCGCTTATTCGGCCCGGCGTCGGCGGGCCGCCGCCCACGCCGAGGCGGCCGCGGCCCAGAGGAACGAGACGGAGGAGCGCGTGAGTTTGGAGGCGTTGCAGCAGTGGGAGTCCTTGCAGGGAGCGGTGGAGAGCCTTCCTTTGCTGAAAGGGCTCCGGGAGCGGGCCCGGAAATCCCTGGAGATGTTCCGTCCTCTGTATCGGGAGGGACGGCAGAGCATCATCGAGGTTTTGCGGGCGGAGGAGGCGTTGGCGATGGCGGAAAGTTCCTACGTGGACGCGTTGTATCAGATCCATTCCGGTCAGGCGCGGTTGTTGTTGGCGGCGGGCCGGTTGGACGGGGCGGCGGTGGCGGCGTTGGACCGCCGGCTGGAGGCGCGGCCATGAGCGAATCCCACGTGTCGCTCGGTCTGGCGGGTCGGCTGGCCCAGGCGTTCATCCGCACGCGCCTGACGCCGCTGATCGTCGTTTCATCTCTGTTGATGGGGGTCTTCGCCGTGGTTCGCCTTCCTCGGGAGGAAGAGCCGCAGATCAACGTCCCCATGTTCGACGTTTTCGTGCCGTTTCCCGGCGCGGGCGTCCGGGAGGTGGAGGAGCGGATCGTGCGCGTGGGAGAGCGGAAACTCTGGGAGATCCCCGGCGTGGAATATATCTACAGCACGGCGGAGCCGGGACACGCCCTGTTCATCGTGCGGTTCAAGGTGGGGACGGACCCGGAACAGGCCATGACGCGCATTTACACCAAGACGTTCGCCAACGTGGACATTCTGCCGCCGGGCGCGGGACAGCCGCTGATCAAGCCGCGCTCCATCGACGACGTGCCGATCCTGGCGGTGTCGCTGTGGGGCCGGGAGGTGTCGCCCAGGGCGCTCCGCCGGGCGGCGGCGGTCCTGCGCCAGGAGATCAGCGCGGTGCCGAACGTTTCGGAGATCGAGATCACCGGCGGCCGCCGGCGCCAGTTCTTGGTGCACTTCGATCCGGAAAAACTCGCGTCCCGGCGGCTGACGCCGCTGGAATTGGCGGGAACCCTCCGGGCGTCCAACCTGCGGCTTCCGGCGGGGCACTACAACCAGAACGGGAATGCCGTGGCCGTGGAAACCGATGCGTTCATCCGGACGTTGGACGACCTGAAGCGCGTGGTGGTGGGGGTTTCCGGCGGCCGTCCGGTCCTTTTGGAGGAGGTGGCGCGGGTCTCCGACGGGCCGGACGAGGACGAGGCCGAGGTGTTCCTGGCGCCCGTGCGCGTGGGCGGGGTGGGTGGCGACGAGACTTTTCCGGCGGTGACGCTGGCGATTTCCAAGCGGCGCGGCGCCAACGCCACCCACGTGGCGGAGGAGGTCCTTCGGCGGCTGGAACGCGCCCGGTCGACGGTGCTGCCGGAAAAAATAGAGACGGTGGTGACGCGGAACTACGGCGACACCGCCAAGGAAAAATCCGACGAGCTCCTCTTCCACATGCTGTTGGCCACTCTCTCCGTGACGCTGCTGATCGCCCTGGCCCTGGGTCCGCGGGAGGCGGTGGTGGTGTTGGTGGCCATCCCCGTGACGCTGGCGCTCACGCTGCTTTTCTATTATCTGGCCGGATACACGTTGAACCGCATCACGCTTTTCGCCTTGATCTTCTCCATCGGCATTTTGGTGGACGACGCCATCGTGGTGGTGGAGAACATCCACCGCCATTACTGCATGAACGACGGCCGTCCGTTGTGGAAGCTGGCGGTGGAGGCGGTGGCGGAGGTGGGCAACCCCACGCTGTTGGCCACCTGGACGGTGATCGCCGCCATTTTGCCCATGGCTTTTGTGGGCGGGTTGATGGGACCCTACATGCGGCCGATCCCGGTGGGGGCGTCGCTGGCGATGCTCTTTTCCCTGGCCATCGCCTTCATCGTGTCGCCGTGGGCGTTCGCCGGACTTCTCAAGCTGTGGAAGCCCCGGGTGCCGTCTTCCGGCGAGAAGGAGGGGCGGCTGGACAAGCTCTACCGACGGTCCATGCGGGCCGTGTTGGAGAGTTCGACCAAGAGGAACCTGTATTTCGGTCTCATGGCGTTGCTGCTGGCGGGATCGGTGTTCCTTCTTTTTTCCAAAAAAGTGACGGTGAAGATGCTGCCGTTCGACAACAAGAACGAGTTCGAGGTGGTGCTGACCATGCCGGAAGGGACGTCGCTGAGCAAGACGCGGGCGGCGGCGGGCGAGATGGCGGAGGTCTTGCGGGACATCCCGGAGGCGAAGCAGGTGGTGGGTTACGTGGGCACCTCCGCCCCGTACAATTTCAACGGGTTGGTGCGGCATTATTTTCTGCGCCGCCGGCCGCACCAGGCGGACCTGGTGGTGTCGCTGACGGGCCGAAAGGAACGGAAACGGCAGAGCCACGCCATCGCCGCCTCGGTGCGGGGGCCTCTGCGCGAGATCGCCCGGAAATACGGCGCGCGCGTGCAGGTGGCGGAGGTGCCGCCCGGCCCGCCGGTGTTGTCCACGCTGGTGCTGGAGATCTACGGCCCGGACGCTTCCCTCCGGAAAAGATTGGCCGCCTTGGTGCGGGAACTCCTCGAAAACACGGAAGGCGTGGTGGACGTGGACACCTACGTGCCGGACACGCAGCCCTTGGTCCGGCTGATGGTGGACCGGGAGAAGACCACGCTCAACGGTATTCCGGCGGCGCTGGTGGCGCAGACCGTGGGGGCGGCCCTCCAGGGCGAGACGGTGGATTTGGCCCACGTGGAAGGGGAGAAGGAACCGGTGGAGATCCGGCTTCGCCTGCCGGAGGAGCGGCGGCGGTCCCTGGCGGCGGCGGGGGCCATCGCGCTGTTGACTCGGAACGGCACGTCGGTGTCCATCAAGAATTTAACGAAGCCGCGGATCGTGGAGGTGGATGCGCCCGTGTATCACAAGAACCTCCAGGCGGTGGATTACGTGATCGCCGAGGTGGCGGGGGAACAGGAAAGTCCCGTCTACGCCATCCTCAAACTGTGGCCGGAGATCGACAAGCTCGCCGCGCAACACGGCGTGGGCCTGAAACAATATTTCGCCCGGTCGCCGGTCAATTCCTCCGAGAACGCGTTGAAGTGGGACGGGGAATGGCACATCACCTACGAGGTCTTCCGGGACCTGGGGATCGCTTTCGCGCTGGTGCTGTTGCTCATCTACGTGTTGGTGGTGGCGTGGTTCGATTCCTTCACCGTCCCGCTGGTGATCATGGTCCCCATCCCGCTGACGCTGGTGGGAATCTTGCCGGCGCATTGGGCGATGGGGGCCTTCTTCACGGCGACCTCCATGATCGGTTTCATCGCCGGGGCCGGGATCGTGGTGCGGAACTCCATCATCCTGGTGGATTTCATCCAACTGCGCCTGCGGGAGGGGATGCCCCTCAAGGAGGCGGTGATCGACGCGGGGGCGGTGCGGTTCCGGCCCATGTTGCTGACCGCGGCGGCGGTGGTGGCGGGGGCCGGCGTGATATTGTTCGATCCGATTTTCCAGGGGCTGGCGGTGGCGTTGATGGCCGGGGAGATCGCGTCCACGCTTCTTTCGCGGACCGCGGTGCCGGTGCTTTATTATCTTCTGAGGAGGAGGGCGCATGAGCGTTGAACACCGGATCCGGCTGATCGCCGGAACGTTCATCCTGTTGAGTTTGGGAGGAGCGTTTTGGTTGGACGCGAATTTTATTTGGTTCGCCGCGTTCGTGGCGGTAAACCTAATTCAGTCCGCCTTCAGTAAATGGTGCTTGATGGAGGACCTGTTGAGGGCCTGGGACCGCCGGCGGACGGGGAAAACCGATTTCTAGGCGTCGGTCCTTTTGAACCCCGATTTGATCCAGCCCCAGTTCAAGGCGACGTGGCCGGCCACCGCGGCGATCAGGACGAGACCGGCGCCTTCGTGAAGCACCTCGAACGTCTCTGCGGAAAGGGCGCGGTGAAAAAGGCCGGTGAGGGCCTGGTTGGCGAAAAGGAGCCCGAGGACCGGGTTGAGGATGTGCAGGGCTTTGTGACGGTTCATGTGGGACCTCCCATGTTCTGAAACAGCGCGTGGGATGTATTCTATCAGAATTGGGCGCCGCGAAAGTTTTCCGTCGGCGGCGTCTTTTGGGGAATGTTTAGGTATAATGGTTTTGCGGGAACCTGAGGCCGGAGGCGGGCTTCAGGTTTTTTAATGGGCCGCCGCCGGAGAAGCCGCCTCGTCGATGGAAGCCGCGCCGCAGGACGGAACGCCACGGAGCTCGGAACAAGACCATGGAATTATTTCTGAAAAACCTGATCCTCCCCACCGCTCTCTTCGATAATCTTCGGCTGATCATCGTCATCCTCGACGAGGACGGCTTCATCCGATACGTCAACCCCTTTTTCTGCGAAAGCACCGGCTATGCCCGGAAAGAGGTCGACGGCCAAAGCTGGTTCGAGAAGTTTCTCCCCGACGAAAACATTGAGACGGTGATGGGCGTGTTCCGCGACGTGCTGGCCAAGGAGGAATACGTCCATTTCGACAACACCATCATCCGAAAAGATGGGACGAAGATGTTCGTCTCCTGGACGAATTCGGTGCTTCGGGAAAAGGACGGGAAGTCCCGGGGGACGCTGAGTTTGGGGATGGACATCTCCGGCCACAAGGAGATGGAGGACGAATTAAGGAGGAGCGAGGAACTCTATCGGGCGTTGGCCGAATCCACGCTGGACATGGTGTATCTGGTGGATTTCGACGGGATCATCCGGTATGTGAATCCTCTGGCGTCGGCCCAGTTCGGGGTGCCGGCGGAGAAGATCATCGGCAAACGGTTGGCGGAAGTCTTCCCGCCGCATTTGGCCCAAAGGCATCTGGGCGTGATTCGAAAGATTTTTGAGACCGGAGAGGTCTATTCCGGGGAGCTTCTGGAAAAGTTCCCCGGCGGCGAGGTGTGGATCGACGCCCGGCTCTCGCCGGTGCGCAACCAGGAGGGAAAGGTGGTCTCGGTGTTGGGGGCGTCTCTGAACATCACGGAGCGGAAGAGGGTCGAATCTTCTCTCAAAGAGAGGGACGAGCTCTTAACGGGGGCGCAACAGATCGCCAACCTCGGGTCCTACACGCTGGACATCGCCGACAGCCGGTGGACGAGCTCGGAGATACTCGACAATATTCTAGGGATCGGCGACGATTTCCCGCGGGACCGGGAGGGCTGGAATTTGCTGGTCCATCCGGAAGACCGGGAATGGCTGGCGGAGTATCTGAACAGCCACGTTTTGAAGAAGAAGAACGCCTTCAACGCGCAGTATCGCATCGTCCGATATTCCGACCGGCAGGTCCGCTGGGTGTACGGGATCGGGAAATTGGTGCTCGACGAGAAGGGAGAGGTGACGCGGTTGCTGGGAACCATCCAGGACGTGACCGAACAGAAGAAGGTGGAAGCCAGCCTGCGGAACTCCGAACAGCGTTACCGGACCACGCTGGATTCCATGGGGGACATGATCCACGTGGTGGACCGGGACCTGAGAATCCTTCTGGCCAACCGGGCGTTCGCCGAGTTCAACCGGGCCCACGGGCTGAACTCCGACATGCTCGGCCGCACGGTTTTCGAGGTGTTCCCGTTTTTGCCGGCCGTGGTGGCCGATGAGTATAAAAAAGTGTTTGAGTCCGGCCGGCCCCTGTCCACCGAGGAGACCCATCGGATCGACGGGCGCGAATACAACACCGAGACGCTGAAGACGCCGATCTTTGAAGGGGAGAAGGTCACGCAGGTGCTCACGGTGATACGGGACGTGACGGAACGCAAGCAGGCGCAGAAAAATCAGGAGCTGATGCAGAAGGAGATCCTGAACGCCCTGACGAAACAACAGATCATGATCGGCCAGACGCTGCACGACAGCCTGGGACAGTTGCTGACGGGCGTGGCCTATATGGTCAAGGGGCTGGAGGAGGACCAGAAGGCGGGGCGGCCCATCTACGCGGAGGAAACGGCGCGCATCGTGGAATACATCAATCAGGGGATCGGTCAGACGAAGAGTCTTGCCCGAATGCTGTATCCGGCGGAGTTGGAGAGGGGGGGGTTGCCGGCCGCGCTGGAAAACCTTGCCAATCAGACGCGCGGCATCTACAATGTGGGCTGTTCGGTGCGCGTGGAGGGGGACTTCCAGGTCCGGAGCGATGTGCTTTGCACGCACCTCTATCGCATCGCGCAGGAGGCGGTCCACAACGCGTTGTCTCACGGGCAGGCCACGGATATCCACATCGCCCTGGCGGTCCGCGGGGCGGAAGGCGAGTTGTCGGTGGCGGACAACGGCAAGGGGTTCGATGAGAAGGAGGCGGGGGAAGGGAAGGGCTTGGGATTGAAGATCCTTCAATACCGGGCGCAGGAGATCGGGGGGAGCGTTTTCGTGCGGAGGAACTCCCCGCGTGGGATGATCGTCGGATGTCAATTCAAAGTGGAGTAAGAGACATGGCGCATGAACATGTGAAATCCGTTTCCAAAAAGAAGATATTCGTTTTGGACGACCACCCCATCGTGCGGGAGGGGATGGGGCAGCTGATCAACCGGCAGCCGGACCTGGTTTTTTGCGGCGGCGCGGCCTCGGTGGCCGAGGCCGTCCGTTCAACGGCTCAGTTGAAACCGGATATGGTGATCGTGGATCTTTCGCTGCCCAAAGAGAGCGGCATGGATTTCATCAAGGAGCTGCGTTCCGCCCATCCGCGGGTGGGCATTTTGGTGGTCTCCATGTACGACGAATTCATCTACGCCGAACGCGTTTTGAAGGCGGGGGCGATGGGATATTTGATGAAACAGGAGGCCACCGACCGGCTGATTGGGGCCATTCGCACGGTGCTCCAGGGGAAGATTTATCTCAGCGAACGGATGCGGTCCGAAATCGTGACGCGCACCGTGGGCGGCGGCGGGGAATCGGTTTCGTCCGACCCCATCGCGAAGTTGAGCGATCGGGAATTGGAGATATTCCGGTACATCGGGCAGAAAATGTCCACGCGGCAGATCGCCGAAAAACTTTTCCTCAGCGTCAAGACCGTGGAGGCCCATCGGGAGAACATCAAACACAAACTGGGGCTTTACTCCGCGGCGGACCTGTTTGAAAAAGCCCTCCTTTGGACGAAGATGGAAAAATGACGCCGCGGCGGGGGCCGCCCTCGCGGAGATGATTTAAATCGTATCGTTTTTTCACATCGTTCGTGTAGTTGATCCGTCCTGCCCTTTCCCCAAAACATCGAAAAGATAGGTAATTCCCCTATGTAGACTAGGGGTTCGTCCTATTTAAAATAGTGCATAACCCGATGGCGAGCGGACGCCTCTTCCGGCATAATGTGACTGTTGGAATGTGGTATGAGTGACGTGACGAAAGATCCCGCTGTGTATTATTGGCGCCGCGTGCGCCGGTCGTCGTTGACAGGAAAAGCCGAAGAGCGGACCCATTTGGAAATCCGCCCGGCCGCCTCCGAGACGGCGCCGGCTTCGCCGATAAAAATTTTGCCGCTGCCGGCAAAAATGCGAGGACGGGGGCGTCGAACGGGCTCTTGAAAATTTGAGGGAAACAAGGAAGTTCGCGGGTGGGGCATTGTCCTAAAAAGGGACAATGCCCCAATGTGCGTACGGGGGGGCCGCGGCCACCCGTTTTTTAAAACCGAAAAGACGCCGATGTCCCCTCCCCAAAAAAATCCCTGATCGAAGAACATCCCGTGATTCGCTCCCCAAGGCCTCCTCGTGCTGGGTTCGCCAAGGGGGAGAGAGAAATGTATAATAACGGACGATATTTTGAGGAGCCGGGCGGGGCTGCTTTGGGGAATTTGTTACAAGTAGTAGTCTATAACACGGAAAGAGTTTTACCATCGGGCCCGCCCCTCAGGGCAACGCGAGCCGGCCGTTGTGTCGCCACGACCGGTTTTTCCCGGAGGGGCAGGGCCAAGTTGCATGCTAATTGTAAAGCCGGGTCCACCCTCGCTCATGGACAGGGTCGTTGTTTAAACAGAAAACATCGACCAGTCGCGAGGACAGGGCCCAGTCAACAATGGTAGCTACGGGCCCGTAGCTCAGTTGGATAGAGCATCCGCCTTCTAAGCGGAGGGTCGGCGGTTCAAGTCCGCCCGGGCCTGCGTTTTCCCGAACGAGGAGCGAAAAAGCGGTCCTCGATTCGAAACTGCGGCAGTCGAGGAGGTCATCTATGGAAGCTTGGGCCAAAGTGCTGCTCGGCCTGGGTTTTTTGTTTCTGGGTCTATGTTATCTCTACCGGCCGAGTTGGATTCTCCGATTCAACACCTGGGGCCGCGCGGCTCTGTTCAACGACAGTTACGTTTTACTTTATCGCCGCCGGTGGGGGATCCTGTTGTTCCTCTGCGCCATCCTGTTTTTTTATTCGGGGTTTCAGAACATGGCGCATCAGATGTCGCTGGAAAAACCGTCGGATTATCTGGACCTTCGGGCGGCTTACCGGTGTTTTTGGACGCAGCAATACAAGGCCAGCATCGCCCGCTGCCAGGAGATTTTGAAGAGGGACAAAAACGACGTCCATGCCTGGTCGCTGTTGGGGGCGTCTTGGTCGGCGCTGGGGCGCAAGGACCAGGCACGCAAGGCCTGGGAGCAGGTGTTGCGGATCGATCCCGAGCATCCCGCCGGGAAAAGCGTTCTTTTTGAGAAGAAGGAGCCCGCCCATCCGTCCCAATAAAGACGGTTTGTGGGGGGAGGGAAAACGGATTTTCGAATCCCTCCGTGTTCCGTCGGGCTGGCAGGTGGAGATCTATTTCCAACGCGAGCGGTCGCGCGAATTCGCGTGGTCGGCCGGCCGGCCGGACGACACGGTGTCCTCCTGGAGCCAGGGGATGGGGGTGCGCGCCGTTCATCGCGGCCGCCAAGGGTTTGCGTCCGCCTGCGAGATTTCATCCGGGGCGGCGCGGCGGCTGTGGGACCAGGCCCGCGCGGCGGCGGCATTTTCGCCGGCGGACGCGCGGCGAACGTTTTATGCGCCCCGTCCGGGAGAGGACGAGCCGGCGGCGGAGCCCGGGGATGACGACCTGTTCCGCGGGTCTCCCGGGGAGGTTCGAGACCGGCTGGCTTTTTGGGAGAAACGGGCGTTGGCGAAGGATCGTCGGCTCAAGAAGGTTTTGAAATTAAGTCTCAGCGAGACGCGCGGGGAGTCCGCCCTGTTCAGCAGCATGGGCGTGGCGGTCCGGGAACCCTACGGCGACGCTTCTTTCTCCGCCGAGGTGTTGGGCGAGTGGAAAAAAGACGTGCAGGTGGGATGGGACTGGAGCGCGTCCCGTTCCAGGCAATCCCTGGACGTGGAGCGGGTGCTGGCCGGCGCCTGTGGACAGGCCGTGGGCGCTTTCGGGGCGAAGGCGCTTTTTTCGGGAACATGGCCGGTGGTGTTCCATCCCAAGGCGGGGGTGGAATTTTTGGAACTCCTGTCCGACGCGCTCGGCGCGGACGCGGTGCAGCACGGCCGCTCGTTTTTCGTCGGACGAAGGGGGAAACGGGTCGGTTCCTCCGCCGTGACGTTGGTGGACGACGGCCGTTATCCGGGAGGCCTCGCCACCGCCCGCTTCGACGACGAAGGGTGCCCCACGCGGGAGACGGCGACGGTGTCGGGGGGAGTTCTGCGCGAATTTTTGTACGACCACTACACCGCCCGGAAAGAAAATCGTCTCAGCACCGGCAACGGCAACCGGTCCGGTGTGGACGGGCCGCCGTCGCCGTCGGCCAGCAATTTTTATCTGAAACCGGGCGGCGTGCCGGCGGCGGAGCTGATGCGGGACACGGCCCGGGCGTTCGTGGTGGAGGACGTCATCGGGATGCACATGGCGGACGGGGTGTCCGGAGATTTTTCCGTGGGGGCCGGCGGTTTCCTGTGGCGCAATGGCCGGCGCGTCCATGCGGTGCGGGGAGCGACCCTGGCCGGGAATCTTTTGGAGATGCTGAACGGGGTGGACGCGGTGGCGGACGATTTGACGTGGTACGGCGCCGTGGGCGCGCCCACGTTTCGCGTGAAAGGACTTTCCGTCGGCGGAGCGTAAGAAAGTGCCGGGGGCCGTTCCCCCGCAGGGCTTTCGGGGCCGTCCCTCTTTAAATAACAGAGGTTGGGACGACGCCCCATCGAGTGGGCTGAGGAGTCTTAAAAGGAATAAAGACATGGGGAAGCTGGACCTGCGTAAGATTTTCGAGAACGTGTCAGAGGACACGCGGAAGCTGGGCGTGGTGGGATATCCGCTCGGACACACGTTCTCGCCGGCGATGCATACGGCGGCGATCAAAGCGCTGGGACTGAGGGCGGAGTATAAGGCCATCCCTGTGGAACCGGACCAGTGGGACGATTTCCTCCGACAGGCAAGGGAACTGCCGTTGTTCGGTTTCAACGTGACGGTGCCGTATAAAGAGAAGGCGGCGTCCCTGTGCGGGTCAAAATTGGACCGCGTGGCCATTTTTTTGGGGGCGGCCAACACGGTCTTGAACACGAACGAGGGGTGGCGGGGCTTCAACACGGACGCCGAGGGTTTTTCTCGAGATTTGGAAGAACTCGAAATTTCGGTCGACGGAAAAAATGTCGTATTGCTGGGGGCCGGCGGCGCCTCCCGCGCCGTTTACGGCTCTTTTTATGAGCGACGGGAAAAGCCCAAGAGCATTTTTGTCTATGATTGCGATGTCGCTAAAGCGACGGGGATGTTGAAAAGTTTTAAAAAGGCGACCGGAGGGTGGGAGGGCCAGGAAATCGACACGACCCTCCCGGCGTTTCCTTTGCCGATGACGCAGATTTCCAATGCGGAAGAGTTGAGGGAAAGAATCGGACAATCACATCTCCTCATCAACGCCACGCCGGTGGGGCTGAAACCGGGCGAATCGCCGGTCCCCACGGAGTGGCTGCACGGGGGTTTGACGGTGTACGATTTGATTTACCACCACGAAACGGAATTGGTGAGAGAAGCCAGGAAAAAAGGCGGCCGGGCTTTCGGCGGGCTCGGCATGCTGGTGCGCCAGGGCGCCCGATCGTTCGAGATTTGGTTCGATCAGAAACCGGATGTGGATGTGATGATGAAGACAGTGGAAAACGAATTGAAAGAGAGGAACGCACAGTGATTCGCTACTTGACGGCAGGGGAATCCCACGGCAAATGCCTCACGGCCATCGTCGAAGGCGTGCCGGCGGGACTGAAGATCACGGAAGATTTCATCAACCATCAGCTTTCGCGGCGCCAGTACAGTTTCGGCCGCGGGGAGCGCCTGCAATACATCGAAAAGGACAAGGTGCGCATCGCCTCGGGCGTGCGCTGGGGAGAGACCCTCGGCTCGCCCATCGCCCTGGTGGTGGAGAACAAGGACTGGGAGAACTGGGAGAAGATCATGTCTCTGTCCGAGGCGGACCGGTCGGAGAAGTTCCGATTGGTGCGTCCGCGGCCGGGTCACGCGGATTTGGCCGGTGTGCTGAAGTTCGACCGCCGCGATACGCGGGACATTCTGGAGCGGGCCTCCGCGCGGGAGACCGCCGCCCGCACGGCCGTGGGCACGGTGTGCCGCCGGCTCCTGGAGGAGTTCGGTATCAAGATTTATTCCTATGTCACCGAGATCGGGGGCATCGTCGCCCATCTCAAGGGACTGTCCGTGGAGGCGGCGTTCGAGTTGGCGGAAAAGTCGCCGGTGCGCTGTCCCGATAAGCACGCGGAGGAAAAGATCGTCGACGCCATCAAGAAGGCCAAAGACGAGGGCGATACCCTCGGCGGCATATACACCGTGATCGTCACCGGTTGTCCGCCGGGATTGGGGAGCCATACCCAGTGGGACTTAAAACTGGACGCGCTCCTGGCGCAGGCCATCGTCTCCATCCAGGCGCACAAGGGCGTGGAGTTCAACCACGGGTTCGAGATGACCCGTAAGCGGGGTTCCGACCTGCACGACGAGATATTCCACGACGCCGCTCGCGGTTTCTACCGGAAGACCAACAACGCCGGCGGCGTGGAGGGCGGCATGACCAACGGGGAACCCATCGTGCTGCAGGCGGCGGTGAAGCCGCTGGCCTCCCTGCGGAAGCCGCTTAAGTCCGTGAACATCCTCACCAAAGAGGAGATGTCCGCCGAGATCGTGCGGTCGGACGTGTGTCCCGTGGCGTCGGCCGCCATCGTGGGCGAAGCGGTGGCCGCCACCGTTCTGGCCAACGCCGTGAAGGAAAAGTTCGGCGGGGATTCGGTGCACGAGATGAAGGACAACCACGCCCGGTATCTCGATCACCTGAGGAACTTTTAGAAGATACCGTTTCGCATGCCGACCGGACCGCGCATTCAAACGCACCGACTGGAATTGATCGCCGGCAACCGGGACATCGTCCAGGCCGAGATCGGCGACCGGGCCGCTTTCGCCCGCCTTTTGGACGCGGAGATCCCCGCGGGCTGGCCGCTGTTTTCAAACGACGAGCAGACCCGGTCTTTCGCCCTGAGGTTCTACGAGACCTCACCCGATGCCGACGGCTGGTGTAAGTGGTATTTCCTTCTGAAGGACGAACCGTTCGGCCGGCGGGTCGCCGTGGGAAGCGGGGGTTTTTGGGGGCCGCCGTCGGCGGACGGCACCGTGGAGTTCGGTTACGCCATCCTGTCGGATTATCAGGGACGGGGGTACGCCACGGAGGCGGTGAACGGGCTGGTGGGGTGGGCGTTCGGCCGTCCGCAGGTGTCCCGCGTGATCGCCGATACATTCCGGCAGCGGCCTGCCGCCATCCGGGTGCTGGAAAAGAATCGATTCGTTTTTGTTGGGCCGGGGGCGAAACCCGGCACGGTCCGTTACGAACTGCCGCGCGCGGTTTTCGACGACGTGTGGCAGCGGCACTCGCATCTGTGACCGGTTTTCGCCGGGATCATTGAGGGGGCGGGCATGAACATCGTGTTGACGGGTTTCATGGGGAGCGGCAAGTCGGCGGTCGGCAAGATCCTGGCCGACCGGCTGAAGTGGACGTTCTACGACACCGACGTCCTGATCGAAAAAGAGGCCGGCGTCGCCATCTCCACGATCTTCGCCAAAAAGGGCGAGCCCGCTTTCCGCGACATGGAGACCCGCACGGTGCAGCTGCTGGGACTTTTGGACAAATGCGTCATTGCCACGGGCGGCGGCATTCCGCTGCGGCCGCAGAACATGGACGAGTTGGAACGGAACGGCAAAGTTTTTTTTCTGCGCGCCCGGCCGGAGACTTTGTTGGAACGTCTGAGGGACGGGATCGACACACGGCCGTTGTTGAAGGGCAAAGACCCGCTGTTGGCGGTGGAGGAGCTTTTGCGTTCGCGGCAGAAGGCCTATGCCCGCTGCCATCACGTCATCGATACCGACGGTCTGAGCGCCGAAGAAGTGGCGGAGAAGATTATTGGTTTGATGTTTTTGTAGTTTGGTTTTTTAAATAATTTTTAAAAACAGGTGCGTTTCTTTTGAAATGTCGCTTTTCTTCGCGCACCTGAAGAAAAGCGGCCGAAAAGGAAGGGTGCCCCTGCGAGCATTCAGTCGGACATTTTCGGGCGGCCTTGAACTCGTCCCCATCAACAGCCATGATGTGGGTTCGAACAGCAAGGCCCGCCGTCTCCCGAAAGAGGCCTCTTTCAAAACGCTCGCAAAGGGGTGATGGAAAATTCGTTTGAAGGCGAGGGAAAATAATATGGTTTTAAGCGAAAGCAGGCGGTGCCTGTGAAGACCGTTCCGGTGAAACTGTTCGCGGGGCGCGGGTATTTCATCAAAGTGGGCGCGCCGCTCCGTGATTTGGGGCGGAACCTGAGGCCTTTCGGCTTGAGCCGCACGGCGTTGGTGGTGAGCGACCGCCCCGTGGCGCGGCGTTATGCGCCGGTTCTCCTGCGCGGATTGCGCCAGGCCGGGTTCCGGCCGGCGTTGGCCGTGGTGCCGTCGGGCGAGGCGGCCAAAAACCTGGACACGGTGCGCCGGCTCTACCGCGAAGGCGTGACGGCGCGGCTGGACCGTAAGAGCGCGGTGGTGGCGCTGGGCGGCGGCGTGGTGGGCGACATGGCGGGTTTTATGGCCGCCACGTATCTGCGCGGACTGCCGCTTATCCAGTGCCCGACCACGCTGTTGAGCATGGTGGATTCCTCCATCGGCGGCAAAACCGGGGTGGATCTGCCGGAAGGCAAGAACCTGGTGGGGGCGTTCTGGCAGCCGAAACTGGTGTGGATGGATCTATCCGTGTTGAAGACCCTGCCGCCCCGCGAATGGCGCACCGGCATCGCCGAGGTGGTGAAATACGGCGTCATCGCCGACCCGGACATCCTGGCGCTTTTGGAAAAGGTGGACTTGGCGGTGTTCCGCCGCCGGCCCGACCTCGTCGAGGACATCGTCGCGCGTTCGGCGCGCATCAAGGCGCGGGTGGTGGCGCAGGACGAGAACGACACGCGCGGCCAGCGGGAGATGCTCAATCTGGGACACACGTTCGGTCACGCCATCGAGGCGGTGACGCGTTACGGCCGATACACGCACGGCGAAGCCATCGCCGTGGGGATGTGCGCGGCCGCGCGGCTGGCCGGCCGGATGGGGATTTTTTCCAAAGAGAACGTGCCTCGGCTGGAGGCCCTTTTGAAGCGGTGGGGGCTGCCCTGCCGCGTGCGCCGGCCGCTTCCTAGAAGAAAGATCCTCGCCGCCATGGCCCGCGACAAAAAGGCCTATGCCGGCCGGTTCCGTTTCGTGGTGCCGGTGCGGTGGGGCGAGGCCAAGTCCCTCTCGGATTTTCCCCGGTCGGCGCTCGATAAGGTTCTGACCGAAATCGGGATTTGACCGGTCCCCTCCCCGCGCCGTCTCCCATGAAAAATTGCGCCGTTCGGCAGGAAGACATTCCATGACGTTGCAGATGGAAAAGCGCGTTTCGGTCGGCCGGCCGACGTCGGAGATTTTCCGTCGACGCCGCCGGGCGCTGTCGGAACTCCTGCAGAGGAAGAAATGGGACGCCTATTTTTTCAGCGGGATGGCCGACCTGTATTACCTGACGGGATTCATGGCGGACGGGTTCTACGGACTTTTTACCGCGGAGGGGGAGACCTGGCTCTTCGCGTCCGCCCTGTTGGCCGGGCAGGTGCGGGACAGCACGCAGGGATGCCGGCTGGTGGTGGGCCGGCGGTTGTCCAAGGCGCTCCGAAGTTTGATGGGAAAGCACGGTCTGAAGCGGGTCGGGTTCGATTCGGAACAGTTGATGTACCGATTGGGCGCCATTTTGGTGAGGGAAGGCCTGCGGCCGGGGGAGAATCCGGCGGCCGAACTGAGGGCGGTCAAGGCGGAGGAGGAGCTGGCCTGCGTGCGTCGGGCCTGCCAATTGACGGCGGACGGCATTGAGTTCGCCAAAAAACGCCTTAAACCGGGGATGACGGAAAAAGGCTTGGCCGCGGAGTTGGAGATGTTTTTCTACCGCCGGGGGGCGGACAAGGCGGCTTTCGATCTGGTGGTGGCCATGGGGCCGCACACCGCCCTGCCGCACCACCTCCCCGGCCCCTCCCGGCTGGTCAAAAATCAGCCCGTGATATTGGATATCGGCTGCATGGTGGGGGGGTATCGGGCCGACTTGACGAGGACCCTTTATTACGGTAAAATTTTCCCTCTGTTTCGGAGGGTGTACCGCACGGTCCAAGCGGCCCAACACGAGGGGATAGCGCGCGTAAAACCGGGGATGACCGGCGGCCGGATTGATGCGGCCACGCGCGGGGTCATTTCCCGGGCCGGATATGGGCGTTATTTTATCCACAGCACGGGTCACGGCGTCGGGTTGGACATCCATGAGGCGCCGTGGATCCGCCCCAAAAGTGGCAGTGTTCTGAGTCCCGGGATGGTGTTGACCATAGAGCCCGGGATTTATCTTCCGGGGCGGTTCGGCGTGCGCATCGAAGACACTCTGCGGGTGACGGACACGGGTTCGGAGATACTGACCCGGCCATCGAAGGGGAAAATGTGAGGGACATCCATGATTGACACGGCGGACATCGGCAACGGTACGGTTTTCGAGCACGACGGGGCGGTTTACCAGGTGGTGTGGTTCCAGCATCACAAGCCCGGCAAGGGCGGCGCCATGCTGCGCGTGAAACTCCGCAACATGCGCACCGGGGCCACCATCGAGCGCACCTTCAAGTCGGGCGAGCGGTTCAAGGAGGTCAGCCTCACCCGTCGGCCGAAACAGTTCCTTTATGCCGAAGGCGACAATTTCACCTTCATGGACATGGAGACTTACGACCAGATCACCGTGTCCCGCGCGCAGCTGGGCGATTCGGCGCGGTTCCTGTCCGAAAACATGGAGGTCCAGGCGGCCTATATCGACGAGGAATTTCTGGGGCTGGATCTGCCCGCCAGCGTCACGCTGAAGGTGACCAGCACCGTTCCCGGCGTCAAGGGGGATTCGGTGTCCAACATGGTGAAGCCCGCCACCCTGGAGAACGGCATGGAGATTCAGGTGCCGCTCTTCGTCAAGGAAGGCGATGCGATCCGGGTGGACACCCGCACCAGCGAATACGTGGAGAGGCTCTGATGACCGACGAGACGACCCCGTCCCTGCAGGTGAAGGCCTTGGTGGATTTCGCCAAGGAGCTGGAGTTGGAAGAGGTGGTGTGGGAGAGGGAGGGCCGCCGGATCGCTTTCAAGCGCCGGGCCGCCCCGCCGGCGCCGGCCGCGCCCGCCGCGGCCTCCGCGGTTCCCGCCAACGGCAACGGGAAGAGTAAATCTCCGAAGACCAAAGACATCCTGTCGCCCATCGTGGGCACGTTTTGGCGGGGACTCTCCAAGGACCGGCCGCCGCTGGTGGTGGAAGGCGGCCAGGTGACCGCCGGCCAGCGGCTCGCCCAAGTGGAGGCCATGAAGGTGCAGAAAGACGTCATCGCCGACGTGAACGGAAAGATTTCCAAGATACTGGTCCAGAACGGAAAACCCGTGGAATACGGGCAAAAACTTTTTGAAATTGAGGTTGATCCCGCCTAGTGCCCCGACGGGGCACCACCCGCTTCGCCGTCTGCCGCCGGGTCCCAAAAAACGCATCGCCCTCAGACGCCGCAGAGGACATCGCATCGGCTATTTTTTAGAGAAGGGGAGCTATGTTTAAAAAAATCCTGATCGCAAACCGCGGCGAAATCGCCGTCCGCATCATCCGGGCCTGCCGGGAACTCGGCATCGCCACCGTGGCCGTCCATTCGGACGTGGACCGGGACGCCCTCCACACCCGCTGGGCCGACGAGTCGGTCTGCATCGGCCCCGGCCCGGCCGCCGAAAGCTATTTGAACATCCCGGCCATCATTTCCGCCGCGGAGATCACCGGATCGGACGCCATCCATCCCGGCTACGGTTTCCTCTCGGAGAACACGCATTTCGCCGACGTCTGCGAGACCTGCCACATCACGTTCATCGGGCCGTCCAAGGACGCCATCCGCAAAATGGGGGACAAGGCCGAGGCCCGCAAGATCATGGAGAATTACGGCGTGCCGGTGATCCCCGGTTCCGACGGCTGCGTGGACCCGAACAATCCCAAACTGCTGAAGATCGCCAAGAAGATCGGCTTTCCCGTCATCGTCAAGGCCAAGGCCGGCGGCGGCGGGAAGGGGATGCGCGTGGTGCAGGACCCGGCCTTCCTGAAGGAGGCCATCCTCACGGCGCAGAACGAGGCCAAGTCCGCTTTCGGCAACGGGGACGTGTACCTGGAACACTATCTCACCGCGCCGCGACACATCGAGGTGCAGGTGCTGGCGGATTCCCACGAGAACGTGGTCAGCTTTCCGGAACGCGACTGTTCCGTGCAACGCCGGCACCAGAAACTCATCGAGGAGTCGCCGTCCACCTGTATTGACGACGGCCTTCGTAAAAAGATGGGCAAGGCCGCCCGCAAGGCCGCCCGCGCCGTGAAATATTGCACCGTGGGCACGGTGGAGTTCCTGTATGACGAAAAGTCCAAGGACTTTTATTTCATGGAGATGAACACGCGCATCCAGGTGGAACATCCGGTCACGGAGATGGTCACCGGCGTGGACCTCATCAAGGAACAGATCAAGACCGCCGCCGGCGAGGAGATCCCCTTCGACACCGACGACATCAATATCCGCGGTCACGCCATCGAATGCCGCATCAACGCCGAGGACCCGGCCAACGGTTTCTTGCCTTCTCCGGGGAAGATCACCAACCTGATCCTGCCCGGCGGCCCGGGGGTTCGCTGCGACACGCACATTTATCCGGGATACGTGGTCCCCACGTTCTACGACAGCCTGCTGGCCAAGCTGATCGTTCTGACGCGGAAAGACCGCGGCGAAGGCCGGCCCCAGGCCATTCAGCGCATGGAACGCGCCCTGCGGGAGTTTCACATCGACGGCGTGAAGACCACCATCCCGTTTCATCGGGAAGTGCTTCGGAACGAGGCCTTCCTGCGCGGCGACGTGCGTACCGATTTCGTCGAAAAACATCTGGCCATCCGGACGGCGGCCTGAGCCATGGCGATGAATCGGTCCGGGAAAATGCGGGAAAAGATCGTCGCTCTTCTGTGGGAGTCGAGCCGGACGTTGCGGGATTTGGCGAGCGAATCGGCCGATATCGAACGCGCCGCCGCGGCGATGGCCCGGTGTTTCCGCCGGAAGGGCAAGGTGGTGTCTTTCGGCAACGGCGGCTCCGCCGCCGACGCCCAGCATTTGGCCGCGGAATTGTGCGGACGGTTCGAACGGGAGCGGAAAGGTCTTCCCGCCGTGGCGCTGACCACCAATACCTCCGCCATCACGGCCATCGCCAACGATTACGACTACGATCAAATCTTCGTCCGTCAGGTGGAAGGGTTCGTGGGCCGGGGCGATGTGGCGGTGGCCATCTCCACCTCCGGGAATTCCGCCAACGTGCTGGCGGCGGCGAAGCTGGCGAAGAAGCGGGGGGCTTTCATCGTCGCCTGGACCGGCCGGTCCGGCGGAAAATTGAAGTCCGTCGCCGATGTCTGCCTCCGCGTCCCTTCCGACCGCACCGCCCGCATCCAAGAGGGGCATTTGGCGCTGTTGCACACGCTTTGTTCGCTGGTCGAAGAGGACCTTTTCCCCCGGACAAAGAGGAGATGAGCGCCGTTTTGAGGGGGCGCGGCCTGTCCGGTCGCATTTTGTCGTCGGTACGGTTGGCCCGGGAACTCGGGAGAATCCGCCGGCACAAGACCGTGGTTTTTACCAACGGCTGTTTCGATCTGCTCCACGTGGGACATCTGCGCGTGTTGAACTGGGCCAAGCGCCGGGGAGACATCCTGGTGGTGGCGCTCAACAGCGACGCTTCCGTGCGTCGTTTGAAGGGCGCGCGCCGGCCGTTGTTGCCGTTGAAAGACCGGGCGAAACTGATGGCTTCTCTCCGGCCCGTGGATTATGTGACGTTTTTTCCGGAGGATACCCCGGCGGCCCTCATCCGCCGCCTGCGGCCCGATGTGCTGGTGAAGGGGGGCGATTGGTCGACGGATAAAATCATCGGCCGGGAACATGTCCGAAAGATCGTGCGGGTGCCGCTGGCGCCGGGCCGCTCGACGAGCAACACGATTGAAACGATTTTGAAGAGGTATGGAAAGGGTGAGGGACCGGTAACCGGTGACCGGTGACCCGAGAAAACGGAAAAACGCGGTTGTCCGGCGACACCCGAACCCCGACCCGCCGCGGGTGTTCCGCGTCTTGGACGCCAATTTAAATCGCGCCCGCGAGGGCCTGCGGG
>JAKLDV010000200.1 GCA_022703335.1 Elusimicrobiota bacterium
CGATCTCCCGGAACGAGGGCAGGAGCGTCACATTGACGGCGAAGGTATTTTTCGTCATCCTCCGGGTCTTCCTGATCTCGAGGGCGAGATCCTTCGGATCGGGAAATGTGAGGGCGGTCATGGCGCCCAGCCCGCCCGCGTTGGAAATGGCAGCGGTCAGCTCGGCGCGGGAAATCCACATCATCCCGCCCTGCATGATGGGGTGCTCGATATTCAACAATTCCGTCATCCTGGTTTTGAGCATTCGTTCCTCCTGTAAAAAAATAGCCGCTCGCGGATTCGATGGAACGCTGCCCGGCGGCGGGGGGAAGAATAGGGAGAAAAGCACCGACTGTCAATCGGTCATTTTTCGACGAACGAAAAAACCGCTTGACAGGAGACGAACATCCCGGTTATGGGGGAGCCGAATAGAAAAAGGCGGATGTTTCGATGAGCAGGCTGGGCAAGGGAATGATTCAAGACCGGAAAGGAACCCTGAATTGGTGGTGGTGGGCCGACATACACGGGTCTGCCAGCGCAACATCCCAGGACTGATTGAAACATAGCGAATAGAAGCATGATCGGGACCGTCGGCAGAACCGCTGCCCACGGTCCCTTTTGTTTTTGTTGAAAGGGGCGTGGAGACATCCATGGCCCCTTTTTTGTTCCGCCGGCGATGAACGGACCGCCAGGTGGCGGCCTGAACGGGCCGGCGAGGGGAACGCAAGGAGAATCCATCATGAAATCGAAAACAGGACCAAACAGAAAACAGCGCAGGATCCGGCGCGGAACCATGCCGGACAGAGCGGGCCATTTCGGCCCCCACGGGGGGCGCTACGTGGCGGAAACGCTCATGCCGGCCCTGCTGCAGCTCGAATCGGCCTACCGGGACATCGCCCCGCGGCGGGAATTCCGGGAGGAATTGCGGCGGCTGCTGTCGGATTATGCCGGCCGGCCGACCCCGCTCTTTCACGCCCGGCGGCTGAGCGAACATCTGGGCGGCGCCCAGGTCTATCTGAAGCGGGAGGACCTTGCGCACACGGGAGCCCACAAGATCAACAACACCCTGGGGCAGGCGCTGCTCGCGCGCTGGATGGGGAAGTCGAAGCTCATTGCCGAAACGGGCGCGGGCCAGCACGGCGTCGCCACGGCCACGGCGGCGGCGCTCTTCGGCATGGACTGTCGGATCTTCATGGGCGTCGAGGACATGAAGCGGCAGTCTCCCAATGTCCACCGGATGGAGCTGCTGGGCGCGGAAGTCCTGCCGGTCGGTTCCGGCGCCGGGACCCTGAAGGACGCCATGAACGAGGCGATCCGCGATTGGGTCACGAACGTGGACCACACCTTCTACCTGATCGGCTCGGTGGCCGGCATGCACCCGTACCCGATGATGGTGCGGGATTTCCAGAAGATCATCGGCGAGGAGGTCCGGTCGCAGACGCGGTCGGCCCTCGGCCGCCTGCCCGATGTCCTGGTGGCGTGCGTTGGCGGGGGAAGCAACGCGATGGGGCTTTTTTATCCGTTCCTCGACACCGCCGCGGAACTGGTGGGCGTGGAGGCGGCGGGCGAGGGCGTCGCCACGGGGAAACATGCGGCCACCCTCGGGGCGGGCTCGCCGGGCGTGCTTCACGGGGCCAAGTCCTATGTGCTCCAGGAGGACGACGGCCAGATTCGCGAGGCCCACTCCATCTCCGCCGGCCTGGATTATCCGGGTGTCGGCCCCGAACACGCCTTTTTGAAGGACGCCGGCAGGGCCCGCTACGTCTCCGTGGACGACGATGCGGCCATGGAGGCGTTCCACCTCCTCTGCAGGCTGGAGGGCATCATTCCGGCGCTGGAGAGTTCCCACGCCCTGGCCTACTGCCTGAAGGCGGCCCCGAAGCTGCCCGCGGACACCGTTGTCGTGGTCAACCTTTCCGGACGCGGCGACAAGGACCTGGGGATCGTTTCGAACTACCGGGAAAAGAAGGGAGGAGACCGCTCATGAACCGGATCGACCGGCGATTTGCCGAATTGAGGCGGAGAGGGGAAAAGGCCCTGGTGGGTTTCCTGACGGCCGGCGACCCCTCCCCGTCCGCATCTCTCGAAATTCTCGAGGCCGCCTGCCGCGCCGGACTCGACATTCTGGAGCTGGGCGTTCCCTTTTCGGACCCTACGGCCGACGGGCCGGTGATCCAACGGTCCTCGGCGCGCGCCCTGAAGAACGGAGCCGGCCTGGCCGGGGCCCTGGAGATGACGGCACTCCTGAGAAGGACGACCGACATCCCGATCATCCTCTTCAGCTACTACAACCCGATCTTCGCCTACGGCCTCGCTCCCTTCTACCGGGACGCCGTCGCGGTCGGCGCCGACGGGGTGCTCGTCGTGGACCTGCCCCTCGAGGAATCCCGGGAGATGACGGATTCCTGGGAAGGGGACGGCGGTTTGGCCCTGATCCGCCTCGTGGCCCCGACAACGCCAGCCGAGCGGATGCGGACGATTGCCGGACAGGCGTCGGGGTTCCTCTACCTCGTATCGAAGACCGGCGTGACGGGCAGCGCCGGCCTCGACGTGCGCGCCGTCCGGGAGCACGTGAAAACGCTGCGCGGTTTCACGGCAATCCCCATCTGTGTCGGTTTCGGGGTGAACACGCCGGCCGACGCGGGAGCCCTGGCCCCGCATGTGGACGGCGTCGTCGTCGGCAGCGCATTCGAGCGGACCATCGAAGAGAACCGG
>JAKLDV010000201.1 GCA_022703335.1 Elusimicrobiota bacterium
CAGACGCGGGCGGAATGCTGCCAGCCCTCATCCCCCGCCACCGATCCCACGCGCTGAAGGGCGTCGTATGGCGCGTCGGAGGTCAAATGAACCAGTCGGAGCCCGGCGGACAGGGCCAACAGCGTCCCCGCCAACAATCCGAAGAGCGCCAGCCGCTTTTTTCCGCCCATCGTTTCCGCCGAAGAGGCGTTCATTTCAAATGTTTCCGCGGCGGCCGCGCGTTGATCCGCTCGGGGACGTCGTAGGTCGTTTCCTTTTTCCCATACAGAAACCTCTCCGCCCATTCGACGCCCTGCATGAAACAATGGTCCTGATTGCCCGCCTCATATTTCCAACCGCCGAAACGTCCACGGGAAAAGACCGATCGAGCCTCCAGCGAAGGGAGGATCGCCCCCAACAGCTCATCGCGTTCCAACGTGGGCGTGGGGTAGGCATGTTCGACCCGGCGGCGCCAGATGTCCACGATGTGCCGGGAATGCGGAATGAGCCGGTCCTGCCGCAACGCCCGCAGCACGTCGCGGACGAGCGTCTTCGAGTCCACTTTTTTGAACCGAGTCTCCGTCACCTCCGCCATGAGGGACCAATGCCCCGGCCCCGGCGGCACATTCCGCGGCGAATAATTGGAAAAAACGGTCACGCGATAGTAGGGACTGTTCGGTTCCGGGAAATACATCCAGTTTTTCGTCCGAAGCGAATCGGGACGACCTCCCCTCAGACCCACGCCCACCACATGGACCGCGCCGTGCTGCAACCGGCGGGCCGCCCGCCGCGGCCGAGGAGCCAGGTCCGGGGAGATGTCGCAAAAGATATCCAACGGCATGGTGTTGAAGAGGTGGTCGTACCGCCAACGCCGGCCGGACGAGGTCTCCACCGCGTGTTCTTTGAGAAAAACCCGCCGCACCGACTCCCCATACTGGATGCGGCCGGACCGGATGAAGCGACTGACAGCGCTCCAAATGGCGCCCGTCCCTCCCTGCCGGGGGAATTGAAAGAGGTTGTTGGGCCCCCAGGTGATGTCCGTCCGGCCCGACTCGACGTTCCGCGCCACCCGCTCCACATCCGGCACCGCCACCCGCTCCCCCACCCAACGGGCGCTCATCCGATGAAGCGGCACGCCCCAAACCTTTTGGTTGTAGGGCACCATGAAGAGCGCGCCGAGGGCTCTTCCGAAGGTCCTTCGTATCCATTCCTGAAAATTCGAGGCGGGACGGCGCGGGGAGGAGGCGGCAAGGTGTCGGAGGTCGCCCAGAACGGCGTCTGCGATCCGATGACCCAACAAATGGAAATTATATTGGAAAGGGTAGGGGACAAACCGGCGGTGGATCCATATCCAGGATTCCCGCTGATGGTAAAGCCAGTCGTTCCCCAAGGCCTTGCGGAGGACGCTGTCGTATTCCGGGTAATGGCTGAACTGGACGTGGCCGCCCAGGTCCCACGTAAAACCTTTTTCGTCGACGAAACTGGCGGAAAGGCCGCCGGGATGGGAGTTCGCCTCCAACACCACGAAATTGTCGTGTCCGCCTTGCTGAAGCCGCCAGGCGGCCCCCAGCCCCGCCGGCCCGGCGCCGACGATGACGACGACCTCCCCGCTCTTTTTCATCCGTCGCCCTTTCACGACCGGACGAGGATGACGGCCGTTTGCAGGAAAGATTTCAGGGCCGCCTTCCAAAGCCCCCATTTCCGAATGGAGACCTGTCCCGTGCTCCGTTCCCGGCTGACAACGTCGATCTCGGAAATGGCCCAGCCCCTTTTACAGGCCAGGGCGCTCATGGCCACGTTGGGAGCGAACGTCCGTTCCGGTATGCAGGCCAGGGCCTCGTCGAGTTTTTGTTTTTTCACCAGCCGGTAGGGCACGTTCACGTCCAGGGTGCGGCCGGTCCAAATTTTTATGAGCGACCGCGAGACCCAGCTGATCAACCGGCGGGGCCAAGGCCTTTTTTCGAAACGCCGCCGGCCGATCACGATGTCCTTCCCCTCACGGCCGTCCCAGAGGGCCCGAAAATGATCCGGGGCGATCTCGTTGTCGCCGTCGGTCTGAAAGACCCAGTCGCCCCGGGATTCCCGGTATCCCCGGTGGATCGTCGGGCCGTGCCCCAGGTTCGCCGCATTGCGTGAGAGGACGAGGCGGGGGAAACGCCCCGTCAGGCCGGAGAGGACGGCCCAACTGCCGTCGCGGGAACAATCATCGTAAGCGCGGAACTCATAGGCGACGCCGAGCCCGTTCAGCGTGGCCGTCCACTGTTCGACGACCCGCTCGATGGCGCGTTCTTCGTTGAAGAACGGGATGACGACGCTCAACACCGGCCGGTCGGCCGCGCCGGCCATTTATTTCAGCCCCTTCGCCGCCCTATCGTCCATCAGCGCGTCCCGACGTCCCCTTCTCCCAGTTCGTTCAGCATCCTCAACAAATAGAGGCCGTACTCGTTCTTCTTCATGGGTTCCGCCAGGCGGCGAAGTTCATCGGCGGTGATATACCCGAGCTTGTAGGCGATCTCCTCCACGCAGGAGATCTTGAGCCCCTGCCGGTCCTCGATGACCTGGATGAAGTTGGCGGCCTGGAGGAGCGCCTCGTGCGTGCCGGTGTCGAGCCAGGCGATGCCGCGGCCGAGGCGGGTGACGCTGAGGCGGTGCTGGGCAAGGTAGGCGCGGTTGAGGTCAGT
>JAKLDV010000202.1 GCA_022703335.1 Elusimicrobiota bacterium
CTTGTATTCATGAAGGCGTTTGACCTGGATGTCGAAGATCGAATCGGGATCGAGGTCGAGTCCCTGCTCCGACTTGATCCGGGCGCACAGCGCTTCCTTCCGGTTCCGCTTCACGGCGGCGACTTCCGCCTGGACGGCGGGATCGTCCTGGACTGGACGTCGACCGGGAACGACGGTGCCTCCGGCGCTCTGTTGGCGGGGAGTTCCTTCTACATCCAATACTCGACGTTCGACCTGACCTGGAGCACGATGGATGCGCAGGTGGCCTTGGCGACGTCCAACGTGAACGCGGGGGAGCTGCAGAGATGCGTCCTGCCGGCGCTGAACCCCGGTTCCACGTATTACCTTCGTTTGTGGACGTCGGACGAATCCGGAAACTGTTCCGCCCTCTCCAACGGCACCACGAACTGGGCGCAGGATCTGGCGCTTTCGTCGCCGACGGCGGTGTCGGTGGGGACGGTGGAGGGGGGGCAGGTCGGGTTGTCGTGGACCGTTCCCCCGGCGCCGGCCCATGTGGACGACCGGGCCCTTTACCGGGTCTATCGCGCCACCCAGGACTTCTCCGGCGTGGCGGACGCCGGGGTGCTCCTGTCGTCCGAGGCGTCCCATCCCGCCGCGGCGGCCACGGTGACGGGCTTGTGGGGCGAGACGACGTATTATTTCGGCGTGACGGCGGTGGACCAAGGGGATCAAGAAAACGGGTTGATGAGCCTCGCCCTGGAGGGCGCGCTCTCGACGGTGGTGAGCACCCGGACGGCGGATGTGGCTCCCGGCGCCGTGTCGGACCTGACGGCTCTGCCGGGTTCGGCGGATGGCGAGATCCGGTTGAGCTGGACCTCGCCCGGCGATGACGGCGAGGCCGGCGATCTCTCGGCGGGAATTTTCCTGATCAAGTTCAGCAGCGTCCAGATCATCAATGCGGCGGATTTCGATGCTCCGCCGTTTGCCGTCACCTCCCTCGCCGTGTCGACGAACACCGCCGCCCTTTCGCCCGCCACGTTGTTGGTGACCGGGTTGACCGCGGGGTGCAGTTACTGGTTCGCCGTCAAAACGCGGGATGAGGCGGCGGGCAATTATTCGTTGTGGAATTCGAGCGGCGATCAGGCGGGCGTCAATCCCTTGGCCTATTCCGCGGCCATGGACGCGCCCCCCGCCGCCCCCTCGGGACTGACGGCCTCCTCGTCCCCCGCCCAGGTCGATTTGTCGTGGACGGCCGGCGCGGAACCGGACCTGTCGGCGTATGAGATCTACCAGTCCTCGTGGTCCGAGGCGGAGGGTTTTTCTCTGTTGGACACGGTCCTTTCCTCCCAGACGGATTACCAGAAGACCGGTCTCGTCAACGGCAACACGTATTACTACAAGGTCCGCGCCCAGGACCAAACGGGTCATTTCAGCGATTATTCCTCCACGGTCAGCGCCGTGCCGGGAGTGGCGCTGGGGGCGGCCCCGGTCTTCAGCACCTCGACGGTGGTGGTGAGCTCCAGCGTCCTCCATTTCGTCTGGTCGTTGACCGCCAACGCGGACGGCTACCGGGTGATCCAGAGCAGTTCTGGTTTTTCGCTGTCCGGGGACTTGGGGCCGTCGGCGTCGGCCTACTCCCTCACCGGCCTGCCGGTCAACAGTTCTCACACGGTGTACGTGCGGGCGTTCAGCGGCTTGCAGACGCTCGATTCCGGCACGACCACCCACTACACCTTCGCCGCCGTGCCGGCCGGCCTGGCCAGTCCCGCGCAGACCGTGTCGTCGTTGGACCTGGATTGGGTCGACGGGGGGAATCCCCCGGGGACGCGCTACGACGTGGAACGGTCCTCCACGGGCGTCGACGGCTGGACCCTGCGCGCGGAGAAGATCACCGCGACGACGCATTACGATTCCGGGTTGGCCGAATACGCGACCTACTACTATCGCGTCTACGCCGTCAACGGTGCCGAGGTGCGGACCGCGGCGTTCGTCGGTTTGACGACCATGACGGCCGGGATCTCGCCGGCGGCGGTGTCGAACCTGGCCGCCAATCCGGGGGCGGCCGACGGCGCGGTGGAGCTCGTCTGGATGGCTCCCGGCGACGATGCGATGTCCGGCCTGGCCTCGTCCTATGTGGTGAAATACGCGACCTTCGATTTCGCCGCGGCGGAGTTCGACGCGGGCTATATCCACACGTTCACGCAGAGCTGGGTCCCCAAGACGCCGGGTTTGACCGAAGGGCTGAGCCCTCTCCGTGAGGTGACGGGCCTCTATCCCGGAACGACCTATTACTTCGCGATCAAAGCCGTGGACGAAGCCGGCCTCCTGGGGACGTGGTCCACCAGCGGGGTGAATTTGGAAAGGTTCGGATACGCGCAGGACAACGTGCCGGATTCTCCCGACGGGTTGAGCGCGTCGGCCGGGAACGCGCAGATCACGCTCTCGTGGACGGCGCTTTCCGAGACGGATCTGGACCATTACCGGATTTACATGGATTCCATGGCGCCTTTGGGCGACGCCTACACGCTGCTGGGGACCACCCCGGCGGCGTTCGCCGCGTACGTGGCGAACGGTTTGAGCAACGAGACGACCTATTCGTTCAAGGTCAGCGGCGTCGACCAGGGGAGTTCGGGCGATTTCTTCAGCCACGCGCTGGAGGGCCCGTTGTCTCTGGAAAGTTCGACGGCCACGTGGG
>JAKLDV010000203.1 GCA_022703335.1 Elusimicrobiota bacterium
TCATATGGGCCGGCTCGATTTCGACCCGCTGGTGAAGGATCCGACACTGATGGGGCTGGTTCCCCGTGGCCGATGGGGAGAATTGTTGCAGCGAGACGACGATGTGCGGGAGGAGAATCTGCTTCGTTATATTCGATCGGGAAGACCGGCGGGGGATGTGGGTTTCGTCAAAAAAATGGAGCATCTCACCGGCCGCAAACTGGCGTGTGGCCGCGCGGGACGACCGGTAAAAAAGAAGAGCAATAAATAATCTGTATACTGTCCCCGAATTACCCGGATTACCCCTTTTTGAGAAGCTTGAAGGCGTGGTTCCAATCGTTTTGCAGAAAGCCCGGGATGCACCACAAAATGCAGAGGGGCTCGATGGCCCGGGCCGCCTCCACCGAGCCCATATCCGCGGGTTCGAAACCGAACTGCGTGAGGATTTGAACGGCCTGTTCTTTGGCTTTGGCGTCGTTGCCGCAGATGAACATGGTGGGCTTAACGCCGCCGAAGTCCGGATTGACGAAGAAGGCGTTGCCGATGCAGCTGAAAGCCTTGACGAAACGGGCCGACGGGGCCGCCCGCTGGAGGCGCTCCATCAGGGAGCCGTCCAACGAGGTGAAGAATTTCAGAACGCCGTTGACCGGTTCGTCGTCCGCGATGGGGTTGGTGGTGTCCAGTACCAGTTTGTCCTTGAACTTTTCCAAACCGACCTTTTTTATGACGGTTTCCGCGGCGCGGCCCCGGACCGCCAGAACCAAAATCTCTCCGAACTGGGCCGCCTCCTCAAAGGAACCGATGCCGGCTTTTCCGGCGGTCTTGGTCTTGAGGTCGGCATACTTGGTTTTGTCGTTGGTGCCGAGCAGGACGGCGTAGCCGTGCTTGATGAATCCGTTGGCCAAGGTCACCCCCACGATGCCCGAACCGAGAATCCCGATCTTCATGGAAACACCCCCCTTAATTGATGCCTGCCTGTGTTACGTCTATAACGTTTTTTTCTTCCCCCGGTTCCGAAGGTTTTTCCCGCCGAAAGGGGCCCGCCCCGTTAAATCAAACCGTCTCCGATCGGCCGAAACGCCGACGGCGAAACCGATGGGCCTTTTCCGGACGGCGCCCGCCGCCTTTCCAACGTCCGTCCGAATTAGTTAAATCTCTTTCCCCTAAAAAACGTTTCCTCGGGAGGAGTTCCATGTTCGGGTCGGTGATGACGGGCGTTGTCTCGTTGATGCACGTCTATGTTTTTTGGCGGGCGTGCACGGTGCCGTTTGTGACGGCGCGCGTGCCGAGGAAAGGCGTGGCGGCGCTGGGCCTGCTGATGTGGTCGGTCTTTTTTCTGGGCCGCGTTCTGGGGCACGGCGGCACGGGACCGGCGGCCGCCGCGCTGGAATTCCTGGGCATGAACTGGATGGGCGCGCTTTTCCTGATGACGGTGACGCTGCTGGCGGCGGACGTTCTGACCCTGTTCGGCCTCGTTTTTAAAAAATACGCCCCCGGACTTCGAGGCGCGGCGCTGCTGACCGGCCTGGCCCTGGCCGCCTTCGCGCTCGTCCAGGGACTCCGCCCTCCCGTGGTGCGCTCCGACGATGTCCCCCTCGCCGGCCTCCCGTCGGCGTTGGACGGCAAGGTGCTGGTGGTCATCTCCGACCTTCACCTCGGTTCACAGACCGGCGCGGGCCGGTTGGACGCCGTGGTGGCCCGGGCGGCGGCGCAAAAACCGGACATGGTTCTCCTGTTGGGCGACATCACGGAGGGACACGACGCGCCGCCTGAAACGTTTCTTTTCTCGTTGCGGCGTCTCTCGGCCCCGTGGGGCGTTTGGGGCGTGCTGGGCAACCACGATCCTCCTCGCCGCGCCGCCCCGGCGGACGGTTCCCTCATGGAACAGGCCGGCATCCCCGTGTTGCGGAACGCCTGGGTGGAGGTTCAACCGGGATTGGTTCTGGCGGGGCGGGACGGCCGCTCCGTGCGGCGGGGAGGACTTCCGGCGGAAGAGGCCCTGGAAAAAACCCTGGCGGGCCGGCCGGCCGGCGCGACGATCTTTCTTTCCCATTATCCGGACAAAGCCGAGGCGGCGGCCCGCGCCGGCGTTGGGTTGATGCTGAGCGGACACACCCACGGCGGCCAGGTGTGGCCTTTCGGTTATTTGGTGCGGCAACGTTATCCCCGGCTGGGCGGGCGTTACCGGATCGGCGACATGACGCTCCTGGTGTGCCGGGGGACGGGGACCTGGGGTCCGCGCCTGCGGTTGTGGCATCCCAACGAAATACTTCGTATCACCTTACGTCGAAAAAATGCAGAATAAACGGGAGCCTCCTCAAAAGCGCCGAGCGGCGGGGCGGCACGCGCCCTCAGTTTCGCCGAGCGTGCCGGACGGGAAGTTCCCGTCCCAACGGCCGTGAACCACCGCCCCTCATACTGAAAGAGGTCCCTTTCGGAAATTTCGCGGAACACGCCATGGAATTGCTTGCCCCCGTCGGTTCAAAAGAATCCTTTATCACCGCCATTCGCGGCGGCGCCCACGCCGTGTATGTGGGCGTTCCGGATTTCAACGCCCGGATATCGGCCTCCCCCCTCAACCTCTATGACTTGGAGGTGCTCATCGCGCACGCCCACGAGAAGAACGTGAAAGTCTACCTGGCCCTGAACA
>JAKLDV010000204.1 GCA_022703335.1 Elusimicrobiota bacterium
ATTCTCGTCACCGGCGCCGCCGGATTCATCGGTTCCTGGGTCTGTAAATCGCTCCGGGACCGCGGCGACAACGTCATCGGTCTCGACGATTTCAACGATTATTACGACGTTTCCCTCAAGCGGGCGCGCGTGCGCCGGTTCATCCCCGGCGTCAAGGTCTATAAGGCCGACGTCGCCGACCGCCGCGCGCTGGAACGCATTTTCCATCGGCATCGGTTCCGTCAGGTGTGTCACTTGGCGGCCCAGGCGGGGGTGCGCTATTCCCTGCAGAACCCGTTCGCCTACGAATCGGCCAACGTGCTCGGCTCGTTGAACCTGTTGGAGATGTGCCGGCGTTTCGGCGTTCGGTCGTTCATCTACGCCTCCTCCTCCTCGGTCTACGGCGGCAATAAAAAGGTGCCCTTTTCCGTGCGCGATCGGGTGGACCGGCCGCTCTCCCTCTACGCCGCCACCAAGAGGGCCGGCGAATTGATGGCCCATGTCTATCATCGGCTTTACGGCATTTCCTGCACGGGCCTTCGGTTTTTCACGGTCTACGGCCCGTGGGGGCGGCCGGACATGGCTCTCTTTAAATTCACCCGCGCCATCCTCCGGGGCCGCCCCATCGATGTCTATAACTACGGCCGGATGGAGCGGGATTTCACCTACGTCACGGACATCGCGGCCGGCGTGCTGGCCGCACTCGACAAGAATTACCCCTTTGAAATATTCAACCTGGGGAATTCCCGCCCCGTGCGGCTGCGCCGTTTCATCGGCTGTCTCGAAAAGGAACTCGGCCGCCGGGCCCGGATGAGACTCCTGCCGTTGCAGCCCGGCGACGTGCCCCGGACGTGCGCGGACCTCCGCGAGACGAGGCGGAAATTGGGGTATCGGCCGCGGGTCCCGGTGGAGAAGGGGATTCGGGAGTTCGTCCGGTGGTATAAGGACTACTATCGGCCGGCGTGACCGCCGGACATTGTCCGCCGACGGGATGACAAATTTCGAAAAAAGGGGTAGCATTTAAGAGTTCCCCCGGGTGCGTTCGGGGGACGTCACGATTTTCGGGCCGGCTATCGCTCGAAAACCACTCGGAACAGGGGGCCGGGTTAATGCATTCACAAGGAGGCTGCCATGGGTGGAGGAGAAGCAGGAGCGGGTCGTTGTGAACGTTGCGGTCAGGAAGGGCCTGTTCGTAAGGTGGGGGGGATGATGTATTTGTGTGCCCGCTGCCGGCATGTCTATGAAATCGAGGATGCCCGCCGCCGCGCGGCGCTGAACAAGGACAATCCTCAGGGCAAAACGGAAAAGAAGTAAGACATCGGGAAAGGGGATTTTCGATGAAACCGGAAGAGATACTGAAAACCGTCCGAGACAAAAACATCAAGTTCATCCGTCTGTGGTTCACGGATATCTTGGGGCAATTGAAATCGTTCGCCATCACGCCGCATGAACTGGAGGGGGCGCTCAAAGACGGCATGGGCTTCGACGGTTCGTCCATCGAGGGGTTCGCCCGCATCTATGAATCCGACCTGATGGCCCGGCCCATCCCGGAGACATTTCAACTCCTTCCTTGGCGTCCCAAGGAGGACGGCGTGGCGCGGATGTTTTGCGACGTCATCACGCCGGAAGGGAAACCCTTCCCGGGAGATTCCCGCTATGTCCTCAAGCGGGCCCTGTCGGAGGCGGAGAAGCTGGGGTTGAAACTCTACGTCGGACCGGAACTGGAGTTTTTCTACTTCAAGTCCGACCAAGCGGCGGAATGCATCGACCAGGGGGGCTATTTCGACGCCGTCCCGCTCGACGAGGCGCACGACCTGCGCCGTCAGACGATCATCTATCTGGAACAGATGGGCGTGCAGGTCGAATATTCCCACCACGAAGTGGCCCCGAGCCAGCACGAGATCGACCTGCGCTACAACGACGCCCTCACCATGGCCGACCGGGTCATTACCTACAAGGTGGCGGTGAAACAGGTCGCTCACGAACAGAACGTCTACGCCTCGTTTATGCCCAAACCCATCGCCGGCATCAACGGCAGCGGCATGCACGTGCATCAATCCCTGTTCAAGAAGGGCCAGAACGCTTTTTTCTCGGCCAAAGACCCTTACTATCTCTCCGACATCGCCAAACACTACATCGCCGGCATCCTCCGGCATGCACGGGAGATATGCATCATCACCAATCAGTGGGTCAACTCCTACAAACGCTTGGTGCCGGGATACGAAGCGCCCGTGTATATCTGCTGGGGCCGCCGGAACCGGTCCGCGCTGGTGCGGGTGCCGGAATACAAGCCGGGCCGGTCGGAAGCCACGCGCATCGAGGTGCGGTTTCCGGATCCGTCCTGTAACCCGTATCTGGCCTTTGCCGTGATGTTGATGGCGGGGCTGGCGGGGATCAAGGGCAAATACAAACTGCCGGAATCCGTTGAGGCGGATGTGTATGAGATGAACGAATTGGAGCGTCGCGCCCAACGCATCGAGACGCTGCCCGGTTCGTTGATCGAGGCGTTGGAATGCGCCGAGCAGTCGGCGTTGATGAAACACGCTCTCGGAGAGCATGTCTTCGATAAGCTTCTTCTGAATAAGAGGTTGGAGTGGGATGCCTACCGGACCCACGTT
>JAKLDV010000205.1 GCA_022703335.1 Elusimicrobiota bacterium
GCCCGGAATTGTTCGCGGCCATCGAGCGTGCACAGCGCCACATACGTATCGGGATGCGCGCCGCCGCCTGCAAGGAACGTCATTTCCGGCGCGCGCAATTCGAACACCGGGGATTCGAGCATCCCCGTGTGGCTGTCGTTCGGACGATACCCTTCCTGCTCAAGGGTCGACAGGAACCATCGGCCCTGCTTGGTGTACGGCTGGGCGGCGTTGTGAAACTCCGCGCGATCGCACACGAGCAGGCCGAAGCCGCCTTCGAGCACGCGCCACCCCTGCAGGTCGCCCGTTTCGAAGTCAAAACGGACGGTCCCGAACTCCTCCGCGGCGTGGGAAAGCAATCCCGGCGCCGCGACGAGGCAACAGAGAACAAAGACCCCCCGGCGTACGCGGAACGGAAAGCACGTATTCATTGCAGCATGGCCCACCTGATTCAGTTGTTACCGGGGCTCTCCCCGGGCCGGCGCCTCATTCCGACAGCCGGGCGACCAGCACATCCCATCCTCCCGATGTGGACAGCGACCGGGGGTACTGGGAATCCCGTCCGAGGGTCAACGGCCCGGCGAAAGAGCCAACCGCGAGAAAGTCGCCCGGGAAATCCACGATCGGCATGCCCGCGACTCCCAGAACCATCTCGTCTTTCGTACCGCCCCCATGACAGACGGAGAGCACTTTGCCGTCGGCGGAGAACCGCGCAACGAAGAGGTCTTTGGCCCCGGCGGAGTCCATTTTGGTCTCTCTGGCCTCGCCCGGACCCAACGTGGCGGTCCGGGTGAAGTATCCCCCTGCGACAAACGTGTCGTCTGCACATGCGCTGACCGCATAGGCAACGGCCTCGCCCAGCGCCGCCGGCGCGCTCTTCACCCAGACCAGCGCCCCGTCCGCCGCGAACCGGGCGAAAAACGCGTCGGTCGTGGACCCCGCCAAAAGCATTTTTTGATTGGGTTCGCCGTAACCAAACGTGGTGGTCCCCGAAAAACCGCCCACCACGAGACATCCCCCGTCGGGAAGGGCCGCGACGTCCAGCGCCGCGGTATCGCCCGTACCGCCAATCTGCCGGAACCATTTCCGGCTCCCGTAAAAGTCGTATCTTACAACGCAGGCATCCCGCGCCAGCGCCTTGGCGGTCGCGGCATCCTTGAACTGGCCGTTGAGATACCCTGCGGCGACCACGCTTCCGTCAGGATAGGCCGCGATGCCCGTCCCGACATCCGTGCCCGTGCCGCCCTCGCTGCGGACCCAGTCCAGCGAACCATCGTTGTTGAACCGCGCAACGAAGAGGTCTTCATCTCCGGCCGATGTCAGCACCGTTTCGTTGGTTTCGGACACGCCGAAACCCGCCCGGGTCGTGTAATACCCCGTAACATACGCCGCGCCGTCGTCCAGGGCACTCACGTCGTTGGCCTCGTCGTAGCTGTAGCCCCCGGCCCGCGTCGCAAACCGGAACGTCCCGTCGAAGTTGTACCGGGCCAGAAAGATGTCCAGGGGCCCCGCGGCAGGCAGCAGCGTCTGGACGGGATCCTGTTCACCAAACTGGGCGTACAGCGAGTGGGCGCCGGCCACATAAACGGATCCGTCCGGGAGCGCCGCGACCCCATGGCCTTCGTCCAGTCCCGAACCACCGGCGGAGGTCACCCACACCAGTCTCCCGTCCGGGGCGTATCTGGCAAGAAACATGTCGTTATCACCCTCGGACACCCACGTGACTGCCTGCTGGGTGGACGGGCTGAACACCGCGCTCGAACTGTAGAACCCCGTTACGATGCAACTGCCATCCGGCAAACCGGTTACCGCCTGGGCAGCATCGGCGGAGGGCCCGCCGGCCTTCTCTGCCCAGACCACACCGGCCCACAACGGCTCATTGGGATCCGGTTCGTCGTCTCCGTCGTCGGGGTCATCGTCCGGGTCGTTGCCATCCCAGTAGTCGGGATCGTCCGGAATCAGCGGGCATCCGGTCCACAGCATCAGTCCACACACCAGTGCCAGAATCAGCAGAAGGTTCAGAGTCGGTTTCATGGCTCGTTTCTCCACATACCGGCGTACAGGCCCCGAAACGGCATACGCATGATTTTACCCTATAGTAAGAGCGGCCGTTTTGGCAACCAGGCCGGGAGAGAGACTGTATGCCTCCGGAAGGATATGGTATAGTCGCACTTTCTTTCGGGGTAATTTCACACAACATATCGGTTTGGAGGCGCCTTTCACATGGCGAGCGCGAAGTACAATCATCAGGAAATTGAACAGAAATGGCAGAAATACTGGCTGGAACATAAGACCTTCAAATCGGAAACCGACCCCTCCAGGCCCAAATACTACGTGCTGGACATGTTCCCGTATCCCAGCGGCGACGGCCTCCATGTGGGCCATCCCGAAGGGTACACCGCCACCGATATCATCGCGCGCTACAAGCGCATGCGCGGATTCAACGTGCTCCATCCCATGGGATGGGATGCGTTCGGACTGCCCGCCGAACGGCATGCGGTCCGCACCGGCGAGCACCCCGCGGTCATCACCAACAAGAACTGCGAAAACTTCAAGCGCCAGATCCAGGCCCTCGGTCT
>JAKLDV010000206.1 GCA_022703335.1 Elusimicrobiota bacterium
TTAAGGACGGCGGTTGGGTCATCAATGACGCCTCTTTCTTGAACACCGATGCCGCCAAGAACGTTCTTTTTGCGGCCATCATGAAATCGGGCAATGTTTCACAGCTTACCCAGGCCGACAAGGTGGATTTCGTCACCATCTCTTTGGATGCCACCGGCAATCTGTCGTTGACGTCGTTTACCCTGGTCAACACCCGTTTCAATGTGACGCATAAGTTCGTGGAGGGGCAACAAAATGCGCAGGGCGGCGAAGGCGGCCGTCCTCCCAAGAACCACAGCGAGTTCACAATTAAAAACGCCGGCAACGGACAATATTCGGTGAACGGCGATGTCACTTTCGTCCTCAAGGACGGCAATTTTGATCCGAATATCTGGGTCGCGGGCAGCAAGATAACGATTGCCGACGAAGCGACCGCCATGATTTTCGGCGATGCCCGCACCGGCACCTTTGAGCTGGTCCAGGAGGGCAAGAGTCTGGTGTTGGAAAAGACGGGGGTTTTGGCCCGGGCCGGAGACGGGATTGCGGGGACCTGTACTTACATCGTTTCCGGTTTGTGGTGGTTGGGGGCCGGGGTGACCGATTTGGTCGGCATCACGGACAACGCGCAAGCCACTCCGGCGGATCTTTTCCAGTCTTCCGTGAATTTGATCCAGGGACGGTCTTTGATTCACTCCGTCACGGTGGGAGATGCTCTCTTGGCCGGGGTGGATTCCGCTTTGTGGGTGAGTTCCCTGGTCGGAGTCGGCGGGCTGATCAAGGCCGGCTGGACGGGGATGAGGACTCTCGGCACGGCGCTAAGACACTCGTTCAGTAACATTGCGGCGAAAATAACAGGCGCGCAAGCGAAATACGCCACAAGCACCATCATGAAACAGTTCGCCCAGGGATTCAAAACGCTGCTCTTCTCCGACGTGGCGGCGGCCACGAGTCTTTATAAATCCGGACTGAATCAGTTCATCGCCCGGGCGTATGTGACGGCGTTCCGGTGGGGCGTGACGACCTTGCTGGTGGACCAGACGGTTTCCGTTATCAAGGACGGCCATTTCCTGGGGACATGGGGTTCGGCCAAATCCTTTTTCGGCGGGTTCCGGTCCGGTTTCATGTTCCACGGTTTCCTCTCCCTTGGGGGCGTGCTGTTGCAGTCTGCGCAGGTCCTTCTGCGGCCGGTGGCCGGTTTTGTGCGGAGCGCGACTTTTGCGGCCCGCGCGGCGAATGTTGTGGCGCGCGTGGGCGCGTGGGTGAGGGGGATCAGCGTCGGCGGTTATGCCATCGGATCCCGCCTGATCATCCCAGCCGCCACCGTCGGGCTGAAAATGATCATGGGGGGCATCGGGATGGTGGCCTTCAGCACGTTCAACCGGTTCATGAACAGCTTGCAGGCGGGGCAGGAGTTCAAATTTAGCGTCAAAGAAATGGCGTATGAGTTCCTGTTCGGCGCGTTGACTACGGGACTGTTTCTGGGCTGGAAGGCGGCGTTCGGCGGCGTAAAAACACAAGGTTTCAATGTCCAAGAGACGGTCAAGGGCTGGATCAATCTTTCACGAAATCCCGCCCTGATCTCGGAACTGTCCTTGAAGGGGGCGTGGAACTTCCTGAAGGTGGGGCCGCTGTTCTCCCTGTTCAACCTCCTGCTCAGCCCGATCGGGAACTGGGTGGCGGGGAAAGGATTCGCATTTGCGTGGGAAGGGAAAGAGGAGGGGTTGTCCCTCCTGCAGGGCCTGCTGGTGGCTTCTGTGGGTATGGCCAAGATGGGGTTGTGGTTCGAGGCGGTACAACATATCGCCGGGGCCACGCAGCAGTCCCAGATTACGCCGGAACAGCGTCTGCAAATGGCCAAGCAGGAAAGCGCGATGACCTTCCGTCAGAAGTTCTGGGGTTCTGTCAAAGGGGCGGCGGTGACCTCGGCGTGGCTGTCCGGCATTCAGAACGGCGTGATGCTGAGCCTTTATGGGAGCAACAAACTCATTGACGCGTTCGGGCTGCCGTCCCATTGGAAGCTGACGGAAAACCTCATGTCGGACCTGCCGGAAGACCATCAGATGTCGGCGGTGGCCAGTGATATCGCTTTTGCGGTGATCATGTTCCTGCCGGCGTTCCAGGGAGTGAAGCGGGAACGTCAGGAGCGGATGGACGCGGAGGCGCGGAGCGAGGTATTCCAGGCGGCGCGGGAAGGCGGGATAGGGTCTGTCGCGGAGATCAACAACACGCAGGTGGGCAAGATGGCCACGGTTCGGTTGCCGGACGGAAAAACCCGTCAGGTGAAAGTGACGCCGGAGATGAAACGGATCGCCGCCAATATCCTGGTGAGAAGCGGGGCTCTCTCCGCGGTCGACCTGGCAAAATTAGACGTGGGGCAGAAAGTGAGGGTCGAGATACGGACGTCCGATAAACCTGAGACGGGCCGTGTCGAAGCTGAGGCGACCGGGGCCCGTTCCGCGGGCGTCGCGGAAATGCGGGGAGTTGAAATCACGGTGACGCCGGAACTTCAGGCGCGCCTGCGGGTGGAGACCGCCAAGGCGGAGATCGCC
>JAKLDV010000207.1 GCA_022703335.1 Elusimicrobiota bacterium
TGCCCGCACGCCGACGGCGGACCGAAGCTCCTTCTCTTCGCCGACGCCGCGGTCTCGCCCGACCCGTCAGCGCGGGCCCTGGCGGCCATCGGGATCGAATCGGCGCGGCTCTACGAACGGTTCGCCGGCGAAACGCCCCGGGTGGCGTTCCTGTCCTTTTCGACGAAGGGCAGCGCCGAGGACAAAAGCGTTTTGAAGATGCGGGAGGCCGCGGCGCTGGTGCGCAAGAAAGCGCCGGCGCTGGCCGCCGACGGGGAACTTCAGGCGGACGCCGCGCTCTCCCCCGACATCGCCGCCCAGAAAGGCGCCGGGGATTCCCCGGCGGCGGGAATGGCGAACGTGCTGGTCTTCCCGAACCTGGACGCCGGCAACATCGCCTATAAACTCGTCCAGCACCTGGGGGGCGCCCGGGCGGTGGGACCGTATCTGGCCGGACTCTCCAAGCCGCTGTCGGACCTTTCGCGGGGCTGTACCGACGAGGACATCGTGGACGCCGCCGCTTTGTTGGTCCTGGCGGCCTGAAACTTTTTTAAAATCCGAAGGAGAAAGGGCGCGCATGGTCGTTCGCAACACCGGCTCCATGAAAAAGAAACTCGGGGACATCCTCGTGGATGTCGGCATCATCACCCGGGAACAATTGGACCAGGCCATCGAGATCCAGCGCGCCAAGGGCGGCAAACTGGGGGACATCCTCAAGGAGATGAATTTCTGCAGCGAGGACGTGCTCCTCGCCTTCCTGGGCCGCCAGTGCGGCGTCTCCTACATCTCGCTCGCCGAATACGGCGACATCCCGCAGGACGTCATCAACATGGTCCCGGAATCGGTGGCGCGCCACCAGACCCTCATCCCCATCGCCCGCGACGGGAACGTGCTGACCATCGCCATGTCGGACCCGCTGAACGTCTTCGCCACCGACGACCTGAAACTGATGACCGGCTGCGACATCAAGGTCGTCATCGCCTCGGAAAAAGAGATCAAGCAGTCCATCGACCGCCATTACCTGCAGACCTCCTCGGTGGGCGTGGCCACCAGCAACGTCGAGGAGGGCTCCGTACAGAATTACAAGCCCGGCGAGATGCCGGCCTCCATGAAGGACGTGGTCCAAAAAATCGAGAAGGACACCCCGGTGGAGATCGAGACCGTCACGCCGGTCGCCGGGGCGGACGTCTTCACCGTCAACGTCGAGGCCGACGAGGCGCCCGTCATCAAGATGGTCAACGTGCTCCTGGCCAACGCCGCCAAAGCCGGCGCCTCCGACATCCACATCGAACCCTACGAAAACGTTTTCCGCATCCGCTACCGCATCGACGGCGTGCTGCACAACCAGCCCGCGCCGCCGCGCAAATATCAGAACGCCATCATCTCCCGCGTCAAGGTCATGGCCCAGATGGACGTGGCCGAGAGGCGCCTGCCCCAGGACGGACGCATCAAGATCAAAATCGAGGGCAAGGAGATCGACCTGCGCGTCTCCACCGCCCCCACCGCCCACGGCGAAAAAGTGGTCATGCGGCTCCTCGATTCCTCCGGCATCAAGGTGGACCTGACGGACCTGGGCTTCGACCCGGAACCGCTCATCCTCTTCAAGAAGATCATCTCCTCGCCGCACGGCATGATCCTCGTCACCGGGCCGACGGGGTCGGGCAAATCCACCACCCTCTACGCCACCCTCTCGGCGCTGAACCGTTCCGATATCAACATCCTCACCATCGAAGACCCCATCGAATACAAGATCGAGGGCATCAACCAGGTGCAGGCCCGGGCGGACATCGGATTGACCTTCGCCGTCGGCTTGAGGAACTTCCTTCGGCAGGACCCGGACATCATCCTCGTCGGCGAAATCCGGGACAAGGAGACCGCCGAGATCGCCATCAACGCCGCCCTCACGGGACACCTGGTCCTCTCCACGCTGCACACCAACGACGCCCCCGGCGCCATCACCCGCCTGGACAACATGGGGGTCGAATCCTTTCTGACCGTCTCCACCCTCCTCGCCGTGGTGGGCCAGCGACTGATCCGCGTCATCTGCGACCACTGCAAAGAGACCTCTTCCCAGTCCGTCGAGCACCTGTCCTCGGTCGGCATCAACCTGCCTCACACGAAGATCTCCTCGCGCGGCAAATCGGTGACGCTCTCCCGGGGCAAGGGATGCGACCACTGCGCCGGCACCGGTTACCACGGGCGGATGGCCATCTACGAACTCATGCCCGTGACCGACCCCATCCGGGAACTGATCCTGGCGCGGGCCTCGGGCCATCAGATCAAGCAGGTGGCCCGCCGGCAGGGCATGCTGACCCTGCGCGAGGCCGCCGTCCAAAAAATGATGACGGGCATCACCACGCTGGAGGAAGTCCTGCGCGTCACCCAGAAGATCAATACCGAGGTCAAGGGCGAACTCAACAAGAGCCAACGCGAATACGTGCTGCGGCAGCAACTCAAGACCATCCAGAAAGAACTGGGCGAGATCGAAGACGACGGTGACGTGATCGACGAA
>JAKLDV010000208.1 GCA_022703335.1 Elusimicrobiota bacterium
AGGAACGCGCCGAAGATCGTTTCCGCCCCGCGAGCCAGCCCGAGGCACGCGAAGGCCGCCCTCACGGTGTCGGCGGTGGACCGCACCGCGCCCGCCAGGAGGCCGTCGGCCGAGCCGACGGCCAGAAGCATGGCCGCGGCGTACAGCGGGTCCGTCAACAGCCCGTGGGCGGCTTCCAGGGACAGCCCTTTGGTTTTTCGGCGTTCAAAAAGTTTTTGGGCCAGACCGTTTTTGTCGGGCAGGCCCGCCATGTCCAGGATTTCCACGCCGGGCAAGGGGAATCCGCCCTCGGTTGCGGCGTTTTCCACCGCCCGCCGGTCGCCCAGCAGGACGGGGACGGCGATTTTCCGTTCCGCCAGAAAGGACGCCGCCGACAACACGCGCGGGTCCGTGGATTCGGGGAAAATAACGCGACGGCTTTTTTCCGAGGCCCGGCGTCTCCAGGCGTCCCAAAATCCAGAACCGCGCGAGTTTTCGCGGACTTTTTTAAGAATAACACGGGGATGGGGTGTTGTCAAGAGCGCGTCGGGGGAGAGGTTCAGCGGGCGGGGCGCAGTTTTTTTCGGATTTCCGGGACGATGGCGGCCGGCAGGAACCGCTCGATTTTCCCCCCGAGCCGGACGATCTCCTTGATGACGGTGGAAGAAAGGTAGGTGTATTTTTCGTCGGGCATGAGGAAGACCGTTTCCACGGAGGAGTCCTGGTGCCGGTTCATCAGGGCCATCTGGAATTCATACTCGAAATCCGAGATGGCGCGCAATCCGCGGACCACCGCCTCCGCGCCCTTTTTCTGCGCGAAATGCACGAGCAGTCCGTCGAACAGTTCCACGGACACTTTCCCCTGCCGGATCAGGGGGGCCAGCGCCAGGGTGAGGAACCGTTTGCGTTCCGGAAGGGAGAAGAGGCAGGTTTTCAGCGGGTTTTGGCTCACCGCCACCACCACGTGGTCGAAGAGACGGCAGGCTCGGTGGACGATGTCCAGGTGCCCGTTGGTGACGGGATCGAAACTGCCCGGATAGACCACGATGCGTTTTTTGTTCGCCACGGAGAGATTCTAAACTTTCGTCGCCGGAAATGTCAATGGATTTGTCGGCGAAGACGCGGTGAATTTGCGAGGGCTCACGCCACCTGGCCGAAGGCGAGTTTGGTGCCGAAACGCGCGCGGAGTTCCTGCAGGAACGGCCGGTTCTCCTCTTTTTTCAGGCGGCTGTCCGTGGTGATGAGTTGGAACGCCGCCTCCCGAGCCTCCTCGATGAGGGCCCCGTCGCGCACGATGTTGCCCACTTTCAGCGGCGGCAGGCCGTGCTGCGATTCGCCGAGGAATTCGCCGGGGCCGCGGAGTTTCAGGTCCTCCTCGGCCAGTTTGAACCCGTCCTGGGTCATGCAGATGAGCCGCATGCGCTGGGCGGCGTCGGCGGATTTCGGGTCGGACACCAGATAACAGGCCGACGATTCTTTCCCCCGCCCCACGCGTCCGCGCAGCTGGTGCAGCTGGGCCAGGCCGAACCGTTCCGCGTCCATCACCATCATCACCGTGGCGTTGGCCACGTCGATGCCCACCTCCACCACCGGGGTGGCCACCATGATGTGCGTCTGGCCCGCCATGAACTGCGCCATGGCGGCCTCCTTTTCCTGGGGTTTCATGCGGCCGTGCAAAAGTCCGACGGTGAATTCCGGGAAGACGCGGGTCTTCAGCCGCTCCCACTCCTTGACGGCGGCGCGGAGGTCGAGCTTTTCCGACTCCTCCACCAAAGGAACCACGATGTAGGCCTGTTTTCCTTCTTTCACGGTCTGCCGGATGGCGGCGAAGGCGTTGTCCTCCAGCGTCCAGTGGGTGGTGATGGCGGGCCGGCCGGGCGGGAGCTCGTCGATGACGGAGGTGGAGAGGTCGCCGTAGAGCGTGAGCGCCAGCGTGCGGGGGATGGGCGTGGCGGTCATGATGAGCACGTGGGGCGACTGAGATTTGCGCTGGAGCTCCGCGCGTTGCAGCACGCCGAAACGGTGTTGTTCGTCCACCACGACGAGCCCGAGGTCCTTGAAGGCCACGGTCTCCTGGATGAGGGCGTGCGTGCCGATGGCGATCTGGATCTCCCCCGTCCGCAGCTGCTCCTCCTGCCGACGGCGTTGAGCGGCCGGCACCCCGCGGCTGAAGAGCGCCCAGGACACCGGCAGGTTGTTGAAGAATTTTTTCAGGGTGAGGAAATGTTGTTCCGCCAGGATCTCCGTCGGCACCATCAGCGCGGCCTGGCGGCCGTTCTCCACGGCCAGGAGCATGGCGGACAGCGCCACCACGGTTTTGCCGGAGCCCACGTCGCCCTGGAGGAGGCGGTTCATGGGTTTGGTGCGGGACATGTCCGCGAAGATTTCGTTGATGACCCGTTTCTGGGCGGCGGTGAATTCGAACCCGAGGGCCGTCTTGAAGGGCGTCAGGAGCGTCCGGGTGGGCGGAAGGTCAGCGGCCGGCGGCCCT
>JAKLDV010000209.1 GCA_022703335.1 Elusimicrobiota bacterium
GCGGCGTTCCCGCGAGAGCGCCAGCGCCAGTTCCAGGAAGAAAAAATCCTCGAAGGCGAGCCGTCGGCGGGCCCGGTCGCGTTCGGCCCAGTCGGCGGGAAAATGGAGTTTTTGCACGGCCCAGGCCAGCGGCGCGAGCCGGTACTTTTCCAGGAACGGGCCGGGCAGGTAATCCTTTGCTTCGGCGAGGTGCTCGTTCAGCGCCGTCCAGATCAGTTCCCTCAACCATCGCGCGTCGAGCCCTTCGGTGAGCGGATAGATGGGGACGAGACGGTCCACATGGATGGTGGGGGCGGGGTGCTCCTGGGAGAGGACTTCGTATTCGTCCACCCGCACCTGCAGGTCCGTGTGGTTCCGTTCGATGTGGCCGTGCACCAGGAGTTGGGTCCCCTTGACCAGTTTTTTCGTGAGGGTCTCGAAGGCGTCGTACTGCGGCGAGGTGCGGCGGAACCAGATGGCCCAGATGTATCCGGTGCCGTCGAAGAGGAGGGCCTTGCCCAGGCCGAGGCTGCGGCCCACCGGGATGACCTCGAAGCCCTCCACGCGTCCGCGCAGGGTCTTGAAGGTGCCGGGCTGGACGTGGGCGATGGGGATCTTTTCCGAGCGGTCCTCATGCTCGCGCGGGAAATGGGTGAGGAGGTCCCAGACGGTCTTGATGCCGAGTTCGCCGAGGTAGAGGGCGCGTTTCGGGCCGACCCCTTTCAGGAATTGGACGGGGTCATTCAGCATGGGGAGCGGCCGTCGCGGGCGCGCCCGTCGGCGCCGGTCGGTTTAATAGCGGTCGAATATCCATTCTTTCTTGATGCGGAACTCCGGAACGACGAGGTCCTCGCCCGTGGGTGTCGGCGCCGTCTCCGGCGTGAAGTCCTTCTGCGGCCGATAGAGTTTGGCCGGGGAGTTGTCCGCCAGTTTGAACCTTTCGAAATATTTCTTATCGACGAAAAAAAGGTTGGATCCCCGGCTTGTGCAGTGGACAAGCTCATAGCCTTTGGCCTTCCCGAGTTCGTAAAGGGATTGGATGCTCGCCCCCCAGTAGCAGGAGTTGTCGTCGTAATAATTCATGGGATGGAATTTGATCACCGCTTTTTTGGGAGGGGCAAAATAGGGGTTGTATTCGATGAGGACGACCTTCGGCCGGTATTTGTTGATGACCCTCCAGACGTAATAGTCGTTGGAATCGATGTCGATGGAAAGCAGGTCGAGATCGACGGGGACGTTGTTCTCTTCGAAGAGCAGTTCGACGTTCCCGGGATAGACCCAGGCCTGCACCACCGCGACCCGCGGCTGATCGCGGTAGTTGCGTTTGCATTTCTCCGCTTTTCTGGGAACCCCTTCGATCATGAGGGCGCTCCAGCCGTGCAGCACGAGGTTCCGGGTGTTGCTCAGGTTGACGCCGTCTCCCGCGCCGAACTCCACCGCGTAGCGTGTCGACGGCGGGATGAGCTCGAAGATCTTTTCGATGACGCCGTCCTCCCCGTTTTGAGAAAACACGCCCTTTTCCCATTTCGCCAAATCGAGCTCTTCGGCGGGGAGCGGGAAGCCGGCGAGGAGGAGCGTGATCAGCAGGAGTTCACGGACAAGGGATTTTTTCATGGAAAGTCTTTCGGTTTGCATTCCGGAGTCCAATATGATATTTCTTGTAGCTCAGTTTTGGAAAAGACAAAGGAGAGATTTTATGGCGTACCGTTGTGTCGTTTGTGGAAAAGGGCCCGCGGCCGGGAAGACCGTCAGCCATTCGCATCGGGGGACCAACCGTCGTTTTCTGCCCAACCTTCAGCGCATAAAAGTGCAGCTTCCGGGCGGCCCGCAGCGACAGTATGTCTGCACCAAGTGCCTGAAGTCGGATCGGGTTCGTAAGGCCAGCTGATCAAAACCGTTCTTCGAGGGGTTCGGGCCGGAGGGACGCTCTCCGGTTCGAGTCGGAGGTGACGTAGCGTCCTTCCGTGGACGATCTCGGCAGCGGAAAGATGATGGAAACGAAATAGTTGTAGACCCGTTCTCCCGCCAATCGATACGTTCGCAGCGCAAAATCCAACTGATGTTTCTGTGAAGAAGCGACGGAAAAGCCGGCGCTGTAGGCGGTTTTTTCGGAATCGCTCAGGTCCTCGCCGTAGGTCCCCCCCCGCAACTGCAGCCACGTCGCCAGCGTCAACTCCATCCCCAGGTGGATCTGGCCCGGCTGCGACAGGCCGTTCCGGTAAAAACGTTTATCGTATTCGGTGAGAAAAGAGAAGATGGGCACGGGCGTGAAGCTCAGCCCGCCGCGCATCCGCACCGGGAGCTGGTCCGGTTTGTAACGGTCCCAGTACATGATTCCCGGAATGTTGAAGAAGGCCACCCCATACGCCATGTAGTCCG
>JAKLDV010000021.1 GCA_022703335.1 Elusimicrobiota bacterium
AAGCCCCCGCCGGGACATGTGGTCCTTGGGGTTCCTCTCGAAATGGGACATCAGGTCGTTGATCCGTTCCGTAAGAAGGGCGATCTGGCTGGCCGGACTGCCGGAATCTTTTGGAGCGGCGCCGAATTTGGCGACGATGTCGCGTTTCTTTTCCTTTGTGAGCATGGCGTCACGATAGCAAATCGGTGAAAGGTTGTAAAGTTTTTGACGTTTCCATCGCGCAAAAATTTTTCCGTCCGTACATCCTCAAGGATTTTCCAGGGATTCCCGCCAGAGAGATTCGAGGGCGCGGCTGTCCGGAACGGCGAGGCCGTAGGCGGCAGACAGGGCCTGGTCCACCGAGGCGCCGTTGCGCAGCCGGTCGCAGAACGCGACGAACTGTCCCCGAGGGAATTGCCGCATCAAATAGCCCGCCAGACTTCCCGCCTGTCCATACCACAGCGCCACCTCCTCGGGCCTCTGCGCGGCATGACGATAGTTGAGATTGAAGAAAGCTTCCAACGACGGGGAGGCTTCTTTCAGTTCCCGGCCGCCCGAAGAGACCGCGCCGCCGTAGTCCCCTTCCATGCGCATGGCCACGCCCTCGTTCAGCCAATCCGGCGGCACGCTCCCCCGGGCGGCGAAGTAGTCCTGCACGAACAGGTGAGCCATCTCGTGGGCCATGGTCCGGCGGAACTCGTCGCCCTCGAAAAGAAAAATCCGGCGGGCCTTCACGTCGACATGCCCGCCGGCCCAGGCGGGCATGACCTCCACCGCACGGTAACGCTCGGCGCTCGAATAGAGAACGACCTGTATTTTTCCGTCCTTGGCCCAGGGCGCGAACGGCAACAGGTCCAAAAGCAGTTTGGCGTGCAGTCCCTCCAACGTGTTCAAAACGCCGGCGGGCGGATAAGGGGATTCGTATTGGACGGAAAAATGGCGGGAGGCGATGAAATGCGGGAGTTCCTGCGCGGCAAAAACCGAAGACGCCGCCAAACCGGCCAGCAAACAGACGGCCAGGCGGCGCGTCATGCGGATCGACGCAGGATCCGCCGGGCGACGGCGGCGTCGATCCGGAGACGAGCGGCCAATTTTTCCAGGGTCGGGAACGCCTTTTCCGAACGGATCTTCTTCACGAAAACCACTTTGATTTTTTTACCCCGCAAGTTCCCCCTGAAATCCAACACGTGCGCCTCGATGGACAGGCGCGGAGCCCGCCGGCCCAGGGTCGGACGGAACCCCACGTTGCACATGCCGGGTTTCTCCGTGCCGTTCGGCAGGACCACCCGCACCGCGAAAACTCCCGGCGGCACCAGTTTTTCGTCCGGCACCCGCACGTTGGCCGTGGGAAAACCCAGCCGCCGGCCCAGGCGGTCCCCCCGCACCACCTGGCCGGAAAGGAAATACGGGTATCCCAGTTTACGGTTGGCGGCGGCCAGTTCGCCGCGCCAGAGGTCCCGTCGGATCTTTCCCGAAGAGACGCGTCGGCCTCCCAGAGACACCTGCGGCACGATGTGCACGGGCACGCCGTGCGAAGCGCCCAACTGTTTCAGCAGGCCCAGGTGGCCGGCGCGGCGGCGGCCAAAGCCGAAGTTGAACCCCACCACCACCTGTCGGGCCCCGTAGCGGCGCAGGAGATGTTCCTTGAAAAAGTCCTCCGGCGAGAGGGCGGCCAGTTTTTTCCCGAACGCCAGAAACTCCACGCGGTCCACGCCGATCGAACGCAGGAGCTCGGCCTTTTCTTCCGGCAACGTGATGAGCAGCGGACCTTTTTGAGGCGAGAAATACAGGCGGGGCGGACGGGCGAACGTGAGCGCCAGGCTGGACAGCCCCGCCTTCCGGGCCAGCGACACCGCCTTCCGAAGGATGACCCGATGGCCGACGTGGACCCCGTCGAACGTGCCGATGGTGAGGACCGTCCCTCGTCGGGGAGCGCTCATCGGACGGCCGCCGGTTCCCCGGCGGGAAAAAGCGCCGGCAGTTCGTCCATGGGGATGAAGGCGCGTTCCCAGTCCGTCGGCTCCATGGAGAAATCCCCGTTCCACGCGAAAGCGTCCGCCCGGGAGAACCGGCCGATGCTTTCACGGCACAGGGAGGCCAGGGTGGCGCCCAAACCGAGTTGTTCCCCCACGTCCCGCGCCAGAGAGCGGACATAGGTCCCCTTGGAACACTCCACCACGAAATGCGCGTCGGGCGGGGCATAGGAGAGGAGGTCGAAGCGGCTGATCTCCACGGTCTTTTCCGGAAGCGGCATCTCCACGCCCCGGCGGGCCCACTCGTGGAGGCGGCGGCCGTTCACCTTCACGGAAGAATATCGAGGCACGCGCTGACGGATGGGGCCGAGGAATCGTTTAAAGAGCCCGGCCAGCGCCTCATCGGACACCGCCGCGACCCTCCGCGCGTCCGTTTCCTGCCGAAGGATCTGCCCCGTGATGTCGTCCGTGTCGGTGACCACGCCGAGCCGAAAAGAGCCCCGATAGACCTTGCGCTGGCGCATAAGGCGCTCCTGCCATTCCAGCGCCTCCCCCATGGCCAGAAGCAGGAGTCCCTGGGCCAGGGGATCCAGGGCGCCGCAATGGCCTATCTTCTTGGTGTGGAGCGCCCGGCGCGCCCAAAGGACGGCGTCGTGCGAGGTGGGGCCGGAGGGCTTGTCCAACAGGAGGACTCCGGAAAAAAAGGGATGCGGATGGTCGGACAAAAGGAGGAACGTCAGGCGGGAAGGATTTTTTGCAGCCGGGAGAGGACGGACTGGACGGTGTTTTCCAGATTGCCGTCGACGGTGCAGCCGGCCGCGTTCTTGTGACCGCCGCCGCCGTAGGCCACGGCCACACGGAGAACGTCCACCAGCCCCTTGCCGCGGAAACTCACCTTCATCTTGCCGGCGATCTCGGTCTCTCGGACGAACAGGGCCACCTGCACGGAAGGCACCATCAGGCCGTAGTTGATAAATTCCTCGGTCTCTTCCGGGCCGGAGGAGGTCTCGATGAAATCCCGCTGGGTCAGCGAGATCACGGCCACGCGGCCCTGGAACTCCAGCCGCAGGGACCCCATGGCGCGGCCGAGGAGTTTCAGGGAAGATTCGGTGCGGGTGTTGTAGAGCCGGCGGGTGATGTCGGAGACGTCGATTCCGACACGATGGAGTCCGGCGGCCACCTCGTGACTGCGGGCGTTGGTGTTCACCTGCTGGAAGCGGCCCGTGTCGGTCACCAGCCCCACATACAGGCACATCGCCTCGTCCCGCGAAAGTTTCAATTCGGCGTGCTGGAAGAAATAGTACAGGAGTTCTGAATTGGAAGAGGCCTGCGCGTCGATCAGGTTGATGTGGCCGAAGGTGGCGTGGTGGGCGTGGTGGTCGATGTTGATGACCGTCTTGGCCTGGGACTTCAGGTCAATGATGTTCCCCATCCGTTCCGGTCCGGAACATTCCAGGATGATGGCCACGTCGTAGGCCTTGTCCACCCGGCGCGCCGAACGAATGGCCTCCGCGCCGGGCAGGAACCGCAGATTTTTCGGCACGGGTTCGGAATTGTAGATGTCGGCCTGTTTTTTCCAGCGGCGCAGGAGGCTGGCGAGGGCCAGCTCGGAACCGATGGTGTCGCCGTCGGGCTTTTCGTGCCCGGCCAGGAAGAACGTACGGTTTTCCCGCACGGTCCGGAGGATGCGGGTGATGATCTTATCGCGGTTTCTTTCGCTGAGGCGGGCGGGCACTTTTCTTTTCCTTTTTGAGGGCGGAGGGAGACGCGGGCTTTCGTCCGCGAGAGGCCGGCCGGACGACAGGCTTCTTCTCGGGCTCCGGGGGCACCGGCTGGGATTCCTGATGGATCTGCTCGATGAGTTCAAAAACCCGGGCGGCCTTCTGGGGCGTCTGATCGTGGATGAAAACGAGGGTGGGGATGCGTTTAAGGCTTTCCAGGCGGCGCATGTCCTGATGAATTTCGTGCCGCATGTGTTCCAGCGCCCCGGCGGTGCGGAGACGGTCGTCCTCGCTGCCGAGGACGGAGTAGAACACCTTGGCCTGCATGAGGTCCTCGGTGACCTCCACGCCGGTGAACGTCACAAAACCGATGTCCGGGTCCTGGCGCTCGACGACGACGCGCGATATCTCTTGGAGGAGGAGTTCGTTGATACGTTCGATACGGCGAGACCACATAGACAACTCCCGGGAAGGGCGGCGGTGGCCGGGTTTCAGAGGCCGGACAAAACTGAAAATTCCGGCGGATTTTTTGCCGGCGCCGGGTTTCCGATCCCGGCTCTCTGTTTAGAGCTTCCGCGCCTTCTTTTCGATGATGTAAAACTCGATGCGGTCCTGGGGTTTGACGTCCTGAAACCCCTCCAGCGACAGACCGCACTCAAAACCTTTTTCCACCTCGCGCACGTCTTCCTTGAAACGTTTGAGGTTGGCGATGGCGCCGTCGAAGACGATGGCGCCGTCACGGACCAGCCGGACCTTGGCCGAACGGACGATGCGGCCGTCGGTCACGTAACAGCCGGCCACCGTGCCCGCCTTGGGCACGCGGAACACCTGGCGGACCTCCGCCCATCCCGAGGTGACCTCCTGTTCCGCCGGCGACAGGAGGCCTTCCAGCGCCGCCTTAACCACGTTGACCATCTCATAAATGATGCGGTAGGTCTTGATCTCCACCCCTTCCCGCCGCGCCAGTTCCTCGGAACTGGGGTCGGGCCGGACGTTGAATCCGAAGATGACCGCGTCGGAGGCGGCCGCCAGGATCACGTCGGAGGCGTTGATGCCGCCGATGCCGGAATGGATGATCTTCAGCGAAATCTCCGAGGTGGCCAGTTTTTCCAGGGAATCCCGCACCGGTTCCAGAGAGCCCTGCACGTCGGCTTTGAGGACGATGGGAAGAAACTTGATCTTGCCGGCCGCCACCTCGTCGTGGAGCCCTTCCAGGGTGAGGTGTTGCCGTCGAGAATGGGCGGCGTCGGAAGCGATGGCCTGACGCCTCTCCGCGATCTCCCGCGCCTCGCGTTCCGAAGCCACCACCATGAACTTGTCCCCGGCCCGGGGGGTGGTCGAAAAACCGAGGATCTCGACGGGGCAGGAGGGCGGGGCCTCTTTCCCCCGCTGGCCGGCGTAATCCAGAAGCGCGCGCACCTTGCCCGCCGCCAGGCCACACACGAACGCGTCGCCCACGCGCAGGGTGCCTTTTTGCACCAGAACCGTGGCGACCGCGCCCCGGCGAGGATCGAGTTTGGCCTCCACCACCACGCCCTGGGCCGGACGGTTGGGATTGGCCTTCAGTTCGAGGAGTTCCGACTCCAAGAGGATCATCTCCAGAAGGGTGTCGAGGTTCTTGTTCTGCCGGGCGGAGACCTCCACCATCACGGTCTTGCCGCCCCAGTCCTCGGCGATGAGTTTGTGTTTCGTCAGTTCCTGCTTGATGCGCTGCGGGTTGGCGGTGGGCAAATCGCATTTGTTGATGGCCACCACGATGGGGACGCCGGCGGCCTGGGCATGGTCGATGGCCTCGACCGTCTGCGGCATGACGCCGTCGTCGGCGGCGACCACCAAAATCACCAGGTCCGTGGCCTGGGCCCCCCGCGCGCGCATGGCGGTGAACGCTTCGTGGCCGGGGGTGTCCAAAAAGGTGATATAGCCCTTTTCGGTCTTCACCTGATAGGCCCCGATGTGTTGCGTGATGCCGCCCGCCTCTTTCTCCGCCACACGGGTTTTTCGGATGGCGTCCAAAAGGGATGTCTTGCCGTGGTCCACGTGGCCCATCACGGTCACCACCGGCGGCCGGGACCTGAGCAGGGACGGGTCGTCGGGCGAATCGAGGACCTCGTCGGCGTACGTCGGGACGACTTCCAGATCGAACTGGAACGAATCGGCGATCTTGCCGGCCAACGCCACGTCCACGCGTTGGTTGATGTGGACGATCTTCCCCAGGGACATGAATTTTTTCAGGACGTCCGGCACCTTCACGTTCATCTTGTCGGCCAATTCCTTCACCGTGACCATCTCGTTGACCTTGATCTTGGGACGCGGGGGGGCGGGTGGGGCGGGCGGAACGACAGCCGCCGGTTTCGGAGGCGCCGCCGGCGCCGGTTTGGGCGGCACGGCGGGGGCGCTGGAAATTTTGGCCGCCGGAGGAGAAGCGGGCTCTTTTGTTTCGACCGCGGGCGCCTTCGCTTTTACTTTTTTGGCCGGAACTTTCTTCGCCGGGACCTCGGCGGGGGCGGCCGCGGCTTCCGCCGCAACGGCTTTCTTCTTCGGTTTGGCGGCCTTCGGTTCAGCCGTCGCCGGCGCCGAAGTGTCCACCGCCTTTTTGGGCTTGACGGCTTTCGCGGAGGTCTTGGGTTTGGTCGGTTTCTTCCCGTCTTCCAAGGCGACGGCCTCTTTGGAAGCTTTGGGCGAAGCGGCCTTTTTCGCCGCCGGAGCTTTTTTCGTCTTCTTCTCGTCAGTCATCTTTCTGCTCCGTCCCCTGTTCCTGTTTGCGTTTGGATTTTTTTCCCTCCGCCGCGGGTTTTTCCGCTGGGGCGGCCGATTCCCCGGCGGGGGCGGCCTCGGCCGCGGGTTCTTCCGTCTCTTTGGCTTCTTTTTCAGCCGCCGGCTCCGGAGAAACCGCCTCCGGCTCGGCCGGCGGCGTCGAGGGGGCCGCGGCCTCCTCTTCGGCCTTTTTCTTCAGATACTCCTTGGCGGACTCGATGATCTTTTCCGCGGTTTTTTCACCGATGCCGGAGAGCGCGGTCAAATCGTCCGGTTTGGCGCCGGCCAGACGGGAAATGTCCCCCCAGCCGCCTTTGCGGAGCACGTCCGCGGTTTTCGGGCCGACCCCCTCCAGCTGGGACAGGGCGCTGATGTGCGCGGCGTTGTCGGCGGCGTTGGCCTCTTTCTTCTGCGATTCGGAGCGCACGTCGATCTGCCATCCGGTGAGGCGGGAGGCGAGACGCACGTTCTGTCCGTTCTTGCCGATGGCCAGCGACAGTTGATCGTCGCTCACCAGCACCTCGGCCTTCTTCTCCTCGTGGCTGATGACGGTGACGGAAAGCGGCTTCACCGGTGAAAGAGAGGCGGCGATGAAAGCGGTGGTGTCGGGCGTGTAGGCGACGAGGTCGATGCGCTCCCCCTGAAGTTCGTTGATGATGGGCCGCACGCGGGACCCCTTCACGCCCACGCAGGCGCCGATGGGGTCCACTTTGGGGTTGTTGCTGCGCACCACCACTTTGGACCGGAACCCGGCCTCGCGCACCACCTCCACGACCTCCACGGTCTTTTCGTAGATCTCCGGCACTTCCTGCTCGAAAAGCCGTTTCACGAAATCGGCGTGGGCGCGGCTGAGGATGATCTCCGGCCCGCGCGGCCCTTTTTCCACTTTCAAGATGACGGCGCGGATGCGGTCGCCCACGGTCCAGCGTTCCCGCCGGACCTGTTCGCGCACGGGGAGGATCCCCTCGGAGCGGCCGAGGTCCACGATGAGATTCCGGTTGGAAAAGCGGTGAACGGCCCCGTTGATGAGGGTGCCTTCCTTGGGTTTGTATTCGCTGAAAACCGTCTCGCGTTCCGTCTCCCGGATCTTCTGGACGAGGACCTGTTTGGCCGTCTGGGCGGCGATGCGCGCGAACTCGGCGGCATCCACGGGGATCTTGAACTCGCTGCCGACGTCTCCGGCGCCGCGCACCTTCTTCGCCTCGGCCACGGAGATCTCGATCACCGGATTGGTGACCGTCTCCACGATGGTCTTGACGACGCTCGCCTTGATCTGCCCGCTCTCCGGGTCGATCTTGGCCTCCACGTTGACCTGCTGGCCCACGTGTTTCCGATAAGCGGACACCAGCGCCTGCTCGATCATGTGCAGGATGTCCTCTTTTTTTATGCCCTTGTCGCGTTCGATCTGTTCGAGCACGGGCATAAGTTCGTTCTTCAGTATTTGCGTCATGACATGTCCTTTTCAGCGTTGCCGCCCAACGCGACGGGCGGGTCGAGCCGCGCGCCGGCGATGGAGGAAAGCGGTATTTTCACAAAACCCGAGGTGCGGTCTTCCAAGACCAGTTCCCCGTTTTCAACGCGCACCAGCCGGCCGTGAAAATGTTTCTGGCCGTTCTGCTGGGCGTAGAGATTGACGAAAGCGTCCATCCCCGAAAAACGTTCGAAATCCTCGCGTTTGCGCAGGGGCCGGTTCAGTCCCGGCGAGGAGATCTCCAGACTGTAGGCGTGGGAGATGAGTTCGGACCGGTCGAGGACCTCCCCCAAACGGTCGTTCCATTGCTCGCAATCGGCCAAGGAAAAGCCGCCCGCCTTGTCCAGATAAAACCGCAGGGTCCAGCCGTTCGGTTCACGCTGGTATTCCACCTCCACCAGTTCCACGCCCTCTTGGGCGAGGACCGGCGAGACCAGCGTCCTGACTTCGTCAACCATGCCCATCCGGGGCTCCCCCTACAAACAAAAAAGTGGCCAAAACTTCAGCCACTTGTTGATAAGCATACCACATCCGCCGGTGAGCGGTCAAGGGCGAGCCGGCGGCCCGCCAATCGCCCGTAGCCTCGAACCACGGACGATTCCGGTGGGAACGAAGCTCCGAGACAGAGTCCGGGGTCTACGCCACCGTCAACACCGCCCCCGGTATATTCTAGAGCTGGTAGGAGATCCCCAGGAAATAGTGCGAGGACGAGTAATTGTAGCGATAGACCGTCTCGTAATCCATGTTGGAGTCGGCGTTCTGCCACGCCCCCTGGGCTTGGAGAGAAAGTCCCTTCAGGAGAGGATAGCCCAACGAGGCGCGGAAGGTGGTCACGTCCGAAGAGATGGTGTCCGCGGTATACGTGCCGTCCACGCGCTGCACGGGCCGGTCGGCGTAGTCGCGCGTGCTGAACAGATAGGACAGGCCGACGGAGAGCTTCTCCTTGAACCGCAGGTTGACGCGGGGGCCGATCCCCAGTTCGGCGTAGTCGTAATAGTTCTCGTTGAACTTGGTGCGGCCGGCGTCGTAGTTGTGCTGGTCGGAGTTCAGCAGGGCGTAGGAGGCGTCCAGGCCGGCCAGGCTTTCCACGCCCACATGGAACAGGGCCACGGTCGGCAGCTGATAGCGGTAGGCCAAGGACACGTAGGTGAACATGTCCTTGCGCGTGTCGGCGGAAAAGGTGCCGTCCCGCTTGACGATCTTCTGGTCGGAAAAGTCGCGGCGAGAACCGAGGAGGTAGCCGGAGAGCATGGACTTCCGGGTCACCGCGGCGTCCGCTCCGACGGAGAAATCCATCGCGCTGAAATCCAACACATCCTCGCCGGCGTTGATCTCCGCGCCGTACTGTTTGGTGGCCAGGCTCTGGAAGTTGGGGAAGGCCGTCGTGTAATAGTCCGCCCCCAGGCGCACGCTCTTCCAGAAATCCCCCTCCCGCTCCACCTCCACGCCCACCGCGGTCTTGTCGTAATCGAAAAGACCGTCGCCCCATTTCTCGTCTTTGGTTTCCTTGACCAGTTCCTGCCGGTAGGAGGTGTAGAGTTTGCCCTTCCAGCCGGGGGTCAGCACGTAGATGCCCTTGACGGAGAGTCCGCGGGTCTGCTGTTCCTGGGTCAAGAAGCCGCCGCCGGCCAGTTCCTGAACGTCGCGGGACTTGCGGTAGCCCAGCATGGCCGTGGGCAGAACGGATAGTTTCTCCCCGAAACGCATGCCGGGGACGAAGACCAGGTTCCCGTTGAAACCGTTCACGTCGCTGTCGGCGAAGTTGGAGCGGCCGAGATAGGATTCCAAGTTCAGGTAAGGGACCCAACGGAACTCCGCCGAAGCGGAGGCCGCCACCACGCCGCAGAACGCGGCAAAGATTACGGTTCGGGAAATCCGGCGCATGTTCATGTTAGTTGTTTAACAACCCCGCTTTCTTGAAGATGGACGGGCTGATCACCACGTCGAGTTTCCGGTCGCCATACAGGGAAGACGTGGCCACCGATTCGTAGTTGATGCCTTGAATGGAGTCGGACGTCAGACTCGCCGCCTGCAAAAAGCTCAACCGGTCGCCGTCGTCGTTGAAATAATACTGGTCCACCTGGAGCGTGATGGCGGACTGACCGGGCACGGTGTAGGTGTTCAACTGGGAGATCTTGTTGGAGCTGAGGATCTCCAGCGACGAGGAGGCGGCCCAGGTCTTGTCGTTGAAGAGGGTCTCGGCCTTGCGGGCGTATCCCTCGCTGCCCTTATAGGAAGCGGCCACGGCGGCGTCGGCGAAATAGTCCAGGCGCTTGCTGTTGGAGAACCCCGCGGCGTCTATCCCCCGGGTGTCGCCCACGGTGACGCCCGCGTCGGCGCTCTCGTAGTTGACGTAGCCCGACGGGATGTCCAACACGCCGTCGAGGTCGACATCGTCGTCCACCGTGTTGTTGTCGGCGTCCACGAAGGTGGCCAGCGGATTGCCTCCCGAAAAACCGGCGTGCGGCTGCCAGTGGGACAAAAGCACCGGGGCGGAAGCCCCCGCGGCCTTCGCCTCCACGAACCAATCGGCGAACACCACCTGCTGGTATTTCGTTCCGTCGGTCTTCGTCATGTTGATCGGCGCGCCGCCGTCCTGCCATTCGCGCAGATAGTCGCTGCCGTTGGAGGTCAGCCGGTTCGTCTTCTCCACCCAGTTGGTCATGGAGTTGTGTCCGGTGCCGGAGAAGAGGTTGACGGTGGCCATGTCTTCCGGCAGGGCGTTTTTGGCATAGAGGTCGAACCGCGTGAAATCGAAGCGGTCCTCGCGGGTGTTCAGCGCCACGAACGACCATTGGTTGGCGGCCGGCCGCAGGATGTATTCCTCCAACCGCACCCGTTTGCCGAAAGCGTCGATGAGGGTTTTGCCTTCTTGGTACTGGGCGGTCTTCATCTCGGCGGCGGCGTCGGACTGGAAGAACTCCTTATACGCCGCCAGTCCGGTCTCGCGCTGGATCTCGGCTTTCATGTCGAAAGAGGCCGTCTGTTGTTCGCGGTCGGGCACGAGGCCTTCCCGAAGGTCCTGCGGAAGCGGTTCCGGCGGACGCGGCGCCATGCCGGGTTCCACCACCACGCTCTGTCCTTTAAGCACCTGGACCTCGGCGCCGAGGCCGGCCAAATCGCGGTAGCTCACCACGCCTTCCAGGACGGACAGCCGGGACGCCTGGTTCTCCGTCACTTCCATCTCGAATATCGTGCCGCGGATGGAGGCCACCGCCACGGGGGTGGAGACCTCGAATTTGCGCTGGGCCTTGAGTTTGGAGACGAACGTGCGAATGCGGCCGACCACGAGGTCGAGCTTGGTCTCCGGCGACTGGCCGGTGATGACCTTCAGCGTGGTCTTCTCGCGCAGGGTCATCTTATGGCCTTCGTCGAATCGGAGCTCCGTCTGGGCCCCCGCGCCCGTGCGGACCACGTCGCCGTCGTTCACCTTGGTCTTGGGGCGGGCCTGGGACCACACCGCGGCCCCCGCCTTTTTCACCTCGACGGTGCCCAAAGTGGAACGCAGTTCGGCAGCGCTCACCCGTCCGGAGCAGAACACGGCCAAGACGGACGCCAGGGCGAAACCAGGTAGGAATTTTTTAATCATATCGAATCCTCCACGGAGACAATGGTTCGGAATCAGAGATCGTGCGTATCAGAGAAGTATATCTTGCCCGGTCGGGGAACGCAATGTGAGATATGTCACATGGGGCGGGGATGCCGCCATCAGCCGGAGAGCGGTCCCTCGGCGTCCTGATGGTAGAAGACCAGCTTCAAATTGGCCACTTCGACGAGGTCCCCCTCCTGAAGTTTCGCCTGATCCTCCAGCACGTTGCCGTTGAGCTTGACGGAGCGTTCCTTGATGACCTTGAGGTAGTAACCGTCCGATTTACGGGCCACGCAAGCCGCCAGGTCGGGCGCGAAGAAACCTTTCAATTTGATGTTGGCCTGTTCCGATTTCCCTATATAGGTAGTCAGCCCCGTGAGGCTGAACTGGCCGGCGGAACTCTCGCCGGTGACGACGCGCAGGCCGCCGACGAGCTCCTTCTCCTTCGCTTCCGCCTTGGCCGCCGCGGGCGCCATCGCGGAAATGACCACGGTGGCGTCGGAAGAGACCGCCGGCAGCGAGGCCGGCGGTGGGCTTTTCGCCTCTTCGTCGTTTATGAACACAAGGGCATGTTTGGCGATGCCCACCTCGTCCTTGTGGTGCAGGTTCGCCTTGAGGATCTTTCGGTCGTGCAGGAAGGTGCCGTTGGTGCTGTTGAGATCCTCCACCACGTAGGCCCCGGCCTGACGGAAGATGCGGGCGTGCCGGCCGGACACCGCCGGGTTGTCTATGACGATGTCGTTCTCCGGCTTGCGGCCGACGGTGTATTCGTCCTTTTCGAAAGGAATTTCCTTGATGACGGCGGCATTGAATTTAAGTAGAAGTTTTACCAATTTCGCGTCCTCGGATCAGTTTTATCATCACGCACTGCCATTCACGACAAAATCGTAACACGCGCCCCCGCTTAAATCAACCGTTACATGAAAAAAATCGGGACCGCCGTCGGCGACGAGGAGCTCTGTTTTTTCCCAATCCACGTCCCCCCGGACACGGCAAAAACAATTCACATAAACGACTTTTTTCCCCGCCTGAAGATATCCGGCGTATTGCCTTTTATATCTCCGCAGCTTTTCGAATATCCCCGGGGCCTTCCGTCTCACATGGTCCGCCATCAGCTCTTCCACCCGGGTGATGTCTTCCGGGGTCGGGGTCCAGGCGACGGCCGGGGGCGGGAACACAAACGCGAACGCCCTGTTCTCTGCCGCAAAAACGACGCCCTCGTAGTCCGCGGTCTGGATCCGCGTGTTTTCAACCGCCGCCTTGCGGCCTTGCGCGCGCAGGAAATCCGTCGGGAACGCAGCCAAAGAACAGACCAGCAGGTAAAAAATTATCCTATGTCGGATCAAGCCCGTTTAAAGCGCCCGACGATTTTTTCGAGAATCCCGGAGGCAAACGCGCGGGCGACGGCGACCGTGACATTGTCTTTTCCCCCACGCTCGTTGGCGATTTTGATGAGGGCGTTGCAAATCTCAAGAGGATCGGTGGAGTGCGCCAGCACGTCCTGGATGACGGCATCGTCGGCCATGCGCGGAAGGCCGTCCGTGCACAATAATAGCACATCATCGGCCCGGAGAGACTGCTCGTCCACGTCCACCTCCACCTCCGGCCCCACGCCCAGCGCGCGGGTGAGCACGTTTTTGATCTCGGACTGCTCGGCCTGTTCCGGCGTGAGCAACCCCTTGGCGACCTGTTCCGCCACGACGGAATGATCCCGCGTCAACTGACGGAGTTTCCCCCCGCGATGCAGATAAAGCCGACTGTCCCCCACATGCGCCACCGCGAAACTCTTCCTGTCCGCCAGGACGGCGACGATGGTGGTCCCCATCCCCTTGTTCTCCGCGCGGGACTGCGAGGCCTCGTAGACCACCTCGTTGGCCATGCGCAGGGAGACGGCCAGGAGGTGCGCCCGCATGGAAAGATGCAGGGGTTTTTCGCCCATGGCCGGAATTTTTCCGGTCTTGAGCCCGTTGGCCACCTGCGCCTTCACCAGGTCCACCGCCATCTGGCTGGCCACCTCGCCGGAGGCATGGCCCCCCATGCCGTCGGCCACGATGAGGAGACCGAGGTCGGGATCCACCCAATAATTATCTTCGTTGTTCTTCCGGACCTGTCCGGGATCGGTCAATCCGGCGGCGACGAATTTCATAAAGGCAGATACGAAACAACCGATTTGCTTCGTATTTCGCGTCTCGTATTTCGAATTTTCTTCACTGTGGCGGCATCCGGATGGTATCGCTCGGCGCGGGCGGCGGCATTTTCACCGTGTCCGAGGGAGACGGAGCCGGGGCGGCCGGCGGAGGAGACGAAAGCCTGACGGTATCCGACGAACTCGGAGCGGCCGGCGGCGCGACGGGGGCCGCGGGAGGCGCCGACACCGCCGCGGCGAGCGCGTTCGTGGGGACCGCGTTCGGGTTTTTCAGGCACTCTTTCAAATCGGCGGAAAGATCCTTCCCGCGCTGATACCGGTTGTCGGGATTTTTCTGCAGGGCCTTGTCGATCACCGCCTTCACCGCCGGGGTGACCCGGTCGCTTGCCTTCAGAACGGGATCGGGGTGCGGCTCGCTGGAGATCCGGAAAAGCAGGGTGGCGATGCTGTCTCCCTCGAACGGTTTCAGGCCGGTCATCATCTCGTAGAGCATCACGCCGAGGGAGAACAGGTCCGCGCGGCCGTCCACCTTTTTCCCCGCCACCTGTTCGGGGGACATGTAGCTGGGGGTGCCCATGACCGTGCCGGTCTGCGTCTTGGAGGAGGCGGTGATGCGGGCGATGCCGAAATCGGTGACGCGGAGAGTCCCGTCTTTGAGGCGCATGATGTTGGCGGGTTTGATGTCGCGGTGGACGATGCCGGCGGCGTGGGCGTAATCGAGCGCCTCCGCCACCAGGGCCACGTATTCCAGCACCTGGGCCGGAGGGAGGAGGTTGGCCTTTTCCCCGTATTTCTTCAGGTCCTCTCCGTCCAGCAGTTCCATGGCGATGTAGCAGATCTCGTTGTCCTCCCCGGCGTCGAAGATACGGACGATGTTGGGGTGGTTCAGGGTCCCCGCCGACTCCGCCTCGCGGAAGAAACGTTCCTTCAACTGTTTGGAGGTGGACTCGTCCACGTCGTCGTCGAACTTCAAGGTCTTGATGGCCACCATGCGGTTGATCTTGGGGTCCTTGCCAAGGTAGACGATGCCCATGGCGCCGCGCCCCAGTTCCTTCTGTATCTCGTACCGGCCGAGCGTGGGTTTGACGGCGGCCCCCTCGATGACCACGGTGCCTTCCTTTTTGCCGCCGCCGAGTCCGGGGCCGGCGATCATCGTTTCGCCGGCGGTCTTGGTGGCCACCTTCCGTTCCTTGATGTCCTTGTAACCGGCGTCCACGGTGGAGATGTGTTCATACACCACGGAGGCCTTGGCGAACTGGCGTTTGCGCTCGAAGTCCAGCGCCAGGTTATACAGCAGCTCCTTCATGGCGTCGTCGACGGGGCATTTGCGGAACTTTTCGAAGGCCAGATCCAACATGCCCTGCCCCTGAAAGGACAGCCCGAGCATCTTGTTGGTCTCGATGCTCTCCGCCTCCACCAGCTCCTTGCGCCGCTCGGTGAAGAAGAACCGCCGCACGGTGATGGCGCCGTAGGCCAGCACCAACAGCGCCATGCCGTAGAAGATCTTGATCCAATACCCCTGGGTGACGAAGAAATAGACGCCCGCCCCGGCGATGGCGGCCAACAGGACAAAAGCGATCAGCGCCCCCCACTTCGCCTTCAGCCGCGGCAGCAGGAAGGTGACGAACAACCCGACGAACAGCAGGACCCCCAGCTCGGCCATGAAAGACCAGTCCGGGCGAGTGAGGAATTTTCCGCCGAGGATGTTCTGAAGCACCGTGACGATGATGCCGTTGGCCGGAAAAGCCGACTCCACGGGAACCACGAAGAGCGTTCCGAGCCCGGTGGCGCTGATGCCCACCAGCACCAGTTTGTTCTTGAACGCCTCCGCCGGGACCTTCTCCGCCAAAATGTCGATGGCGGGCACGGTCTTCAGCGAGGCGTAGGTGCCCTGATAATTGACGAGCATCTTGTTGTCCTGGCCGATCGGAATCTTCCGGTCGCCCAAGAGGACCGCGCTCCCCAAACTCGCCTGGACCTGGTCCGGATTGAGCCCCAGGGCCACCCGGGCCATCTCGAGCGAAAGCGACGGGAAATATTTGTCCTTGTATTTGACGAGCAGGGTCTCCCGCCGGACGGTCCCGTCGGAATCGGCGAAGATGTTGCTGTGCCCCAGGCCGGAGGCGCCGGCGGCGAACTCGGGCAGCGGCAGGAGCGGCTGGTATCCTTCCAGAATGGAGTGGGGCCGGCCGGATTCCCCCACCTGGGGAAGGGCGTAGCCCTGCATCCGCTCCATCGCCTCGTCCGTCTCGGCGGCCAGCGGCTTGTCCACGGAGAAGAACATCGGCAGGAGCACCCCCGGCGTTTCCGTCAGGGCCTGGGCGAGCTGGGTGTCGTTGTCGAGCACCGCCTCCGCTTCGTCGAACGCGCCGACCAGGGACCGGAAAGGATCGAGGGAGAGCTTCTGGCCTTTCAGAATTTTCTTGTATTTCGGGTCCTTGTTGGCGCTGGTGAAAACCGGTCCCAGGACCTCTTTTTGTTGGTCGATGAGCTGGGAATACTGTTCCCGAATCTGGCGGATGGTCTCCAGTCCCTGGTTCTGGTCGGGATCCACGTAGAGGATGTTCAGGCCGATGACCTTCGGCCCGCCGGCGGCGATCTGCCGGACGAGCTGGCCCACCACCCCGCGCGGCCACGGCCAGCGGCCCACGGAGGCGATGCTGGTATCGTCGATGGCGACGAAGAGGATTTGGTCCGAAAGGGAAGCCTTGGGAGCGTATTTGACTCGGAGATCGTAGAGCCGGTTTTCGAGGGATTCGGTGAAGGCCACTTGAAAATACGCGCAAGCCATCACCGTCAGGGTGAGGAGCAAACCGATCAGGGTGTCGACCAACCAGCCTTTTTTCAATCGATGTCCTTCGTCCTTTTTTCCCTCTTGAACCGGCGGCCTTTACGCGCCTTCCTTTGGGGAGGCGTCGGATTTTTGCTGTTTGCGGGCCGCGATCCTATCCCTCAATGTTTTTTCCAAAAGCGGGTTTTCCTTCAGCAGGTATTGGAAGGAGTCGTGCGGGATCATGAGGATCTCGGTGCCCTCCTCCACGGACTTGATGGTGGCGGTGGCGGCGGTGGACTCCAGGAGGGACATCTCGCCGAAAAAGTCGCCGGCCTTCAGCTCGGCCAGCTCCACGCGCTCCTTCTCCTTGCCGACCTTGGCCACGACCATGACCTTGCCTTTTTTCACCACGAAGAAATTGTTCGTCACCTCGCCCTGGAACATCACCGTCTGGCCCTTGTTGTAGGTCTTCCGGTCGATGACCGACGTCACCCGGCGCAGCTGTTCGTCGGTGAAAAAGGACAGGACGTCCACTTTACTCTTCAGGAAAACGGTATCGTCGAAAGGCACTTTTTCTCTCTCCTTGGATACGGGCTCAACTTCAGGAATTTACCTAATAGCCGCCCTTATGTCAAAAGTTATGGGGTTATTTTTTTCAAGACCCGGTCCGCGGCCTCTTCCACGGGCGCATCCTCCGAGGCGGAGGCGGAGCGCGATTTCAGTTCCACACATCCGCCGGCGAGTTTCTTCTCGCCCACGGTGACGCGCCAGGGAATGCCCAAAAGGTCGGCGTCCTTGAACTTGACGCCGGCGCGCTGATCGCGGTCGTCCAACAACGCCTCCACGCCGCGGGACCGCAGTTCGGAATAGATCTTCTCGGCCGCGGCCATTACGTTCGGTTCGGAGACGTTCAACGGCAGGACGATGACCTGGAAGGGCGCCAGCGGCGCGGGCCAGAGGATGCCGTTGTCGTCGTGGCACTGTTCGATGGCCGCGGCCACGATGCGGCTCACGCCGATGCCGTAACACCCCATAACGAACGGGGACTTCGTCCCTTTCTCGGTCAAAAATCCGGCGGACATGGATTCCGAGTATTTGGTCCCCAGCTTGAAAACGTGCCCCACCTCGATCCCCTTGTGGAACGCCAGCTTATGGAACGTCGGTTTCTCGGTGTTCTTCCGGAAACACCGCGTGCACGGATCCCCCTCGCGCACCATGCGCAGGTCGCCGAAAGACTCCGGCGCCAGCGTATAATCGCGCTCCAGGTTGACGTTGACCAGGTGCTTGTCCTTTTTGTTCGCGCCGGTCACGCCGTTTTCGACCGTCGCCACGTTCCAGTCCGCGACCACGCGCGCGGAGAGGCCGACCGGCCCCGCGTAGCCCACCTCGCAATGGGCGACGGATCGGTACGTCTCGTCGGACGCCTTTTGGATCCATTTCGCCCCCAGATGGCGCTGGAGTTTCGCCTCGTTCAATTCATGATCCCCGCGCATCAACGCCACGACCGGGCCCTGGTCCGTGTCGTAGAAAAGGGTCTTGATGAACTTGATCTTGGGGATTTTCAGGAGTTTGGAAACGTCCTCCACGGTCCAGCAGTCGGGCGTATCGACCTCACCGAGCGCCTGGAGCGGCTCCCCCTTCTTCGACCCGAACGCCGTCGATTCGGCCAGCTCGATGTTCGCGGCATACCCGCAGACGTCGCAGGTGGCGATGGTCTCCTCCCCGGTCTCGGCCAGCACCATGAACTCGTGCGAGAAACGGCCGCCGATGGCGCCCGTGGCGGCCTCCACCGGCCGGAACTTGAAACCGCACCGCTCGCAGATCCGCACGTAGGCGTCGTAGACCTCTTTATAGGTCTTCTCCAAATCGGCGTCGTCGGCGTGAAAGGAGTAGGCATCTTTCATATAGAACTCGCGGGCACGCATCACCCCGAACCGGGGACGAATCTCGTCGCGGAACTTGATGCCGAACTGGTAGAGCAGGAGGGGCAGTTCGCGGTAGGAACGCACCTCGCGGCGCACCAGGTCCGTGATGACCTCCTCGGCCGTCGGGGCCAGGCAGAACTCCGTGTCCTTCCGGTCCTTGATGCGCAAAAGTTCCTTGCCGTAGACCTGCCAGCGGCCGGTCTCCTCCCACAGTTCCTTGGGCTGCACGATGGGGAGCCAGACTTCCTGCCCCCCCGCGCGGTCCATTTCCTCACGGATGATCTGTTCCACTTTTTTCAGCACGCGAAGGCCGAAGGGCAGCCACTCGTAAAGGCCCGCGGCCACCTTTCGGATGAGGCCGGCGCGGAGCATCAGCTTCGCCGACACGGTGTCCGCGTCGGCGGGAAGCTCCTTCAAGGTGGGCAGGAGATATTTGGAGAGTCTCATAATCGGGCCGGGGACCGGCGGCCGCGGGGCCGGGCATGGGAAATCATTTTATGGCCGAGGAACGGCATGAACCGCCTCCCCGTCCGCCGGGACCGGTTCTTTCTCGGGACGCAATCGCTGGATGTCGCTGTACGTGGCGAAAAGCAAGATGCCCAGAAGCAGGGCCAGCCCGACGGCGTTGGCCCGTTCCATGATCTTCCGATGGAGCGGCTTCCGGAAGATCCCCTCCCACAGGAAAAAGACCGCATGGCCCCCGTCCAACATGGGAATGGGGAAGAGATTAAACAGCCCGATGCCGACCGAAATGAGGGCGATGAGGTAGAGGAAATCCTTCAAACCCGCCTTGGTGGCCTTGGCCACGACCGTGGCGATGCCGATGGGCCCCGCCAAGTCCGGTTTTTCGCGTCGGACGATCTTGAGGCCGAGGTAATGGACGGTGAAGAGGCTCCAGCCGACGATCTGTTCGGCGCCGCGGCGAAGCGCCGGGAAGAACGCGACCTTGTGATAGACCGTTTCGGGAGCGATCCCGATCAGGCCGATCCGGGTGACCGGGTCGGCCTTCGGCGTCAGCTGCACCGTCTTGGTCTCCGAATCGCGCACAAACTCCAGCGCGATGGGCCGGCCCGGAAAACGGTGAATCTCTCCCGCCAGGTCTTCCCACCGGGCGATCTTCGCCCCCGCCACAGCGACGATGCGGTCGCCGGGGAGGAGGCCGGCCTGTTGGGCGGGATAGCCTTCCATCAATTCGCCGATCACCGGCTCGTGGGACGGCCGCGGTTCGCCCCACAGATACGCCACGGAGGCGAACAGGACAAACGCGAGAAGATAGTTCATCAGGGGGCCCGCCAGGACGATGCCGATCCGCCGCTGCCACGACTGCGCGAAGAAGGAGCGCGGGTCCGGCGGGGCGGACGGGGCCTTATCGCCCTCTTCGTATTCGGTCTCCCCCGCCATCCGCACCTCGCCGCCCAGCGGGATCCAGGCCAGACAGTAGCGCGTTTCCCCCCACTGAACGCCGACCATCTCGGGGCCGAGGCCGAAAGAGAAGCGTTCCACCTTGACGTTCGCCCGCTTGGCGACGACGAAATGGCCGAACTCATGGATGAAGATGACAACTCCGAAGACGACGACGATTCCCAGGGCGCCGATCAGGAACGACATGTTTTCCTCTCCTTCTCGCAAAGACACGCTGATTTTTTTCTCGCCCACGCGTCCGCCGCCAAAATATCGGCGAGGGAGGGAGGGCGGCGCATTCCGTTCCGGGTCAGGCCGGGCTCGGCCGCGAAGGCCCGCATCACTTTTCCGATGACCCGCGGCACCCCTCCGAAGGAAATCCTCCCGTCGAGGAAACTCCGGACCGCCGCCTCGTTGGCGCCGTTGAAGACCGCCGGCCACGTGCCGCCCCGCCGGCCGGCCGTCAGGGCCAGCGACAGGCACGGGAAACGCCGGAAATCCGGCGGATAAAATTCCAGTTTCTGGATCTCCTCCAACCGCAGCGGCCGCACCAGCGACGGGTACCGCGCCGGGTGGGTCAGGGCGTATTGGATCGGCAGGCGCATGTCCGGATGGGACAGCTGGGCCAGCATGGCCCCGTCGGTGAACTCCACCAGCGAGTGGATGATGGACTGCGGGTGGATGACGATGCCGATCTTCTCCAGCGGCACGCCGAAAAGATGGTGCGCCTCAATGGCTTCCAGGCCCTTGTTCGTCAGCGTGGCGCTGTCGATGGTGATCTTGTTCCCCATCTTCCACGTCGGGTGGGACAACGCCTCGGCGACGGACACCCCGTCCAACGACCCCTTGCGCCGGTAGAAAGCGCCGCCCGACGCGGTGAGGATGAGCCGCCGGATCTCCCGCGGGGATTCCCCGTTTTGAGAGCGACGGCCGGCGGCATACCCCTGCAGGCACTGGAAGATGGCCGAATGTTCGCTGTCCACCGGGATGATCTCCGCCCCGGACCGGCGGGCGGATTCCATGAGGAGGTCCCCCGCCACGATCAGCGCCTCCTTGTTGGCCAAGGCGATGCGTTTCCCGGCACGCACCGCGGAAAGGAGCGGCAACAGCCCGACGGCCCCCACCACCGAGGACAAAAGAAAATCCGTTTCCGGGGCCCGGGCCAGCCGCTCCAGCCCTTCCACTCCCTGCCACACGGACAACCGGAGCCGACGACGACGGGCCCAGGCGAGCATCTCCGCCGCCGCATCCGCCTCGTAAACGACCACCGCGCGGGGCTCGAACTCCAAAACCTGTTTTTTCAGAAGCGGCACGTTCCGCTGGGCGGCGAGCCCCCACACGCGGAACCCCCCGCCGGAGAAACGGCCGAGCTTGCGGATGACCTCCAGCGCGTTCAAACCGATGGAGCCGGTGGAACCGAGGATGGAAATCCGCCGACCGTGCACGCCTTCAGCCCACGCGGCCGGTCAACACAAGGTAATAGTAGAGAAAAGGCGCGGCGAGGAGGAAGGAGTCAAACCGGTCGAGGATCCCGCCGTGGCCCGGGAGGAGATCCGAGGAATCCTTGACGCCGAAACAGCGTTTCATCAGGGATTCCGCCAAATCCGACACCTGGGCCAATATCCCCAGGGCCGCCGAAAGGGCGACGATCTCCGTCCGTGAAAAAATCGTCTTCAACCAGACCTCCCGCAGGAACAGCGACAGGAGCACCGCCGCGGCCAGACCGGCGGCGGCCCCCTCCCAGGACTTCTTCGGGCTGATCTGGACCGCCAACCGCCGTTTCCCGACGGAAAGGCCCACCGCCCACGCGGTGATGTCTTGAACCCATATCAAAAAGACCAGATAGAAGGCGGCGTCGCGGCCCACGGTGTACAAGGGCTCGTGTCGCAACTCACGCAACAGCACCAGGTGGGCCAGCGGCCAGACGACGAAGAAGGTGCCGAGCAACGACATGCTCAAACGCAGCATGGAGAGGCTCTTGTCCCGCCGGGCCAATTCGCGGAGGGTGTAGGCTGCCACCACCACCATCAGCGTCAGCGCCGGGGCCTGGTTCTGGAACGGCAGGTCCGCGCGCAGGCCGGGGAAACAGAGGGCCAACAGGAGCATCATGCCGCCCGCGATGCCCCACCAGGACTGGGTGGCGTACCCGCCGATCTCCGCCATCCGGTGGAACTCCCACAGCGCCAAAAGCACCAACACGGACACAAAAACGACGAACGGCAGACTGCCCAGATAGAGCGCCCACAAAAAGAGCGGGGCCGCCACCAGACTCGTCACCAAACGCGGCAATACCATCATGCTGTTTTTCCCTCTTTTCCCAACGGCCCCATCGGGGAGTTCATGTTCCGCCCAAACCGCCGAAGCGGCGTTCACGCGACTGATAATTAAGGAGAGCCTCGTAAAACTGGGCCCGACGGAATTCCGGCCAATAGTGGGAACAGACATAGAGTTCCGTGTAGGCGCATTGCCAGAGCAAGAAATTGGAGAGCCGGTATTCGCCCGACGTTCGGATCAGCAGGTCCGGGTCCGGCAGGCCGGCGGTATAGAGCCGGCGGGAAATGTCTTTCTCTTCCACCGCCGTGACGCCCTCCCGAAGAAGGGCGTTGACCGAGTCCACGATCTCCTGGCGGCTGCCGTAGTTGAGCGCCAGATTCAAGATGAGCCCGGAGTTGTCCGCCAGCGCCGACATGGCCTGGTGAAGTTCACGCTGGACCTCCGCCGGCAGCTTGTCCAGCCGGCCGATGGCCCGCAGGCGGACGTTGTTGCGGTCCAGGTCGGCCGTCTCGCGTCGCAACGTCTTCACCAGCAGCGTCATCAGGCCTTTCACCTCGGCGGCGGGACGCAGCCAGTTCTCCGTTGAGAACGCATAGAGGGTGAGGACTTCGATTCCCAGATCCCCGCACACCCTCACCATCTCGCGCACGCTTTCGGCGCCGGCGCGATGTCCCATCAGGCGGGGCAGGCCGCGTTTCTTCGCCCAGCGGCCGTTGCCGTCCATGATCACGGCCACGTGCCGGGGCAGGCGACGCGGATCGATCCGTTTCAGGAGTTCGTCGGCTTTCAAAGACATGAGGTGTTCGGAACAAGACCGTGGAAAAAAGACGTTGTGACGCGAAAAACCATCATCAAATCCGGCTCAAACCTCCATGATCTCCTTTTCCTTCACCGCCAGGGATTCATCGATCTGTTTGATGTACAAGTCCGTCGTCTTCTGGAGCCCCTCTTCGGCAAGCTTGCGCTGGTCTTCCGAAAGGACCTTGTCCTTCTCGAATTTCTTCAACTTCTCCATGGCTTCGCGGCGGTCGTTGCGTATGGAAACGCGGAAATCCTCGGCCATTTTCTTGACGGCCTTCACCAGGTCCCGGCGGCGCTCCTCGGTCAACGAGGGCACGGACAACCGGATGATCTTTCCGTCGTTGTTCGGGGTGAGGCCCAGGTCGGATGCCTGGATGGCTTTCTCGATCTCCGGGAGGGCCGAGACGTCCCACGGTTTTATTTCGATGGTGCGGCCGTCCGGCACGCCCACGGCGGCCACCTGTTTGAGGGGCACCTGCGAGCCGTAGTAGAGCACCTTGAGGTTGTCGAGCAACGCGCCGGTGGCGCGGCCCGTCCGGAGGGTGGAAAAATCCTGCCGCATCTTTTCCACGGCTTTTTTCATCTTGTCTTCCATCTGAGCCAGAACCGGTTGAAGCTGAGGAACGTTGGGGATGCCCATGAGCGCCTACCTCCCTTGTCGGAAAAGTTTAAAAGTCGATCGCCTTACGGCGTGATCAGGGTGCCGATCCGGCCGCCGCCGATGGCCCGCCGGATGTTGCCCCGGCCGTGCAAATCGAACACCCGCACCGGGAGGGCGTTCTCCAGGCAGAGCTGCATCGCGGTGGCGTCCATAATGCCCAACCGTTTCCGCAACGCCTCCAGGAGGGAGATGGTCTTGAACCGCGTGGCCCGGGGGTTCTTTTGAGGATCGGAATCATAAACGCCGTCCACCAGCGTGGCCTTGAGCACGCACTGGGCCTCGATTTCAGAGGCGCGCAGGGCGGCGGCGGTGTCGGTGGAGAAGTAGGGGTTGCCGGTGCCGGCGGCGAAGATGACCACCCGGCCTTTCTCCAGATGCCGGATGGCGCGGCGGCGGATGTACGGTTCGGCCACCTTGGCCACCTCGATGGCCGAAAGAACGCGCGTGGGAACGCCGATCTGTTCCAGCGCGTCCTGCAGAGCCAGCGCGTTGATGACGGTGGCGAGCATGCCCATGTTGTCGGAGATCATGCGGTCGAGTTTACGCGCCTGGCCTCGCCCGCCGCGCCAGATGTTCCCCCCGCCCACCACCACCGCGATCTGGGTCCGGGGCCCGCGGGCGGACTTCACCTCGTGGGCGATGGCGAAGAGCGCGTCCACATCGATGCCGGACCGGGAACGGCCCATGAAAGCCTCCCCGGACAGTTTCAGTACGACCCGCTTCGGGTTCCCGCGCACCGACTCGCTCACTCTTCCCCGACCTTGTAGCGAACGAAACGCGCCGGCGAGAGGACGACCCCGGTCTTTTGCGAGAGTTGCTGGACCACGGCGCCCACGGGGGTCTTGCCGCCGGCGTCCTTCACGTAAGGCTGCTCCAGCAGGCAGAACTGCTGGTAGAACTGCTGCAGTTTGCCCTGGGCGATCTTATCCCATATTTTTTCCGGCTTGTTCTCCCGGCGCGCCTGCTCCCGGGCGATGGCCTTTTCCTGTTCGAGCATCTCCGCCGGCACGTCCTCTTTTTTGACCCAGCGAGGGTTGGCGGCCGCGATCTGCATGGCGAGGTCGCGCGCCAGGGTCTTCACCTCCTCGTTGGTTTCCATCTTCGGGTCGGCCACGGAGAGCTCCAGCAACACCCCCACCTTGCCGGTGCCGCCGCTGGGGTGGATGTAGACGCCGAAAACCCCCGGATTCGTTTTGTCGTAGCGGACGAACCGACGGAACGTGAGGTTCTCGCCGAGCTTGCCGATCATCTGCTGCATGAGGTCGCCGGGGCCGTCTTCGACGCCCTTCCAGGCGGGCGAGGCGGTGCCGGCCCGGCGGGCGAGGTCCGCGATCAGCTTGATGAAATCCTCCGTGCGGGCGACGAAATCCGTCTCGCAGTTCAGCTCCAGCAGCACCGCGGTCTTCCCCAACGGATCCAGGTAGGACGTCACCAGCCCGTCGCCGGTGACGCGCCCCGCTTTTTTAGCCGCGGAGGCCGCCCCCTGTTCGCGCAAGGTCTTGACGGCCTTCTCCATGTCCCCCCCGGCCGACGCCAAGGCCCTTTTGCAGTCCATGATGCCGGCGCCCGTCTGGGCCCTCAGTTTCTGTACGGCTTCACTCGTAATTTCCGCCATGGGTGAAAAATCCTCCTCAGAATGTGATGACGCGATGTTTCAGTTGGTGGCCGGGTTCTCCGCCTTCGCTTCGGCGGGCGCGGGAGCGGCGGGCGCTTCGGCCGCCGGCTCCGCCCCCGTCAGCGGGATCTCCGTCTCCGTGGCCGCCGCTTCCGGCCCGGCGGCTGCCGCCGCCTGTTTCTTGGCGAGGTCCTTCCCCTCCACCACGCTGTCCGCCACCAATTTACAGAACAGGCGGACCGCCCGGATGGCGTCGTCGTTGCCGGGGATGGGATAATCGATGAGGTCCGGATCGCAGTTGGTGTCGCAGATCGCCACCACGGGGACCTCCATGCGGCGGGCCTCCATGATGGAGGTGAGCTCCTGGACGGGGTCCACGATGAACACCGCGCCCGGAAGCTGCTCCATGTTCTTGATGCCGTCGAGCGACTTGGTGAGCCGGCGGATCTCCTTCTCGCGGCGGATCCCCTCCTTCTTGGAGAGGGCCGAGAAAATACCGCTCTGTTTCATGCGGTCCAATTCCTGCAACCTCTTCGCCGAACGACGCACCGTCTCAAAATTGGTGAGCGTCCCTCCCAGCCAACGGTCCCGCACGTAAGGGGAGCCGCACCGCTGGGCCTCCGCGGTGATGGCCTCTTTCGCCTGTTTCTTGGTGCCGATGAAGAGCACCTCCTGACCGCTGGCCGCCATGTCGCGGACATAGGTGAGGGCTTTTTTGAGTTCTTTGACGGTTTTCTGCAGGTCGATGATGTGGATGTTGTTGCGGCTCCCGAAAATGTACTTGGCCATTTTCGGATTCCAACGGCGCGTCTGGTGGCCGAAATGAACCCCCGCCTCCAGAAGTGCCTTCATTGAGATTGATGCCATTGTTCCTCCTAGTTCGGTGGACCGTTTCCGGTCCGGGGCCGTTGGGCCCTCATCCGCCGATGTTCGAGTCAGAAAAAAAGCGGTCGCCGCAAAGCGACCGCCCAGCACAGTTCCCGCGGCTTTTGACGCTCCGCGGGATTTCCCATTTCGAACCACCGGCGAACAACCTGTGTCTGGTTTTATTCACCCCGTCGAGCGGGGCGACCTCCACCCTTCATCCACTCCCGAACCGGCTCCGATCCGACTGGACCGGAGACCCCGGCCGGAATCCGAAAGGTGTGCGAATTGGCGCCCGGAAGACGTCCCGAAGGCGCACGGTCACGGGGATTATATCCTTTTTGGAGCGCGCTCCGCAAGATTGCCGGGGACTTCCGCATGACCGGGGACCCGGCCGCTCTTTTCCAGCGGCCGCGGCAGGTTCCGGGCGATCCGGGCGCGCCCCCCCGGTTGTTCGGAACCGGTCATTTTCCGTCGGCCTTTGACGGGGAAGCGCCGTAAGGGACGAGCCCGCTCTCTTCCATGGTGCGCAATAAATTCATTGCCATACGGGCATAGCCCCTCTCGCTCGGATGCCATTGATCGGACCAGAGATATTCCCGCTTGAACTCCTTCGTCATTTTTTCGGGCGGCATCTCGTTCTCACAGAAAGGGAGTCCGTATTCGGCGGACAGCCGCCGCAGAAGCGGATTCGCGTCGGAATCGAAATAATCGCACAAGACCAACGGCACGCCTTTTTTGACGCACGCATGGATGATGGCTTTCAGATTGGCCTCGGTTTCGGCTTTGGTCAATGCGAAACCCGAGAGGTTCCCCCATATCCGAATTTTCGGCCGCCCCGCCGCTTCTTCGTTGGTCAGAAGAGCAGAGCCCTTCAGCAGTGAAAAACCGTAGTCATAGAAAAGAGTCAACAACCGCATCGTCCTCGTGGAATTAATATACATCCAAATTGTCGCCACGCGCGGGTCCGTGATTTCGCCGGCCAGCGCCCTCAGAACACCGGGAGCGTTCTGATTGTGTCCGGCCTGGAGCACGACGATCTGCGGCCGGTATCTCAACATATTCAATTTGAAGTCTCTTAAAATCTGAGCGGTGGTTATTGCCATTATACCGAGGTTGATCGAGACATATCGCCGTCCCTTGTATTTTTCATTGAGCCGTTTCTCCAACTGACGGGGAAATGCTTTTTCGGGCCCCACATAGTATCCGTGCGTCGTCGATTCACCCAAAAACATGATTCGGATGCCCTCTTGAGAAGTGTTGATGGCGGGATACAAAGACCGCTGATAACGAAACCACAGCTCTCCCGTCGCCCACAGTGAAAATTCCAGGGACAGGAGCGCGAGGAGCAGTCCCAGCGAAAACCGGGCGGCCACGGCCATCGTTTTTTTGACGTCGATCACGTGCGGGCGGGACCTCCTTTCTGAGGTTTGACGGGCCGGAGCCCCTTATGGTAGATTTTTAGAAGAAGGACATTCAACCCGGCAAAGGGGGGCAAAACGATGACTGCCATCGATCCCGAATTCCAGAAAAACCGAACAAAAGTAGGCGAGCATGCGGGCCACGCCGTTTGGGGGCCCGAGGAAAAACCCGCCAAACTGGGGATTCACGGCACGTGGGTGGCGGTGGATTTCGACCTCTGTATCGCGGACGGCGCCTGCCTCGACGCCTGCCCGGAAAACGTGTTCGAATGGCTGGACACCCCGGGCCACGCCGCCTCCGCCAAAAAAGCCGACCCGGCCAAAGAGGACGCCTGCA
>JAKLDV010000210.1 GCA_022703335.1 Elusimicrobiota bacterium
CGCTATGGGGGATTTTGGGGCGTTTTCAATGCGTTGTTTTGGAGGGCATATTTTCGGGCGGCGGCACGTCACCATTTTCAAGGCCCACGTCGCTGGACGTGCACCGCCGGGCGGGGCAGCCTCTATATCGATGGGTTGGCCAACGTTTACGCCTGTGAGATGCGCGAGCCGATGGGGAATTTGAAGCAGGACGGGCTCGGCGACATTTTATCGTCCAGCGGAGCGCGTTCTCAGCGCGACGCGATCGCGCGGAAAGAGTGTTCCTGCGATCATGCCTGTTTTTTGCAGCACTCATTTTTGACCGAGCCGCGCAATCTGCCGCATTTGCTGGCGGGGATGCGGCGTGCCTTTTTGCCGTCATGACGCCGGCCGCCATCGTCGTCGTTTTTAAGAAATGGACGGGCTACGTGGCGGAGTGCGTGCGGGCCATCGAGAATTTGCGAGGGGGGCCCTATCCCCTGGTCCTGGTCCCCGACGGACCCGTGCCCGAGTATGTTGGCTCGGCCCGCGTGGTGGTGCATGCCGGGAGCATCGCGCAGAAACGCAACGCCGGGGTGGGCGCCTGCCCGCCGGAGGTTCCCTGGGTGGCGTTTGTGGACTCCGACGCCTGGCCCCGCACCGACTGGATGTTGGGTTTTCAGACCCGCCTTGACAAACTGTCGTCGTCTTTGCCGGTGGTGTGCGTGACGGGGCCCGATTTGACCCCGCCCCTGGATCCTTGGACCCGGCGCGTGACCGGCTACGCCCTCGCCAGCCCGTTGATTATGGGACGGGGAAGCCTGCGTTTCCGTGTCAGTGAAAAGGCGGTGTTCGTCCGCAACGCTTCCACGTGCAACATGTTTGTCCGGAGGGATGCGCTTTCGTCGGTCGGCGGTTTTGATGAGCGCCTGTTGACCAGCGAAGACGTCCAGTTGTGCCAGGATCTCCTTTCCCGGGGGGGCGCCATCCTCTTCGACCCTGAAATCGCCGTTTTTCATCATCGGCGCGACATCCCCCGGTTTTTCCTGCAATGGTTCAACGAGGGGTTGGCCCTGCGGCATTATCGTCGTTTCCCCGCGGCGGGTAATTTTTTGCAACACCTGCCGAGCGTGTTGATGCTGTCGGAGGCCGCTCTTCTCTTTTTGGGCTGGACGGGACTCGGCCTGGTGATGTGTCTCGAGTTGGGACAATACGTCGTTTTTTATTTCGATTCCCTCCGGCGCGGGACGGGGGCCTTCTTGTCGCACGGCGTCGCCTTTTCCATGTGGCTGTTCGTCAAGGCGTACGGGGCGGGGGGGATGATCAGTTATCTGTTCCGGCCGCGGAAATACGTCCACAGCCGATGCGACCACTAGGCGTCGCCCACGGTTGATGTTTTGTCGGCAATTTGCTAAAAAATTGCGCATGAAATCGCCCAATCCGAGGGATATCCCGGGTTTTATTCGGGATCCGCAATGGACTTTGTCCTAAGTCCATCCTGCCGCGAATGATTCCTATGAAAGAACCGCCCCTCCTTTCCCGCTTGAAACGTTTTTCCAAGACGCCGCTCCTCGTGGTCGGCGACTTGATGGTGGACCACTATATCCGCGGACGCGTGGACCGTCTTTCCCCGGAGGCCCCCGTCCCGGTGGTGGAGATCACCACCGAGGAATTCATGCCCGGCGGCGCCGGCAACGTGGCCGCCAACATCGCCGCCTTGGGCGGCGTTCCGTTGCTGGTTTCCGTGGTGGGGGAAGACAACCCGGGCGAGATGCTCCTGTCCACCCTGCGGGGCCAGGGGGTCGATGTGGACGGCGTGGGGAAGGATGGATCCCGTCCCACCATCATCAAAACGCGGGTCATCGCCGGTCATCAGCAGGTGGTGCGGTTCGACCGTGAAAACCGCGCCCCCCTCGGCCGGGAAGTGATCGATCTCTTGGTGGCGCAGGTGGAGCGCCACATCCGGAACGTCCAGGGGATCGTGCTGTCGGATTACGGCAAAGGGGTCATCAACGGCCGGCTCTTGGCGCGCGTCCTCTCGCTGGCTCGCCGCTACCAAAAATCGGTGACGGTGGATCCCAAGGTGGAACATTTTCTCCGTTACCGCGGCGTGACCTGCATCACGCCCAACCTGAAGGAGGCCGCGGAGGGCGTCCGGGCGCTGCCTCCCAAGACCGACCGGGAAGTGGATGCCCTCGGCAAAAGGATTTTGAAACGTCTCCGTTGTCAGTCGGTGTTGATCACCCGCGGTGAACGGGGGATGAGCCTGTACCAGTCGTCGGGAAACATCGTGCACATCCCGTCCCAGGCCCACGAGGTGTATGACGTCACCGGCGCCGGCGACACGG
>JAKLDV010000211.1 GCA_022703335.1 Elusimicrobiota bacterium
ATGCCCTGAATAGGCAGCGTGCATCAAGGCGGTCGATTCCTCCCGATCTTTTTCCGCGGGATCCGCCCCTTTGTCGAGCAATGGCCGGATCATCCGGACGTTCCCCATCCCCGCCGCCACCATCAGCACCGGCGCCGACGACAGCGTCATCACCGCCGGGATGTCCATCAACAGCCCCATATGCTTCCCGATCCCCGGCAGCTTCTCCGCCTTCGACAGGAACGGCAGCCCCTTCGCCTTGTCTCCCGCAAAATACGTCCCCAACGCCGTCAGCGCCGCCAGCCCCGCCGCCACCATCACCAATCCCGTCGCCGACAACCCGATCGCCGCGCCGATCCCCACCGCCACCTTCGTCCCCACCAGCCACGTCGCCCCTTGCAGTGTCAACATCCCCGATAACGTCGCCTTCAACGCCTTCAGCGCCGCCGTCGGCTTCGCCGCTTCCCGCACGCTCTTCAAATATCCCGCGATCCGTTCCCCGCCGGCCGGCGTCTCCTGCTCTTCCAGCGTCTTCAACGGCGTCTTCTCGATGATCCGCCCGGCCAGCCGAGCATCCGTTTTACCGATCGCCCTCATGTCCGCCGCAAAAACTTCCGACCGCTCCTTCACCGCCGTCGTCAACCCGCCGTTGATCAACCCCAACAGCATCGACCGCAACCCCACCCCTTCCGCGCCTTCCGCCAGCACCGCCTTCCGGTATTGCGCCGTCAGCCCCTCCTGCGCCTTCTTCATCTGCCGGTTCGTCCACCCGTTCTGAACGCCGTATTTCACCTTGCCGAAGAAACCCTGCACCGTGATCGCCCGCCGGTCCAACTCCTCCCGCCGATCACCCCACCGCAGCGTCCGCTCGATCGGCCGGCGCAGCCCCGCCGACAGACCGCCCTCCTTCGACAAGAAACTCAACAGCGACTTCTCCGATCCAATGAGCGGTTTTATCGTCTGCGCATCGGTCAAAGAACCCAACAGCGACGGGGTGGACTGCGCCGCGTTCGCCAACGTCACCAACAAGTCCATGTTCACCTGAGACAGATCGCCGTCGAACATCCCCGCCAGCCCCCGCGCCGCCTCCAACGGAGCCGCGCCCGGAGAAGCCGTGATGCCCATCTTCTCCAGCACCGGCGCCAACGCCGCCGCGTTGCTCGTCAGAGCCGGCAAAACCGTTCCGAACAGTTGCACCCCGCGCCGGGTCAGGAAGAAATCGGTCCCCACTTTATAGGTCAGGGCGCGGTCCGCCGCCACCTCCCCGGCCACCTGGGTCCGGGCATACTCGGCCGCCCCTTTCGCCGCCTCCGCCGAAACGCCTCTCGAGGCCAGCCCCTGCTCCGCCGCGTCCACCTTGATGAGGCGGATGGCCGTGCCCTTGGTGGATTCCGCCGGCAACACATACGCGCTCAGCCGCGCCAACGACCGCGCCAGGTCTTCCACCACCGATCCCCGGAAAATGTCCCGCGTGGACCGCGCCAACGAACTCTCTTCGAATTTCCCGCGCATCATGCCTTCCGTCGCCATCTCCACGAATTTCTCCCGCGACATGCTCCGGAGGTCCGTCAACCGCCACGACGCCTCCAACCGGTTCATGCTTCCCTTACTAAGCCCCTGCTCGATGGCCGCCCATTCCCGGACCGCCGTCTTCACCGAGTTCATGAAGCTCTCCGCCAGAACATCCACCGGGCTCCGGATCTTCCCCGCCTCGGCCAGGGAGGAAAGCATCCCGGATTCCACATGCTCGATGATCCGTTGATATTCCCGGTCCAGGAATTCCCGTTCCGGCGAACCCTCTTCCGCCTTGGACCGCATGCTGTCCAACGGTTCCTTCAACAAGATGTAGATGGCCTCGGTGGCAGCCTTGAAGAGGATGGACTCGGATTTGGCCACCAACGAGTTGAATTTCGTGGATATTTCCAGCATCGCGCGGTCGCGGGCCGGCCCCTCCAACGTCCTCCAGGTGTCCAGCTTGGCCGTCATCTCCGCATCGCCGGAGAACAGCTCCCGCCCTTCCGACCGCAGCGCTGCGTTCATCCGGCCGGCCAAGTCCAGGTTCTTCTCGACCCCTTCCATGAAGATGTGCCGCGTCGGGGTTTCCCCCACTCCATAACCGGCGTTCGACCGCCCCACGCGCCCCAACGCCTGCAACAATCCACCTTCGGAGAAATTGTGCCCGTCCAGAATGAGCAGGTCCGCCTTGCCCTGGAATGCATGCACCTCGAAGGTCCGGCCGGCTGGCAGCAGTCGCGGCAACAATGCCCGTAGAAAGGCTTCCATGGAAGGCTCTTCGACCAGCAGCA
>JAKLDV010000212.1 GCA_022703335.1 Elusimicrobiota bacterium
TGATGACGAGGTTGGAGGAATACCAACCCCACAACACCACGAACAAAAGAAACAGCCCGAGCAATATCCAGCTCATGCGAAAGATACTAGGAAGGACGGCGGCCAGAAGATTTTTCACGCATCAAAGGTAGGTCTGTTCGGGGGATGGGAACTTCTTTTTCTTCACGTCGTCGCGGAACTGTTTGACCGCGCGGGAAGAGGCGGAACGCAGGGCGGCGTATTGTTTCACGAACTTGGGGACCGGCCCGTCCGTCAAGCCGAGAAGGTCGTCGAGCACGAGGATCTGTCCGTCGCATTCCAGCCCCGCGCCGATCCCGATGGTGGGCACGGCGACTTTTTTCGAGATCTCCTTCGCCAGGGAGGCCGGCACCGCCTCCAACACCAGCGCGAAGACGCCCGCCCCTTCCAGGATGCGGGCCTGAGTGACCATCTTTTCCGCGTCCTCGGTCGTCTTTCCCTGAACGCGGTACCCGCCGAGGCGGAGGACAGACTGCGGCGTCAAACCCAGATGGCCCATCACGGGGATGTTGGTCTGCACCAACGCCTTGATGGAAGGCACCACTTCCAGCCCCCCCTCCACCTTCACCGCCTCCGCCCCGCCCTCTTTCACCAACCGGCCGGCGTTACGGACGGCCTCCTTGGGGTCGTTCTCATAGGACAAAAAAGGCATATCCGCCACCAACAGCGCCCGGCTGTTGCCCCGTCGCACGGCCCGCACGTGATGGAACATGTCCTCCATCGTCACGGGAATGGTGTTGTCGTATCCGAGTTTCACGTTTCCGACGGAATCCCCGACGAGGATCACGTCGATCTCCTCCCCGTTCAAGAGACGGGCCATGGACGCGTCGTAACACGTCAAAGCGGCGATCTTTTCGCCTTTCTTTTTCATTTCCAGCAGCGTGGCGGTGGTCACTTTGGACATGGAAAACTCCTTGGTCGGAAACGGATCGGGCGGCCTCGTCCGGCGGCGGGCCGTTCACCCTCGTCTCAGGCCCTTGGGAGGGTCCCAGCGCGTGAAGGCCGGCGCTCAAACAGGTACTCGATACAGTCTAATCCTTTGGCTCGGGTCTGTCAATTCTCGGAAAAACGCCTTTATCGGACGGCCGGAGACGGGATCGCGGAACCGAGGAGCAACGTCCGAGAGCGGCCGCAAAACGAATTTTCGCGCCATCCAACGCGGGTGCGGCACGGTCAGGGACTTCGTCCTCTTTCGCAGGGCGCCGAAAAATAAAAGGTCCAGATCGATTTCCCTCGGCCCCCACCGGCGACGGCGGCGGCGGCCCAGCTCCCTTTCAATCCGTTTCAACGTTTTCAAAAGGGAGTCGGGCGACAAACTTGTCCGAAGCACGACGACGGCATTAAGGAACTTCCTTTGGCGCGGCCCCACGGGAGACGTCTCATACACCGGCGAACAACGGCGCACGCGAACGCCGCTCGTTCCCCGCAGGGATCGCGTGGCCCGGCGAAGAAAGTCCAGCCGACGGCCGACGTTGCTCCCCAACCCCACCACCGCCGTCACCGTCCTATTTCCCATGGGAGAGACCGGAGACCTTTTTAAGGATGAACCGCAGGAAACCGTGCAGCAGCGCCAGGTCGGCGCGGCGGAGTTTCCACTGAAGAAAAGTGCGCCATATCTTCTTCTCCTGTTCCCTGGGCGGCAGAAACGAAAGGAAGTCCGCCGCCTCGAAGGCCCGCCGCACATGTTCCACCAACCGCCGCGTCTCCTCCACCGTCGGGAGGGCGTCCCGATGCCGGCCGAGATCGCCGGACGAGGCCGACGGTCCCAACTCCTTCCGCCCTCGGGAAAATTCATAACAACACACCGCCACCGCCTGGGACAAATTCATGGAAGGGCACTTCCCGGTCGTCGGCACGGTCAAAACGGCGTGACACCGATCCAGATACCGGTTCGACAGACCGGTTTTCTCCGAACCGAACAGTACCGCCATCCTCGGAGGGACGTTCGTCCCCCTTCGCGCCTTTTCTTTTCCGGGGCGGGCAGCGACCGTTTCCAGGAAACGATCCAGATTCGGCAGTTTCACCAGGGGCCGCCTCAACGTGCGGTTTTGGGTCGTGGTCGTCCCCAAGACCAGCTGGCAATCGTCCACGGCGGCGTCCAGGGAGAAGACGGCCCGGGCGGCCAGCACCAGTTTTTCCGCGCCGACCGCCGACAGCGTTTCCCGCCACACCGGCGCATAGGGCTTGACCACCACCAGGTCCGAAAAACCGAAGTTCGCCATGGCCCGCGCGGC
>JAKLDV010000213.1 GCA_022703335.1 Elusimicrobiota bacterium
CCCCGGCCCGTACCCCACAACACGTCCACCGCCACGCGGATCTTTCCCCTCTTCAGAGCCCGGGTGTCCACCAGGCGTTCCAGATGGCGGAAATAGTGCGGCTGCGGATCGGAGAGGACGATGAGCCGTTTCTTGACCTCCGTCAGGTCGCGCGGGATCTTCAAATGGGATTCGCCGGTGATGTAGGGTTCACAACCGGCCTCGATGCGTTGGGTGATCTCCGGCAGGGCCGGGCCGCCCCAGGCGGAATTGAGCTTGAGACCGGAATAGTCGTAGGGGTTGTGGCTGGCGGTGATGTTGATCCCGGCGGAGGCTTTTTGCCGGAGGATTTCGAAGGCCACCACCGGCGTGGGGGTGTCCCGGTTGCATAGAAGGGTGTGCATGCCGTTGGCGGCGAGCATATTGGCCGCCGTCTGAGCGAACTGTTCCGAAAGAAAACGGGTGTCGTATCCCACGACGACGGAGCGGTTGTGGAGCCCTTCGCGGCGCAGATAATCCACGATGGACTGCGTGACGATGCGGACGTTATGGAACGTGAAATCGTCGGCGATGATGGCGCGCCAACCGGAAGTGCCGAATTTAATTTTCATGGTAGGGGATGGTAGCAAAGCCTCCCGGTCCTGTCAACGGCCAAAAGCCGACGGAAAATGCGGAGGCAACGGGATCAGGCCTGGATGTTGAAAAGGCGGATTTTCTTGTCGGAATCTTCCAAGTCTTTGACCGGGTCGAGCTGCATGGCCTTGAAGCGGAAATTTTCACCGTCTTTGACCTCGGCCGGCAGGCTCCTGTAGTCGTCCTCCCCGATCCAGCGGCGCAGCGCCTGGGCCGCCGCCCCGGTGAACACCACCTCCACCTCCAACCGCGCCAGTTCCACGGCGATTTCGCCGGCCAGAACGATCATCAGGGACGCCTCGGGCACGCGGGACTGCACCCGCGCCCAGAAATCCTGGCGGCCCGTCACCACCTGCGTGTTGAGGGAGGAGTGAGCGTATTCCCTGACCAAGGACACCACCGCGTCGTGGTCGGCCTCTCCCACTTGGCGCACGTTGAACACGACCCGGTCCAACAGGGCTTCCGAAATCGGGTAGACCTCGCCGGCCGTTTGCAAAATGGCCTTGAAAGCGGCGCGGAGCTGGACCTGATCGAGGCCGAGATTCTGCGGCAACAGGAGATCCACGTGCAGCGGCAGCGTCTCCCTGTCGGTTCCCGAAAGACCGTCGTAGAAATCGTTGAGGGCCCGCAGACGCTGGAAGAGGGTGAGCGCCACGGCCCGGTCGAGTTTCAGGTCGCCGGCGGCATCCACGGTGGCCCCGGCGCCGTCCACCAGGATGGCATGACCTCGGCCGGGCATGCCGGGATTGACGAGCAGGGACTGGGCGGCGATGGCCTCCCAGACGCGGCCACGGATCGTTTCCTGCAACGCCGACACGGCCGGCAGCGCGGCGCCGATGGCGGCGCGGGATGGCGTCAGCTCCGACGGCAGAGCGCTGGCGGTCTTGAACAGTCCCGCCATGCTGTAGCCCGGCCAGAGGAAAAACCGCCCCGCGCTCTCGGCCATGAACGCCCCCACGTTGGTCACGGCCACCACGCGTCCCGCGAAATAGGCCGGAACGGAAAGCATAAATTCCCATCCCCGAGAAAGGGACCGTTTCAGACCGAGGGGCCGCACGAAAGGCGCCTTGTTCAGGTCGGACCAGAGCTGTTCCGAACGGCCGGTAAAAACATCCACGGTGGCCGACGCCTGGGCCAGATAGGCCCGGATTTCCTCGAACCACGGGGTTCGGCCCGCCCGGCGGAGCCGTTGATGGTAATCCTCATGGAAGAACAACGACCACTGCATCCGCTGGACGAGCCTGTCCCAGAACCCGCCGCGGAAAGGCAGGAGCGCCGAAAGGACCGCGCGTCGGCCGTGGAGCTTTCCGGAACCGTCTGCATACAAAATATCCGAGGACGTCCCGTCTTCCGAGACATCCCGCAACGGCGCGATGAGGCGCTCGGAACCCGCGCGGCCGCCGCCGAACCGCTGCTGGTCGAGATCACCCGCGACGAGCATTTCCGCCTCGGGATCAGCGTCGGCGAGACGCTGCGACTGCGAGCGAGGCGGCTGGTCAGCTATCGGAACGACGCGGCG
>JAKLDV010000214.1 GCA_022703335.1 Elusimicrobiota bacterium
GGCCACGCTGATGCAGATCAAGGCCCGCACCCTTTTGCCGGCGCCCACCACCGAGACCGGCGAAGAGGGCCCGGGCCCGCGCGCCGAACTCATCAACCGCCTACTGGAATATCAGCGTTACAAAGAGGCCGCCAAGGAACTCGAAAAACGGCTGCAGTCGCACAAGGACCTGCACTATCGCGGCTCCCCGATCTTTGCCGAGGAAGATTACGCGTTGGACGTGTCCCTCTTCGACCTCCTCGACGCCTTCCGGGACGTCCTCAAGGAATTGAAACCCGAGATCCGGGAGGTCCTCTACGAGGAGATCCCCCTCGAGGTGAAGATCCGGGAGATCTTGACGTACTTGGAAGGGCGGCCGTTCGTCACGTTCCGGGAAATCCTGAAGAAGGAGACCACCCGGCATGCCCTCATCGTCACGTTCCTGGCGATTTTGGAATTGATCCGGCTGAAACAGATTTCCGCCCGTCAGGCGGAGATCTTCGGCGAGATCCGCATCTACCGGTCGGAGGCGTTGGCGCAGATTTCGTTGATCCCGGAAACGCCGGCGGAGCCGAACCCGGCCCCCATTTCCCCTTCGGAGGAGAACAATCTTGGAAACCAATAGCCGAAAAAAAATCTTGGAGGTCCTCTTGTGGATGACGGACCGCCCTCTGAAATTCAGCGATTTCAAGGACATCGTGGGCAGCGACTGCCCGCCGGAAACGGAACTGCGGGAGGAACTGCTCGCCATCGGGAGGGAACTGGACGCCCGGGAATCGCCGGTCCAGCTGATGGAGATCGACGGGGGCTATCAGCTCTCTTCCCGGCCGGCGTTCAGCCCTTGGATACGACGCCTGTATAAGGACAAAACCACCCTGCGGCTCTCCACCTCCGCCCTGGAGACCCTGGCCATCGCGGCCTACAAGCAGCCCATCACCCGCGGCGAGATCGAGGAGATTCGCGGCGTGGAGGTCACCGGCGTTCTGGAGACCCTGATGGAGCGAAAACTGCTGAAGATCGTGGGCCGCAAGGAAACCATCGGACGGCCCCTCCTCTACGGCACCACGGTGGACTTCATGCGGCAGTTCGGGCTGAAATCCCTGGAGGATCTGCCGAAACTGGAGGAACTCCTCCCGGCGGAAGAAGCCGCCGCCGCGCCGGCCGCTCCCGAACCCGACGCCGCTCCCGCGGCCGAACCCCCGCCGGAAGAACCGTCCGCCCGCTGAACTTTTTCGAAGACGAACGCCGCCGGGGTTGACGGATTTCTCATCGGATGCCGATCGGCCGCAATCCAACGGGAGAGCCGGAACGGGCCGTTGAGCCGCCGTCTCTTCCGGACCGCCTTATGCAAAAAAAACACCTGCCTCTGCTCCTCGCTGTCCTCGCCTTCGCCGTCACCTTTTTCGTCTATTGGCCCGCGGTGCACAACGGTTTCGTGAGTTGGGACGACGAGGCCAATTTCCTCAATAACCCCGCGTACCGGGGATTGGGGGGAACACAGCTCCGATGGATGTGGACAACCCTCCACATGGGACACTATATCCCCGTCACCTGGATGACCTTGGGGTTCGATTATGTGCTGTGGGGCATGGACCCCAGGGGCTATCATCTCACCAACCTCCTCCTGCATTCCCTGAACGCCGCCTTTTTCTATCTGCTCGTGTCGTGGCTCTTTCGGAAATACGCATCGTCGTCGGAGAGTGCCGTTATGGAACCGGCCGCCCTGGCGGCGGCGCTGTTCTTTTCGCTTCACCCCCTGCGGGTGGAATCGGTGGCCTGGGTCACGGAACGCCGCGATCTTTTGGCCGGCGTTTTCTTTTTCGGCGCGCTGGCGGCTTATTTCAAATATGTTTCCCTGCGGAGGGACGGCGAATCCGCCGTCTTCGGGGAGGCCGGCCGTTCGCGCCGATGGTACGGCGTTTCCGTGGCGTTGTTCGCTTTGGCGCTGTTGTCCAAGGCGACCGTCCTGATGTTGCCCGTCGTCCTGTTGCTTTTCGATCTTTACCCCTTGCGCCGGCTCCGGCGGGAAGGGGATTCGCCCCCCAAGTTGACCGGCGGACGATTGTTGATTGAAAAAGTCCCGTTCCTCGTCCTCTCGTTGGCGGCGGGCGTCGTCTTGCTGGCGG
>JAKLDV010000215.1 GCA_022703335.1 Elusimicrobiota bacterium
CTGTCCTCCATCGCCTATCTGGAACATCTGCTCGTCACGGAAGGCCCTCTGACGCGACGGCCCCCCGACGGCGACCAGAAAAAGGACATCGCCTTTGGATTCCAAACCGCCAAAGCCGTGGCCGGACTCGACTTGGGCCAGACGGTCTGCGTGAAGAACCAAGCGGTGCTGGCGGTGGAAGCCATGGAGGGGACCGACGCCTGCATCCGCCGCGCCGGCACCCTTTGCGACGGGTCTTTCACCGTGGTGAAGGTGGCCAAACCCAGACAGGATCTCCGTTTCGACGTGCCCGTCATCGGGGCGGGAACGCTCCAGGCCCTCCAAGAGGCCAACGCCGCCGTGCTGGCGGTGGAGGCGGGGAAAACCCTCTTTTTCGACAAGGCCCATTTTCTGACGGAGGCCGACAAAACGGGACTCGTCCTGGTCGGCACGAAATGCTGAGACGCCTCTTCTCCCGAAAGAAAACGCCGGTCCCGCCCCGTCCCGTCCTGCCGGACGCGGAGCGGCTGGCCGTCGGGATCGTCGGCGTCGGGCACCTGGGCCAGCACCACGTGCGGCTGCTGGCCGGCATTCCGGAAGCCAAGCTCGTGGGCATCACCGACCTGAACATGGACCGAGCCCGGTCGTTGGCGGTCCAGCACGGGACCCGCGCCTTCGAGCGCGCCGAGGATTTCCTGCCGCAGGTCAAGGCCGTGGTCATCGCCACCCCCACGCCGACGCACCACGCGCTGGCAAAAAAATTCCTCCAGGCGGGGCACCATTGTTTCGTGGAAAAACCCCTCACCGAACGGGTGGCGGAGGCGGAGGAGGTCATCGCCCTCGCCCGGGCGAACAATCTCGTGCTCCAGGTGGGCCACGTGGAACGGTTCAACCCGGCGGTGGAGGAGATGATCCGCCGGGCCCAAAACCCGCTCTTCATCGAGGCCAACCGGCTGGGTCCCTACGACCCGCGCGTGGCCCACGTCAGCGTGGTGCTGGACCTGATGATCCACGACATCGACATCGTCCTGGCCATGGTGAAGGACAAGGTGGTCAAGTTCGACGCCGTGGGCGCCAAGGTTTTCTCCGACCAGGAAGACATCGTCAAGGTCACCCTGCACTTTTCGCGCGGCTGCCGCGCCGACCTCTCCGCCAGCCGGGTGAGCCTGCAGCGCTTCCGCAAGATCCGCGTGTTCCAGAAAGACGCCTACATGTCGCTCGACTATTCCGAGCGCAGCCTGAAGGTCTACCGAAAAAAAAGCGCCGTCATCCGGAACCTGCTGGATGTGGCCGTGGAACATCCCAAACTGGAAAAAAAGGACCCCCTGGAATCGGAACTGAAACATTTCGTCCAGTGCGTGAAGGACGGGAAGCCGCCGCTGGTCGGCGGAGAACACGGCCGAGACGCCCTGGAGTTGGCGCTGGAGATCCGCCGGGCCGCCCAAGTCCACTCCCTATGACCCCACGTTCGTGGGGCTTTTCGCCAAAGCGGTGGGTTCCATCGGAAGCGCGGCCGACCGCCCAGGGGACGATGAATTTACTCCCGCCCCTTTTGGAAAAATGGGCATGAACATGCCCCCCCGCGTTCTGTTCGTGGCCGGGGACCTCTCCGGGGACCAAAACGCCGCCCAGGTGGCCCGTCGGATCAAAGCCCAACGGCCCGACACCGAAATCCTGGCGCTGGGGGGACCGGCCCTCAAAGCCGTGGCGGACCATTTTTTGGCGGACTTGGTGTCCCAAAGCGTCATGGGGTTCTGGGAACCCCTGAAAAAGATCCCCTGGTTTTGGCGCGTTCATAAAGAGATTTTACTCCCCGCGTTGCGGGATTTTCAGCCGGGGGTGGTGGTTCCGGTGGACTCGTTCGGCTTCAACCGGTTCACGGCGCAGGCGGCCCATCGGGCCGGTCGAAAGGTCTACTATTTCATCAGCCCGCAGGTCTGGGCCAGCCGGCCGTGGCGGATCAATATTCTCAGGAAAAATGTTGACAAAATGTTGACTATATTCCCTTTTGAAGAAAAACTTTATAAAAAACATGATATCCATACGGCCTTCGTGGGGCACCCTCTGTTGGACGTCC
>JAKLDV010000216.1 GCA_022703335.1 Elusimicrobiota bacterium
TCCGGCGGCGCCGGTGACGAGAATCGTTTTTTTCATACGGTCGGACGGGCCCCTACAGTTTGACGACGTGCCGGGCGGGCAAGCCCGCGGTGGCGTTGCGCGAATCCACCACCAGCCGCGAACGGGCCACCACCCGGCGCATGTCGAAACAACTGTGGCTGGTGGTGACGACGACGCAGTCCTGCCGGCGCAGGAGGGCGTCGGTCAAAGGAAGGGATTTCAGGGAGAGGCTCCCCGCCGTCAAACGCGGCACATAGGGGTCGTGGTAATGCACCACGGCCTGTTTCTTTTTCAGCAATTCGATGACGTCCAGCGCGGGGGATTCGCGCACGTCCCCGATGTCGCGCTTGTAGGCGACCCCCAACACCAGGACCTTCGCCCCCTTGACCGACTTTCCCCTCTCGTTCAGCGCGTCGCCGATCTTGCGGACGAGGTATTCCGGCATCTGCGAATTGATCTCGCCGGCCAATTCGATGAAGCGGGCGTAGAAGTTCAACGTCTTCAATTTCCATGCCAGGTAATGCGGGTCCAACGGGATGCAATGCCCGCCCAGGCCGGGGCCGGGGTAGAACGGCATGAACCCGAACGGTTTGGTGGCGGCCGCGGCGATGACCTCCCAGGTGTCGAGTTTCAGCCGGTCGCACATCAGGGCCACCTCGTTGACCAATCCGATGTTGACGGCCCGGAACGTGTTCTCCAGGAGTTTCACCATCTCCGCGCATTCGGTGGACGACACGCGCACGATCTTCTCCACCACCGTGGAATAGAGGGATTCCGCCAGGGCCGCGCCGTCGGGGGTGATCCCGCCCACGATCTTGGGGGTATTGCGGATGCCGTACCGTTTGTTGCCGGGGTCCACCCGTTCCGGAGAAAAAGCCAGCCAAAAATCCCGTCCGACGGTCAGTCCGGATTTTCTGAGCAGCGGGAGGGCGACCTCGCGGGTGGTCCCCGGATAGGTGGTGCTCTCCAGCACCACGAGCTGTCCCCTCCGGAGCACCCGGGCGATCTTTTCCAGCGCCGCGACGATGTAACTGATGTCCGGGTCCTTGGTTTTGCGCAGCGGCGTGGGGACGCAGATGACGATCACGTCCATCTTCCTCAGTTCCCTGAAATCGCCGGAGGCGGCGAAACCCCCCGTCCGCCGAAGCTCCCGCACCGCCGAAGAAGGCACGTCCGGAACGTAGGAGCGGCCGGAATTCAGGGCGCGCACGCGAGAGGCGTCCACGTCGAAGCCGACGACGTGGAACCCTTCCCGGGCGAACGCCACCGCCAGCGGCAGGCCGACATAGCCGACGCCGATGATGCCGATCCCGGCGCGGCGCGTCTCAATGAGTTTCTGCAATTTTTTCATACCGCCTCCCGTTTTCCGGCCTTTCCCGTTGAACCACGAGCCCGTCGGTCCACCACCGCCCCTCCGCCTCCGAGGATCCCGCGGGGGGCGCCGAACAGCCGACAGACGCCCCGGCGGGAAGAGTCATTCTATTTCACTTTCGTGAGGATGCGCAACCGCCCGCCCGATTATACTTGACTGTTTTAGTCAGATATATTAAATTCATTCTATGGTCAAAATCACCCACATCGAAGCCACGCCCAACCCGCACGCCCTGAAATTCATCGTGGACGGCCGCCTCCTGGAAACCGGCGCCAAATCCTACGCGTCCCCGGCGGCCGTCGGGGACGACGCCCTGGCCCGCGCCCTCTTTTCCGTCGGCAAAGAGGTGCGGTCCGTTTTCTACATGGACCGGTTCGTCACCGTCACCAAGTCGCCCGAAGCCGACTGGAAAGACCTTCAGTCCCGCGTGGTGGAGGCCGTCGAAACCGCCGCCCAGCCCCTCGCCCCCGGAGACCCCTCCGAAAAAACGGAATTCCCGGCGGACGGCGGGACGGCCCTTTCGACCATCAACCAGGTCCTGGACGCCCACATCCGGCCGTACTTGGCCAACGACGGCGGCGGGTTGGAGGTCATCGACTATCGCGATTACGTCCTGACGGTGCGTTATCAGGGAGCC
>JAKLDV010000217.1 GCA_022703335.1 Elusimicrobiota bacterium
TCGATCGTCGCCGAGCTTGTTGCCGAAATCCTCCGCGAGTTTTTCCGGTGCGGCCGGAGCCGGTTCGGCAGGCTTCAAGGCCACATTGCCTTCGCGCGGGGCGAACATGTTGCGTTCGACGAACGTGAGCACCAGCGCCGCCGCCAGGGCCGCCACCCCGGCGTTGACGTGGACCACGGTGCCTCCGGCGAAATCCAGCGCGCCGCCGGTTCGCAGGAAACCGCCGATGCCCCACACCCAGTGGGCCACGGGATCGTAGACCAGTGTGGTCCAAAGCAGGGAGAAGAGACAGAACGCGGAGAATTTCATGCGTTCGGCGAAGGCCCCCAAGATGAGCCCGGGCGTGATGATGGCGAACATCGCCTGGTAGATCATGAACGCTTGATGGGGGACGGTGGCGGAGTAATCCGGAAAAGGCGCCAGCCCGACGTTTTTTAGGCCGAACCAATCCAGGTTTCCGATGAGTCCTTTGATGTCCGGTCCGAAGGAGAGGGAGTATCCGAGCATGACCCACTGGATGCTGATCAGGCACATCAACATGAAACATTGCATCAACACCGAGAGGACGTTTTTCTTGCGGACAAGTCCGCCGTAGAAGAAGGCGAGGCCCGGCGTCATGAGGAGCACGAGGGCCGCGCTCACGAGGACCCAGGCGGTGTCGCCGGTATCGAGGGCGGGGAGGTTTGCCGTGATGGGTGGGGTTGTGTTTTCAAGCGACATCGAGGCCACGGCCGGCGTCGCGGCCGATTCGGCCCCAAGCTGTTCCGGCGTCAAGGTAAGGCTGAACAGAAGGGCTGTCCCGATATAAACCGGCAAAGCCCAGCGTCCGATTTTGTTTTTTTTGGAAAACATGGTACGCCTCCTATAGGATGAATAAAAAAGGCCTCGTTTCTTTCGAAACGAGACCCCATCGTCTCCGAGACGGCTGCATGGGAAATAAAAAATCCTCCCCGTTTTCGAGGAGGACTTCATTGTCCCGCGGTACGACCGCGCCGATGAAACGAGCACAACGCCGTGCTCAAGAATAGTTTACCACAAATTCGGGCGATGTCAAGGGAGTTCTATGCCCGGATTTCCGCCGTCCAGGATTTCCAGGAGGGGGTTGGGAATGCGCGGCCGGAGGGGCTGGAGGGCCTCTCTGTCGGGCACGAGTTCGAAGACGGCGACGCGGCGGAAATCCGACGGTCCGGGCCCCGCATCGATGAAAACGGGGAGCGCGTGTTTTTGCCAGAAGGCGTCGAACGTCTCCCGGCCGGCGGCGGAGAATTTCTCAGGCCAGTTTTTGTGGAGATAAAGGGTTTCTGCGGCGTTCACGAGGATATGCGTGATCCCCATGGCCTGCAGGCGCTCGTAAAGGTCGTCGGGGGTTGGGCTTGCGTTGGCGATGGAAACCATCGGTTGGGTGTTGAAAACCGAGGCGGCGATAAAGGGTTTTTTCAGGTAGTACCCGCGGGCTTCGCCGATGAGGAGGACCCGGCCGGTCGGCGGCGCCGCCTTGTTGACGAATTCGGCGGCGCTGTAATACGGTGTTGGATAGCCTTTGCGGGGATGGTTCAGGTAATCGGATTTCGATTTCAATCCGAAGGCGACCTCCCATCCCCCGAAAGAAAAAAGAGTGAGACTCCCCCAGATGAAATTGGCGAGGGCGGCCAGGAAGAGGAGCGCATAGGCGGTTTTTTTCCTCGGGGACCAGGAGAATTCCTCTTCCAACGCCGAGCCGATCAGCAAGGCGAAGACCGCCAGGGCGGGGAGGCGGAAACGGGCGATTCCGGAGAACACCGCGGGAACGAACCACAGTGTCAGGCCCACGGCGAGGAGGACTTTGGGGAGCCGGCGGCGTATTCCGAACAACCAGGGCAGGAAAAGAAGGAACGCCGGCCCGATGGAATCGGCGTCCGTCACGCCCCGTACGGATATCCG
>JAKLDV010000218.1 GCA_022703335.1 Elusimicrobiota bacterium
CCATCGTTTTCGGCACGCCGGTCTACTGGTACGGTCCCACCGGATTGATGAAACTCTTTATCGACCGGCTGGTGTACTTTAATTGCCCCCCAAACCGGAAGAAAATAAAAGGGAAGCCGGCGGTGCTGGTGATGCCGCTGGAAGAGACAAACCCCGAGACCGCCGCCGGGACGGTCGATTTCTTTGAGAAATGTCTCTCTTATCTTGAAATGGAATTCTTCGGGAAGGTGGTTGCCGGCGGGGTCGGCCGAAAAGGCGACGCGCTGACGAAAATCGGCCCGCTGGACGCGGCGCGGAAGCTGGGCGGCCGGCTCGCTGAACGGCTCGCGCACGGCCGCCGTCCAAAATGACTTTTTAACGGCCCCGGCGCCGCGATCGACGAAAAAGTCGTCGAGAAAAAGGCGGGCCGACGCCCTTATTTAAGACCGAACCCCTGCAAGGCCTTCATGTAATTGGCCCTCTCAAAAGCCGCCGGGTTGTCGACGGCTTTATGGCTCATACTCCCGCAAAGTTGTCGCACCGAATCGTATTCGTGCATCTCCATCCACATCTTCATGTCGCTGAGGATGGTTTTGGCGTGGGGGATGCCGTTCCGGAAAAGCGTGGAACACAACATGGTCACGTCGGCCCCCGCCAGAAGGACCTTGAGGGCGTCGCCGGCCTGGTGGATCCCGCCGGTGGCGGCCAGATAGGCCTTCACGTTCCCGCGCAGGATGGCGATCCAACGCAACGGCAGGCGCATGGAGAGCGGCGTGCTCAAAACCACGTTCGGGACGACCTCCAGGTTCTCCAGGTCGATGTCCGGCTGATAGAACCGATTGAACAACACCAACCCATCGGCGCCGGCGTCGGCGAGCGATTTGGCCATGTTCCCCATGGCGCTGAACCACGGCCCCAATTTCACCGCCACCGGAATGGAAACGCAGGACTTCACCGCTTTCAGGATGTCCAGATAGGTTTTTTCCACCTCCTGGCCGGTGAGGGCGGTATCGGTGGCCAGGAAATAGATGTTCAGCTCCAACGCGTCGGCGCCGGCCTGCTGCATGAGCTTGGCGTATTCCGTCCAGCCGCCGAGCGAGTGGCCGTTCAAACTGGCGATAATGGGGATCTTCACCGCCTGCTTGGCCTTGCGGATGTGTTCCAGGTATTCCTCCGGGCCCAAGACGAAATCGCCGGCCTCGGGGAAATATGTGAGCGATTCGGCGTGACTCTCGGTGTGTTCGGTCAGACGATGTTGAAGTTCGTAGCGTTCATGCGATATCTGCTCTTCGAAGAGCGAATGAAGCACCACGGCCGAGAGGCCGGCCTCCTCGGCCGACCGGATGTTGTCCAACTTGTCCCAGAGCGAAGAAGCCGAGCCGACGACGGGATTTTTCAGCGGAAGTCCGAGATACGTGGTCGTGAGTTCCATCAGACCCCCTCTTTTGCCGGCGCGCCGGCGGGCGGAGCGGAGGCCCCCGGCTGCGAAGCGAGGTATTCATAGAACCGTCGCCGGATGTCCGCGTCCTGTTGGGCGACCTGTATGAGTCGTTTCGCCTCGTCGGGCTGGCTCTTGGTGAGCATCTTGAAACGGTTCTGTTTGTAGGCGAACTCCTCCAGTTTTATCGTCGGCGCGGGGGAGTCCAACTGCAACGGGTTCTTCCCCTGCGCGGCCAGGTCCGGGTTGTAACGGAACAGCGGCCAATGCCCCGATTGGACGGCCTCTTTCTGGTCCCGCATGGCGGTGACCATGTTGATGCCGTGCGCGATGCAGTGAGAGTAGGCCACGATGAGGGACGGCCCCCGATAGGCCTCGGCCTCGAGGAACGCCCGGATGGTGTGTTCGTCCCGGGCGCCCATGGACACCTGGGCCACGTACACGTTGCGGTAGGTCA
>JAKLDV010000219.1 GCA_022703335.1 Elusimicrobiota bacterium
TGACGAAATTGTTGAGCATCGTGTTTCGCCGGGTTAGAGCTTGCTCACCGCGACATGCTTGAGCAGGTTATCCACCGAGGCATGCATCACGTCGGTGAAGGGGAAGGGATAGACGCCCATGGCCAGCACGCAGAGCGCCAGCGCCGCCAGGAAACTTCGGTTGTGCCGGAAGCGGTCGTCCACGGCGGCTCGGGCGGCGGCGACGGTTTCATTCAACTGCCCGGAGGTCCTCTCCAGTTCCGGAACGAGGGCGGCGTACCGGTCTTTCCCCTCTTCCAGCTGGCGGGGGAGGTCGTCCTCCAGGCCGGCCGCGGCCAGGCGGGCGTGGACCTGTTCGTGCGCGCGGGCGAAAGAAAAACCCCGCCGATGGAGCCGGATTTCCAAAAATTCTTCCTGGAGGGCTCGGGAGAGCCGGGCGGGATGACGGAGAACGTCGGGTTGAAGGGTGATGGTGTAGGCGCTGCGTCGGAAAATACGGAAAGACGCCAGATCGGCGAGCCGCCGGAAAACAGCGCGGCGGGAAGGGGGGCCCTGGATGGTGGCGCCGACGTGGGTCCCGTCGTCGGCGAAGAAAGCGTGCATCGGTAGGCCCAGCGCGGCCTGCACCGCGACGCGGACGGTCCCGCCGTCCGAAGAACGCAGCCGGAAGACCGCCTGACGGCCATCCCGGGAAAGACGTTCGAATTCCGCCCCGGACAGGTTCCGCGCGGCCCGGCGGATCAACGCCACCTCCCGGTCGCCGAGGGCGGCCACAAAACGGCGGGAGACGGCATCCACCAGCGCCAGCAGAACATCCCGGTGCATTCGCACGAAACGTCCCAACCTCAGAGGGTCTTTCGCCCAATGCCACGTCTCCGGCCCAACGCGGAGGCGTTCCATGCGATCCAACAGGTCGAGACGGCGCGTCAGTTCTTCCGTCGGCATCACGGCCGGCGCCTCGGAAAGTTCCTCGGACTCCGGCAAAGGCACCCCTTCCATTCCCAACGTCTCCGCCAACCGCAGGAGCCGCTCGTAGAGCGACCGCAACGCCGCCAGCGGCGGACCTTTCAATTCATGGGCCGCCCCGATGTCCTCCTGCGACGCCAGGCGCAACAGGTCCTCCTCGGTGAAATCCGCCGGGATACTGTTGTCGACCACCACGTCGTATTTCCTTTCACCGTCCAAATACTGTTTTGAATACTTCTCCAAATAGGACGTCAACCGCCGCGCGACCTGCTCTCCTCCCATCCGCTGTTTCATGCGGTGGAACAGGTCCCTGGTGCGCATATCGGCCGTCACGTTCACGCGCACGTCGAACCGAACGTCGTCGAGTTCGCTCTTCAACACCTTCAATCCCTCCACGATGACGACGTCGTAAAGACCGGAATTCATCGCCTGAGACACCTCCCGCGCCACCGCCGGAAAATCCCAGTATTCCTCGAGGACCGGATAATCGAACTGCTCGACATACGCCAGGTAATCCCCGCTCGCCGGAGGCACCTCATGATAAAAATCGTCGATATGGAGGATCTTGGTGCGGGCGTTCAGGTTCAGGCGCTCGCTGAACTCTGTTTTTCCCACATCCGAGTCGCCGTCGATGGCGACCAGGAGCGGCCGAGCCGCAGCGGGACCCCTTTGTTCCAAGCGTTCGCCGATGAACCGCCGCAGTTTTTCAAGCGCCGCCGCGTTATAGACCGGCCAGGCGACGGAGGGCGGGGCCGTATCCGCCGCCGGGACGGCGCTTTCGGGGGCCGAAACGTCGACGGGCGCGGGCCCTTCGACCGCGGACGACACGGGAACCGCCGGCGTCTTCCAGGGAGAGAACAGCCGCCGAGGTGAACGCACGAACCGTTGGAACCA
>JAKLDV010000022.1 GCA_022703335.1 Elusimicrobiota bacterium
GATCCCTTCTACATCCTGCCCCTCCTGATGGGCGGCGGCATGCTGGTGCAGCAGAAGATGACCATGTCCTCCATGGACCCCACCCAGGCGCGCCTGATGTATCTGATGCCCATCATCTTCATTTTCTTTTTCTTTAAACTGCCCTCGGGCCTGGTGCTCTACTGGTTCACCAACAGCCTGATCTCCATCGGCATCCAATTTTTTCTGCTCAAACATACCGCACAGGCGAAGGTGACGTCATGAGACAATGGATCGGTTCGGCCTCAACCTTAGAAGAGGCCATCCTCATCGGATTGAAAGCCCTCGGGCTTTCCCGAGAACAAGTGAACGTGGAAGTGTTGGAAGAACGGGCCTCCGGCCTCCTCAGCATGATGGGGTTCCGGCGGGTCCGCGTGAAGTTGATGGAAAAGGAAGCCGGTGGCGGACGCCGGCCCGCCCCGAACGAACGCCACGACGGCGACCGAGACCGTTTTCGACGGTCCTCGGAAGGCCGGCCGGATTTCCGGCGACGCGGGGAAGACCGCCCTTCGGAAGGACGCTCCGACTTCCGCCGACGGGACGACCGTCCTCGGGACAACCGTCCCCGGGACGACCGTCCCCGGGATGACCGCCCCCGGGACAACCGCAACCGGCCGCCCCAGGATCGGCGGCCCGACGACCGTCCGCGCGACAACCGCGGCCCCTTCCCGGGCCGACGGTCCGAAAACCGCCCGGCGGCGCCGACGAGACCCCCCGTCGAGGAAAACCTTCCTCCCATGGCGGCGGGCGTGCCCGTGAAACTGCCCCCCACCCCGGAAGAACTCCTGACCCAATGGAAGGAATGGGCGGGCTGGAACGACCTTTCCTGGGAAATCCTTCCGGCGGAAGGAAACGCCCTTCCCATCACGCTCAAGACCGCCCAACACGACAAACTCTTCGGTTCCGGCGGCCAAACGCTGGAGGGTTTCGAGTATCTGGTCAACATCATCCTCAACCGCACCTCCAAGGACCGGCCGCGGGTGGTCTTCGAACTGGAAGGACACGTGAATCCCCGGAAACAGGCCGCCATCGACGAGGCCCACCGCGCCGCCAACGAGGTGCGCCGCACGGGACGCGTCTATCGTCTCGAGCCGATGAACTCGGCCGAACGACGGCTGGTCCATCAGACTCTCGCCAACGAGGCGGATGTGGAAACCGCGTCCGAGGGCGAAGGTCCTTTTCGAAAAGTGGTGGTGCGCCCCAAACAGGGGGCCGGAACCGGAAGCGCCAAAGCCTGAAATCCCTTTAGCGGTCGCCGGCCGACCGGGCTTCGTTTCCCCCCTCCCTATGTCTTCTGACGACACCATTGCCGCCGTGGCCACGCCGCTCGGGCCGGGCGGCCTCGGCGTGGTGCGTCTCTCCGGTCCGGACGCCATCGCCGTGGCCGACAAGATCTTCCGATCCACCCGCCCCCTGTCGGAGGCCCTCTCCCATACCGTCCATCACGGCACCGTTCGGGACGGGGACACCGCGCTCGACGACGTCCTGGCCTCCGTCTTCCGCTCCCCCCGCTCCTACACCGGCGAAGACACCGTGGAGATTTCCTGCCACGGGGGGCCCTTCGTGGTGAAAAGCGTCCTGACCCTTTGTTTTCGGGCCGGGGCGCGGCCCGCCGAACCGGGAGAATTCTCCAAACGCGCCTTCCTCAACGGAAAACTGGATCTGGCCCAGGCCGAGGCGGTGGGAGAACTCATCGCCGCCCATTCCGAGTCTTTTCGCCGGCTGGCCATGGAGCAGATGCAGGGGCGTCTCTCCGTTTACCTGAAAGACCTGCGCCGGCGGCTGGTGGACCTTTTAGCGCTCCTCGAGGCCAACCTGGATTTCGCGGAAGACGAGGTGCCCGATCTTTCCAAGGACGACCTCCGCGCGGGGCTGGACCGGCTCCTTCAGGAAGGGACCGCGCTGTTGCACACCGCCTCCCGGGGCCGTCTCCTGCGGGACGGCCTGCGGGCGGTGTTGGTCGGCTCGCCCAACGTCGGCAAATCCTCCCTCTTCAACGCCCTTTTGGGCCACGACCGCGCCATCGTCACGGAGGTTCCCGGCACCACCCGCGACACGCTGGAGGAACGTTTTCTGGCGGACGACGTGCCCGTGACGGTCACCGACACCGCGGGACTCCGGACGGAAACGGACCGGGTGGAGGGCGCCGGCATCGCGCGGGCCAAACGCGCCCTGGAACAGGCGGACGTGGCCCTCTTCGTTCTGGACGCCTCCCGTCCCCTCTCCGAGGAAGACCGGGCCGTCGCCGCCCTGCTGGACGGAAAAAAGATCGTCCTCGCCCTGAACAAATGGGACCGGGCCGGCAAAGAAACGGCCCACCACCTTCGCGCCCCGCTCCCTCTTCCGCCGAAGACCCCGTGCCTCAAAACCTGCGCGCTGGACGGACGCGGCGTGAACGAACTGCGCCGGGAACTGGTCCGCGTGATGGACGACCGGTCCCCGGAGACCGCCGACGTCCCCACCCTGATCAACCTCCGCCACGCGGAACTGCTGAACGACGCGGTGAACCACCTGAAGGCCGCCCGCCGGTCCGCCGAGTCCTCTCTCCACGAAGAATGCCTCGCGATCGACATGCGCCTGGCGCTGGGCGGCCTCAACCAGATCACGGGCGAAGGCGTCCACGACGAGATCCTGGACGCCATCTTCTCTAAATTCTGCGTGGGCAAATGAACGCGTTCTCTTTCCGGTTCGCCTCTTTTTTTCCGGCACGGAAACCGCTCCTCGCGTTCGTTCTGGCCCTCTTCTTCGCCGCTCCGGCGGCGTTCGCCAAGGGGCGGAAACCGCCGGAGGTCGTCCTCTCGCCCATCCCCGCCGCGCTGCCCGCGGGACGCACCCTGGTCATCGACTGCCGTTCCAACGTCCCTCTCCACAACACCGCGCTGTATTGGGGCGACCGGAAGGCCTTCTTCTATCCGGACGGCCCCCTCGCCTGGAAGACCCTGGTCGGCGTCCCGTCGCAGGAAATGCCCGGCCGGAAACAGGCCGTCTTCTACGGCGAGCTGGAGAAAGGCCAGGTGTATCAGGCGACCGTCACCTTCACCGTGCTGCCGACCACCTTCCCGGTGAGCCGCGTTTCCCTGGCGATGGAAAAGGACAAGCTCATCACCAGCGGCCAGATGGAACGCGACGCGGCCGAACTCAAAAAGATCTACCAGCCCCGGGCCATCTCGAAGAAATTATGGGACGGGTTCTTCGTGTTCCCGACCACCGGGGTGTTCTCCTCCCTCTACGGCACGCGGCGGGCCTACGGCGGGCGGGTCACCCGAACGGGCCACACGGGGCTCGACATCGCCAACGACCTCGGCACGCCGGTCACCGCGCCGAACCGCGGCCGCGTGGTTTTCTCCGGCTGGCTGGACAGCATGGGAAATGTCGTTGTGATTGACCACGGCTGGGGCGTTTTTTCCTATTATCTCCATATGCGGGAAGCCACCGCCCAGAAGGGCCAGCTCCTGAGAACGGGGGACCCCGTCGGCCGCATGGGGTCCGAAGGCGTCTCCACCGGGTCGCACCTGCATTGGTCCGTCGTCGTCGACGGCGAGCGGGTGGACCCCCGCGAATGGGTGGAACGGCCTTTCCCCTGACGCCGCCGGAAAAGAGGTCCTAAAAGGAATGCACACGCACGCGCACACCGAACACCTCCAGCGCCCGCGATCCCAGCTCACCCTGGCGCTGGGGATCACCGCGTTCACCTTTCTCGTCGAGCTGGCCGGCGGCTGGTGGGCCAACTCCGTGGCCCTCCTCTCCGACGCCGGCCACGTGTTCATGGACGCCTCCGCCCTTTCCTTTTCGCTGCTGGCCCTGCACCTCTCGGGAAGGCCGGCCACCGACCGCCGGACCTTCGGCCTGCACCGGCTGGAGGTGTTCGCGGCTTTCCTGAACGGCGCGCTGGTGATGGTGGTGGCGGGCTGGATCGTGGTGGAATCCATCGGCCGACTGCGGGTCCCCGAACCCGTGAAGACGGGCCCCATGCTGGGAATGGCGCTGTGGGGGTTGGCGGCGAACCTCTTCGTCGCCTGGCGGCTGCACTCCTTCGCCAAAAACGACCTCAACATGAGGGGCGCGTTCCTGCACGTGCTGGGCGACGCGCTGGCCAGCGTCGGCGTGGTCGCGGGCGGCATCGCCCTCCGCCTCACCGGCCTCTGGGCCATCGACCCGCTGGTGGGGATCATCGTCGCCCTCATCGTCCTTTTCAACGCGGTGCGTCTTCTGAAAGATTCCCTGGATATCCTCCTGGAAGGCGTGCCCCGCCACCTCGTGCTGGACGAGGTCGTCGACACCATAAGAAAAGTGCCGGGCGTGGCGAGCGTGGACGACACGCACATCTGGAACATTTGCTCGCACATCTGTTCCCTCTCCGCCCACATCACCGTCCACGCGGAAAAAATGCCGGAACAACAAAAGGTCGTCGAACACATCGGCCGGATTTTACATGAACGGTTCCACATCAACCATTCGACCATCCAAACGTCCTCCACGGCCTGGAAACACGGGCCGACCCACCCGACCCGCTGACGCCCTCCGCCTTCCCGTGAAATCCGCTTCCCGCTCCGTGAAGATATTCGTCCCGGCACTGATGGCGCTGTTCATCGCCGTCTTCGCCGCCTATTTCCACACCGTGCACACGGCGCGCTATTTCCAGCCGACGATGGACGACCTCCTCTCGGCGCTGATGCCGTGGGGGGAATTCCTGACGGCCGCCTGGGGGCCCCACCTCGGCCGGCTGGCCGCCGCCCTCCTCTTCTTCGCCTCCCTGCCGGGACTGGGCGCGCGCCTCCTGAAACTCTTCCGGCCGACCGGGGAAACGGACCTGTTCGTCCAGTCGGGGGCGGCCCTGGCGGGCTGGGGCACGCTGGGATTCCTGCTGGCCGCGGGCGGCGTCGCCTCGGTCTCAACGCTTCGTGTCGTTTCCATCCTCCTGATCCTCCTGGGGTTGACCGGTTTACGACAGGCCGACCTTTCCTTTCCGCCCTTCGGGCGCGCCGGGCTGAAGACCGGAGCGGGCGCCGGACTCCTCTTCTTCGCCGGGCTCTATCTTCTCACCACCGTGGTGCCGGAAACTTTCTACGACGCGCTGGTCTATCATCTGGCCGTGCCCCAGGCCTATCTGCAATCGGGCCGGATGGTGGACCTGTCGGACATCCACCTCACGCGCCTTCCCGGACTCATCCAGACCCTCTATCTGTGGGCCCTGGCCTGGAGCGATGACCGGCTGTGCAAACTGTTGAATTGGGGGATCGGCCTTCTCCTCACCGGCGCGCTCGGCGCCTGGGTCGGAAAAAAATGGTCCCCGGCGGCCGGACGCTGGGCGGCGCTGCTGTTCCTCTCCTCGCCGATGATCGGGGTGAACCTGTGGTCCTGCACCAACGACCTCCTCTGCGGATTCTTTTTCTTTCTCTCCTTCTCCTCCTGGAACGACGCCTGGGGCGAGCGCGAGGACGCCGACATGCGCCGCCTGCTGGTCGCCGGCCTGTTCTTCGGCGCCGCCCTGGCGACGAAATACACCGCCGCCTCCGGGGTTTTCTTTTTCGCCCTGGACCTGATCGTCCGCCGGAAACGGACCCAACGCCTGCTCGCCCCGCCGGGCCTCGCTTTCGCCGCCGGGGTGATCCTCCTCCTGTTGCCGTGGTTTTTCCGCGCCTCTGCCTGGACGGGGAACCCGTTCTTCCCGAAAGCCACCGCTCTTTTGGGCGGCGACATTCCGGAGAACCTCGCCCTCTTGTCGCACTGGGAATCGGAGGCACGGGGCGAAGGCGGCCTTTTGTTCCGCACCCTCGCCCTCCTGCGGGAAAGTCTGACGGGCGTGGACGCGGGCCGGTTCGGCTTTTTGGGCCCGGTGTTGCTGATGCTTCTGCCGTTCCTGCCGTTCGTCCGCTACGGCCGGCCCAGCGCTCAACTGCTCGGATGCGCCCTGGTCTCCTACATTTTCTTCGCCGTCACCACCGGCCGGCTGCGCTACTTCATCCCGCAGATCGGGCTTCTCTTCGCCCTCGCCGCCGCGGCCATGGAGGATTACATCGCCACCGCCGTCCTGCTCGCCAAAGAGAGGAACGTCGCGGGCCGCATCGCCGATCGGCTCGGCGACGTCCTGAAATTCCTGGTCTCCGCCGTGCTCTTCCTGAACGCCCTGTGGCTCGTCCTCATCTTCCAGAAGTTCAATCAGGGGTGGGACGTGGTGTGGGGCCGCCAATCGGAGGCGGAATATCTCCGCCGGGAACACACCGGGGTCTACGGTCATCCCTCCCAGGGAGCCTTCGATTTCCTCCGTGAAGCCGACCTCTCCGGGCGCGTCTTCCTCGTGGGCGATGCCCGCACCTACCGCTGCCCTCTCCCCGCGCGGGCCTCCGGCGCTTTCAATGTTCCCCCCTTCGCCCTTTGGGCAAAAGAAACGCCCACCCCGGCCTCTTTTATCGAGCGGCTCCGCCGGGAGGGATACACCCACCTGCTCGTCAACGTGCCGGAACTCCGGCGCATCACCCCCTCCGCCTATCAGGCGCCGGAATACGCCGCGTTCCTGGGCCACGTGCTGGACAGCCTTCCGTCGCCCCTCTACCGGGACCCCTGGAGCATCCTGTTCCGGGTGCCGGCGGCCGGTTGACGCCATGACGCCGCCGGAATATCTGCGGAAAAAATCGGTGTGGGCCTGGGCGATGTACGATTTCGCCAACTCGGCCTTCGCCACCACGGTGCTGGCGGTGGTGTTCAACGTCTATTTCGTCCAGCGGGTGGTGCCCGCCGAAGGCGTCCGCCTTCTGGGCGCCACGGTGCCGGGCACGTCGTTGTGGGGATACACGGTCTCGCTCTCCATGCTCATCATCTTCGTCTGCTCCCCGGTGTTGGGCGCGCTGGCGGATCACGCCGGCCGGAAAAAATCCTTTCTGGCCCTTTTCTGGCTGGCGGGATGCGCGGCCAGCGCCGGCCTCTTCTTCGTCCGGCCGGGCGACGTGCGGCCGGCGATACTCCTTTTCCTGGTGGCCAACATCGGCTTTGCGGGCGGCAACGTCTTCTACAACGCTTTTTTGAGCGAGATCGCGGAGCCCGGGCGGATGGGGCGCGTGTCGGGTTTCGGCTGGGCCGTCGGGTACCTCGGCGGCGGACTCTGTCTGGCCCTGAACCTGTGGATGATCCAGTCCCCGCAAACCTTCGGGCTGTCGTCCGAAGATTATTTGCCGGTGCGGGCCACGCTCCTCTCGGTGGGTGTTTGGTGGTTCGTCTTCGGCCTGCCTTTGATGTTCGTCTTAAGAGAGCGCCCCGGACGCGCGACGGAACATCCGGCCGGACTCCTCCGCCCCGCCGTCCTCCGGCTGAGGGAGACGTTCCAAAACCTCCGCCGGTACAAAAACCTCTTGACGTTCCTGGCGGCCTACCTGCTCTACAACGACGGCATCGAGACCATCATCCTGATGGCGTCGGTGTTCGGCGCGCAAGCGCTGGGCATGGCGCAAAACGAATTGATCCTCTGTTTCCTCATGATCCAGGCGGTGGCGTTCGCGGGGGCGCTGTTCTTCGGTTGGCTGGCGGATCGACTGTCCCACAAAAAAAGTATCTTGTGCACGCTCGCCGTCTACGGCGGGGTGCTCCTGTGGGCCGCGGCGATGCGCGCCCGGTGGGAGTTCTGGATTTTGGGAGCGGTGGTGGGCGTGGTCCTGGGGGGAAGCCAGGCGGCGAGCCGGTCCTGGATGGCCCTCCTCACGCCGCCGGAAAAAAGCGCCGAGTTCTTCGCCTTCTACGGCGTGGTGGGCAAACTCACCGCGGTGCTGGGCCCCCTGGTGTTCGGCGTGGTGAGCCAGGTGTGGGGCTTGAGACCGGGCGTCCTCTCGCTCTTGGTTTTCTTCCTCGCGGGGGGGGCCCTCCTGACCCGCGTGCGAGAAAAAAGTGAATCTCCCGCCTGAAGAAGGAACGCCGGCCCTTCCGGGGAAGAACTCCCGCCGCCGGGTTCGTGCGAAAATCATCCTGACGATCCTCTGCGGCCTCGGGGCCGGGATCCTGGCGTGCGAATTCCTGTCCCGCCGTTTTCTGCCCCAATTCCGACTCCCCCGCCTCGCCGAAGAATTCCGCATGGGCGGCGACCCCCTCTCTCCGAAACGATTCAGCCCCTCCCCGGACCTGGGCTGGGAGGACAGGGACGCCTCTCCTCCACCCGATGCGTTCGGCTTTCGCTCGCTCCATTCGGCGACGACCGCCAAAGCGCCCAACGAGGTCCGGATTCTCGTCCTGGGCGACTCGGTCGGAAAACAGATCTTCTCGTGCCCGGCGGACTACGAACAGGCCGAAGGGGAACTCTCCCTCGCCTGGGGCAAACCCGTCAAACTCTGGAGCTTCGCCGTCGAAGGGTACAACCTCGACCAATACGAACGGATCCTGCGGTATCGGGCCGCCTCGGTATCGGCGGACCAGGTGCTGATCCTTTTCTGCCTGAACGACGTCGCCCTTCAATTCGTCCCGGTGGTGTTCGAACACGAGGGGCGGCTGCTCATGCTGCAGGGCATCGTCAAGTCGCCGCCGCGGGCCGTCTCGCCGTTCCTCTTCCGACACTCGCATCTCTACCGGGCCGGCTGGACGTTCCGCAACGCTTATCTTTACCGGAAGCGTTTCATGCCCGCCCAGACCTTTGATTCGTTCCTGGAAGAGAGACACCGCGCCTTTCAGAACACCGTCGCTTGGTGCCGGCAACGGGAGATCGACTTTTCGGCGGTCATCTTCCCCTACTTCAAACCCCGCGACCGCTACGACCGGGAAGAACGGGCCTCTTACGCCTCCCTGCGGGACTGGCTGTCCGCCGCCCAGGCCCCCGTTCTGGACCTCCACGACAAATTCTCCGTCGACGACCTGCGCGCCGCCCACAATCAGGACCCCACGGACGACGTCCATCCCAACCCGTCCGGATATCGGAAGGCCCGCGAATTCATCCTGGCCTTCCTCAAGGCGCATCCTCTCTCGAACAAATGACGTCCGTGTCCCCGCCTATCCTTGCCGAAGGCGATTTTGTTATCATGGAACCCCTCTCATGTCGACCTTGAACAACCGCTCCCATGCCTGAACGTTACGACCTCCTCGTGGTGGGGGCGGGGCACGCCGCCATCGAGGCGGCCCTGGCCGGGGCGCGCTCCGGGTTCTCCACCCTGTTGGTGACGCTGGACCTCTCCAAAATCGGCCAGATGTCCTGCAACCCCGCCATCGGCGGCGTGGGGAAAGGCCAGGTGGTGCGGGAGATCGACGCCCTGGGGGGGGAGATGGCCAAAGCCACAGACCGCGCCGGGGTGCAGTTCAAGATGTTGAACCGGGGCAAGGGGGCGGCGGTGTGGAGTCCCCGGGCCCAGTGCGACCGGAGGCTCTACCGGGAGGTGATGACCGACACCCTGCGGCGCCGGCCCGGCCTGACCCTGCTGGAGGACGAGGCGACCGCGGTGGGCGTCCGGAACGGCCGGGTTGAGGACATTTTGACCACAAAACACGGCCGGATCGGCGGGAATGTGGTCATTTTGTCCACTGGCACCTTCCTGCGCGGGCTGCTCCACCGGGGCCTTCAGGCCACCCCCGGCGGCCGCCTGGGCGAGCGGCCTTCCGTGGGCCTTTCCGACAGCCTCCGCTCCCTCGGCTTCGACGTCGGCCGGCTCAAGACCGGCACCCCCATGCGACTGGACGACCGCACCATCGACCACGCCCGCTGCACCCGAGCCCCCGGGGACGAGCCCCCCGAGCCCATGTCCCATTTCACGCGCTCCCTGCCGCAACCCCAGCTCCCCTGCTGGCTCACCCGCACCACCGCCGAAACCCACGACATCATCCGCCGAAACCTGGATCGTTCCCCCCTCTACACCGGCAAGATCCAATCCATCGGACCGCGTTACTGCCCTTCCATCGAAGACAAGGTGGTGAAGTTCCCCCACCACGGGTCCCACCACATCTTCCTGGAGCCGGAGGGGTATCACACGCAGGAAATCTATCCCAACGGGCTCTCCACCAGTCTGCCGGAAGACGTCCAGGAACAGATCGTGCACAGCATCCCCGGCCTGGAGAAAGCCGCGTTCCTCCGCTACGGCTACGCCGTGGAATACGATTACTGCCCCCCCACCCAGTTGAAACCGACCCTGGAGACCAAGGCGGTGGAGGGCCTCTACTTCGCCGGCCAGATCAACGGCACCACGGGCTACGAGGAAGCCGCCGGGCAGGGACTGATCGCCGGCATCAACGCGGTGCTGAAACTGCGCAACGAGCCGCCCTTGATTCTCCGGCGCGACGAGGCCTACCTCGGCGTGATGATCGACGACCTGGTCACCAAGGGCACCGACGAACCTTACCGGCTCATGACCTCCCGGGCGGAATACCGCCTGGTGCTCCGCTGGGACAACGCCGACCTGCGGCTGATGGATTACGGCCGGCGCGTGGGCCTCATCCCGCCGGACGTGCACGCGCATTTCGTCGACTATCGCCGCCGCGTGCGGGACGCCGTGCGCGCGGCCCTGCCGCCGGACGCTCTCGAGGAACCGGCCGCCCCCCCCACCGATGAATCGCTCCTCCCTTTTCCAGAAGCCGCCGACCGCCCTCCCGCAAGCGCCGACCGCAATTTCTGGGACAAACGGCACATTCAACGCCAGGTGGCGATCGAGACGACGTACTGGGGCTACATCAAACGGCAAAAACAGGAACTGGCCAAGTTCCGCAAGTCGGAATCCCGGCGCATTCCTCCGGAGTTCGACTACGACGCCATCAAAAGCCTGCTGACCGAGTCGCGGCAGAAACTGAAGAAAGTGCGGCCTGAATCGCTCGGCCAGGCCGCGCGCATCCCGGGCGTCACCCCCGCCGACATCGCCGTGCTCCTGGTGCACCTGGAACGACGGCGGCGCGCCCGCCGCCAAGGCGACACGGCGACCCGCGCCTCCTGACCCTTCCTTCCATGCAAAAACCGTTCGACTTCGAGACCCATCTCACGCTGGAGGCCGCCTTCCAGAAATGGGAACCGCTTTTCGCCGAAACGGGCGTGGAACTCGGCTCCGCGGCCGGAAGGCTCATGAGCCACTTCCTCAAGGAACTCAAGGTCTGGAACCGGCGGGTGAACCTCGTCTCCTTTCATTGCGACGAGGAACTCCTGCTGGGGCACCTGCTGGATTCCCTGGCGGCGCTCCAGGACCCCTGGCTGAAAAACCAGCCCTCCCTTCGATTTGTGGATGTCGGGACCGGGGGCGGTTTCCCCGGACTGCCCCTCGTCCTCGCGCGGCCGGAATGGCGCGGGCTCCTTCTGGAATCGGTGCGTAAAAAAACGGCGTTCCTGGAGACCCTGGTCGAACGTCTGCCGCTGCCCACCGTCGCCGTGTTGGCGGAACGGGCCGAGGACGCGGGCCGCCGGGAAGAACACCGGGAGGAATACGACGCCGCCTTCTGCCGGGCGGTCGGACCTTTTTCCACCGTCCTGGAATTGACGCTGCCGCTGGTGCGCGTGGGCGGCGCCGCGCTCCTCCACCGGGGCCACGAGGCCCCGCAGGAGACCTCCGCCGCCGGGGAAGCCCTCGCCCGGCTGGGCGGCCGGCTGGGCGGGCACACGGTCTATCGCCTGCCGCATCTGACCCAGCCGCGCTACATCGTGCGAATCGAAAAGACGTCGGCCACGCCGGAGGAGTATCCCCGCCGCAACGGCCGGCCGGCCAAGCGGCCTCTCTGAGCCCGCGGTGTTTGTGAAATTTTCCCCATGAAAAAACCTCTCCTGCCGGCCCTCCTCCTGTCGGCCGCCGTCGGCGGGGCGGCGTTGTGGCATTTCACCCGGCTGCCTCTCCACGAGAAAGGGAAAAAACTCCTGGAACAGGGCGACGTCACCGGGGCGGTGGAACTCTTCCGACGCGCCCTCGAAGAAAAAACCTGGGCGCCGCCGGTGGAGCGGGAGATCCGGAACGAACTGTCCCGCGCCTATCTCCTGAAGGGCGCCGTGGACAACGCCGAGGAGGAATTCCAGAAAACCCTGGAACGTTTTCCGGAAAACGCCTACGCCCACATCGGGATGGGGTTCCTCCAGTTGGCCAAAGGGTTCGACAACTTCGCGTTGGAATCCTTCCAAAAAGCGAAAGCGGCCGACCCGGACGATTTGCGGGCCTCCCTCGGCCTGGCGAGCCTCTACGCCTATCGCGGCGAGCTGCCCGCGGCGCGCAAAGAATACGACGAGCTCGTGGCGCGGGCGCCGGAGAACCGGGCCATCCGCGAGGGATCCGGCGACGTGTTCTTCGGGGAGGGGCTGTTCAACGAGGCGGCCGCGGAATACGAGCGCGCCCTGGCGGACCTGCCGGAAAATTCCACCACGCGGCTCGCGGCGGCGCGCGCCCTCTTGGCGGCGGGACGATGCGATGCCGCCGAGGAACTGACGCGCCGTCTGGTCGCCGGGTCCCCGCGCGCCTCGGCGGCGCGGCTGCTCCTGGCGGACATCTATCGGGACACCGGGCGCTTCGCCGACGCCGGCCCGGTGTATCAGGCCCTTCTGAGCGAAGACCAACGAAACGTTTTCGCCTTGCTCCGGGACGCGGAGTGGCAGGCGCGACGCGATGATTTCGAGACGGCCAAACGACGGCTCGACCAGGCCGCCCAGGTCATGCCCAAACCGGGGGAGGCCCCGGTCTCTTTCGCCAGTCTCGCCGAGATTGAGGATTTCCTGGAGGTACGGAGCTACCTCCGTCAGGCGGCCGTCGAAACGGGCCTGGCCTGGTCCAAATTTTACGCGTATCAGGGCCACTACGCCGACGCCGAACGCGAAGCCCTGCGGGCCCTCCAGCTCTTCCAGAAACACCTGGCCGCCCTCCGCTGGATGGCGGAACTGCAGCGGATCCGGGGAGACGGCCCGAAACGCCTGGAATGGATCCGGCGCGCCCGCGGGTTCTTCCCCCGCCACGCGTTGCTTCTGTCGGACGAGGCGGAGGCGCTGTTGGCCTTGAAAAAAATCGCCGAGGCCCGGCCCCCGGCGGAGGAGGCCCGACGCTCGTGTCCAACCCTTCCGCGCGCCGCCGCGGTTCTGGCTCAGGCGCGGCTGGCCGAAGGAAAAATTTCCGAAGCGGCCTCCGCCGCGGCGGAGGCCGTGGCCCTCGGCCCGCGGGACGCCCAGGCGCATCTGGCGATGGCCCTGGTCCTGCGATCGCAGAAAAAATACGCCGAGGCCGAAACCGCTCTCCGCCGTTCTCTGGAACTGGACCCCTACAACGCCCGCGCCCACGACGAACGGGCGCAGGTCCTCTCCCTCCTCAAGAAACCGACCGACTCCGTCATCGCCGGCCGGGAAGCCGCCCGACTGGAACCAACGACTTACCCGCTCCGAAAAAACTAAAACCGTGATCCCCATCCGCGACAGCGTCAAAAGCCGTTCCTACCCGCTCGTCAACGTACTGCTCATCGCCGCCAACCTGGCGATGTTTGTCCGGGAGATCACACTGTCGAATGCGGACGTTTTACATGATTTCATCTCTGCCTGGGCGGTCGTCCCGGGCCGCCTGGTGGCGTTTCCCTGGACGGACTGGCCCACGATCTTTTCCGCCATGTTCCTGCACGGCGGCTGGAGCCATGTGCTGGGCAACATGATGTACCTTTGGATCTTCGGCGACAACGTGGAAGACCGCCTGGGTCATTTCCGGTATCTCGTGTTCTATCTCTGCGCGGGAACGGCGGCCACCCTGGCCCAGGTGTTTCTCCACCCGCTCAGCCGCGTGCCGATGATCGGGGCCAGCGGCGCCATCGCCGGCGTTCTCGGCGCCTATTTCGTCCTCTATCCCGGCGCCAAAGTGCTGACGCTAATCCCCCTCGGCTTTTTCGTTCGCCTGGTGGAGATTCCGGCTTTTTTCTTCCTCGGATTTTGGTTCGTGTTGCAGGCGTTTCAGGGGTGGGGGTCGCTGCTGCAGAGCGCCGCGCACGGGGAGACGGGCGGGGTGGCGTGGTGGGCGCACGCCGGCGGATTTTTTGCGGGGTTCGTCCTGGTGTGGTTCTTCAAGCGTTCCGGACGACGGAAGAGATAGGGCGCTTCGTCACTCCAGCGGGATCTTCAGCGCCTCCGATATCTTCTTCCTGTCCCGCCGACGGTAAATCTCCGTCACCCGTCCGTCGAGACGCGCGTATTCCTCCAAAATCTTCCGGCCGTTTGCCACCCGCTCATCCGACGCCACGGCGTCCCACACCACGCCATCGTGGAGGACATTCGCCAGCGCCAGGAACAACATGGCCTGGTCCAGGACCAGATACCCGGCCGCCGCCCGGCTTGTTTTCCAGTCGAACGAATCCCGGAACCCGAAACGATATTCCCGGCCGTTTTCCACATAGGGCGCCCGCGCGCCGAGCCGGTCCAGCGCCCGCAGGTTGGCCGTGGCCCGGCGGGGATAATAGGACATCGCCAAAACCGAGGCGTGGGGTGTGACCACCTCGTCCTTGAGCGCGCCCCAACCCAGGTATTCGCCCGTGGGGGCCGCCGCCGCCGACCATCCCCACGCCGGCGCGGCGATGCGCTCCGCGTGGAGGATCTGCGCGTAGGCGAAATTCGCCGCCGATTTCCCCAGCACCGTCGACCGCTCGTCGAAGAAAAGCCCCGACACGCATTGCATGAAAAGTCCGCCGCCCTGCCAGCCGGGGACGAAATAATCCTGCCCGGAACGCGTCTCCCGGGACCTGTCCAGCGATTTCCAGTGGATCAGCGGCACCTGGCCCGTGGCCACGCCGAAGAAACTCCCCAGCCGCGTGTCCGCCCCCAGATAACCGTAATACCAATTGCCCCACGGCTGGCGGATGTCGAAATCTTTCGTGTCGAGACGGTACCCGCCGCGGTAGAGATGGTTGGCCGGTTCATAGAGGATCCCCCAGTTCATCGGGGCCAGGAGCGCGTCCGCCTTCGGCCGCAGTTCCGGGAACGCGCGGCGAACCAGCACCAGGCCGGCGGTGAGGTTCCCCAGATGGTCCACGGTGGAAAATTGGGTCTCGGTGGTCTGCAGGGTGTCGGCGTTGAACCAGGTGACGGGAAACCCGCGCCATTTCTCCACGCGGGCCAGCCCGTCCAAGACTTTTTCGATCCGCCGGAGGGCGTCCTCCTCGGAAAGGAGCCCGGTTTTCTGGGCCGCCGCGCAGGCGGCCATGTAGAAACCGGCGTTGGTGAGGGAGGTGCTGGGAAGCCGTTCGTGGGAATCGTAGGGCATGCCCGTCGTCGGGCTGACGAAATGGGCGAGGCAGCGCCAGGTGTCCGCGTACACGCCCGCGAGATATTTCCGATCGGAACGCGAGAGGGGCGCGGCCAGGAGCGGTCCCGGTAAAAAAAAGGCGAGGGCCCATGTCAGACAACGTCGTCGCATGGGGGGATATTACCAAAAAACCGTCAGGCTTGGATTTGGAGAAGTTGAATGTGTCGGAATTCCGCTTCCATGTCCGAGGAGGACCGGAAGATGCGGAACTCCATTTCGCTGACGACTTCGATGAGGAGGGCCTTGGCGGCGGAACGCCAGTCTTTCTTCCAGCGCTCCACGTCGTCGGTGAATATCTCGGCGCGGGCCGGCACGCCCAGCCGTTTCTCCAGAGTCTTCAACACCCGGTCCGGGTCCATGAGACCTTCGAACCCGGAGCGCACCTCGCCGCCCGAAAGCACGATCACGTTGTCGCGCAGAACGTCCCACAGGTCGGAGGGGATCTGCGTGCGGAGGAGTTCCAACAAATCTTTTTCTTTCACCGAACCGTTCGACAGCACGGCCAAGGGCGCGGTCGTCTCCTGGGAAGACGCGCGCCGGACCAGCTCCTCCTGCAGGGAACGGACCAGCCGCATTTCGCGCGGGGAGAGCGGTTCGCGGTTCCGCAACGTCTCCGCGAGTCCGCTGAGATCGTAGGATTTCACCACCGGCTGGGCGGGCACCTCGGCTTCCCAAGCCTGGAGGAACCGGCTCAGCGCTTTTATGCGCCACGGATGTCGGCCCTGCTGGGCCCAACGCGAGGAGACCCAGCCCTTTTGATACGCGGCCTCCAGGCGGCGCGCCTCGTCGCCGGTGAGAGGCCGGCGGGACTTCATCAGGTCTTTTATCTTCTGTTCCAGCGCCGTCTCCCGGTCCGACGCCCCGGCCGGAAGCCCCTTGCCAAACGCCATCAAAAGCCGGGCGAGCGCGAGCGCCTGCCGGGAATCCGCCGGATCCGGTCCGGAGGTTTTGGCCGGCCGCACGCCGAACCGTTTGAGGAAATCTCTCTGGATCGGCGGCAGGAGGTCGAATTCATTTTCGAACAAAACCCGCAAGAGCGCCCGAACCTCCTCCGTTTGCGGCAGGTCGGCCGTTCCCGCCGACGGGTTCAAGGTCTGATGCATGGCATGAAGCGCCCCCAGCGCCTCCAGGGAGGCGGCGCCGATGTCTCCGCGCGCCGAGGCGGAAGAGGCCGCCGTCTTCTCGAGGCGTTCGCCGAGGGCCCGGGCCATCTTTTCGGAAAACCCGGAGGCCGCCCGGTCCATCTCCGCCGCCGGAAGATATCGGAATTCCCGCAACTCCGAGGACAGAAGACCCTCGGAACCATTCCCCCAGCGGGCCGCCACGGACGAAAGCCGACGCCCGACGATCCGGCGCAAGGACGGCCGAACGGCGCGGGAAACGCCGTTCACCGGCGGAAGCACCGCGGGCAAAAGCGGCAAGGTCCGTTCCCGGCGGCGCTGGGCCGACGCCGCCCGTTGGGGAGCGGGGTGAACCCGGGCGAACGTGGCGATCACGCCGGCGAGGAACTCGAATTTTTCCGGCAGCGGCGCCGGATCGTCCAACTCGGCGAAGGCCTTGCCGAAGAGCGCCTCCAGGCGGGAATCTTTCAACGCCGCGGCGAGCCGAAGCCTTCGGAGCAGGTCGCCGAGGGATTCGAAACCCCGGCGAGTCCCGGTTTCCATCCACCGGGCGAACACCGCCGCCAACACCTGCCGGGCTTCCTGTTCCCGGCCGAGTTGCGCGGCCGCCGCCAGATACGTCTCTTCCAGCGGAGGGAGGCCGGGGGCTTTGTCCAAGGTCGCCGACATCGTCCTGGAAACATCCTCGAAAAGCTCTCCCGCCCGCGCCGCGTTCCCCTGTTTCCCATAAGCCAACACCAGCGCCAGACCGAAACGCGACGAAATTTCGCCGGCGGGCAAAGTCCCCCGCAGATCGTCCAGTTCACCCAGGAGAGCCGCGTTTTCGGAAGACGCGGACAGCCGTGGAAGCGCCTCGAACAGGGACGCCAGAACCTCGGCGTCGGTTTTTTCCAAATCAACGGCCCGGAACGCCTTCGCGAGCCCCTCCGCCAGAGGACGCCCAGAAACCTCCTTCAGCCCGGCCGCCAAAGCGAAATCCATCAAAGCGGGATTGGACGCCGCCAGGCGCAGGAAAGCCTCCCGATAGAACGCCGTCTTTCGACGGGAACCGAGTTTCTCAAAAAGTCCCATCAGTCCCCAGCGGAGGCGCGCTTTTTCCATCGGATCGGCCGCCTGCGTCAGGAGCCGTTCCACTTCCAGGGCCAGGGCCTTGGCGGCTTGCGGCTGACCGGCGGTGACGTACGTCTCCGCCAGCCGCACCAACGCCGCTCCTTTTTTCTCCGGCCGCGCCGACCACCAGGGAGAGGCCCGGAGGTGGTTGGCCCACGCGGTCAGCGGTTCCAAGGTGCTGCGCCATTTTTTCTCCTGACGAAAATCGGCCGCAAGATCGAAGGTCCAAAGGCGCACATCCTCTCTCGTGACCGGCCGATGGGCCTGCGCGCGTTCCAGGGCGCGGGCGTGGATACCGAACTGCAACCGCGTCTGGGTGCGGAAGGATTCCTCCATCCTCCCGCCGCCGCGCCATTCGTGGGAAAGCCATTTTCGGTAGAGATTCTCGTTGATGATCAGGTGGCCGTCGCTCGTCCAAACGGCGTTGATTTCCTTGGCCAAGCCGGCCTCCTCATGCCCGGGCATGTTGAACTGCATCACGGAAACGGTGAGCGGCCCTTGTCCCGGCAGGAGGCCCTCGTCCCACAGGTCCCGAAGGACCCGTTCGCCCGTTTCCGCCAAGGGCTGCAACTCCGGAGGAACCACCGCCAGAGACCGGCCGTTCTCCAACACCGGCGTTAAACGGATATCTTTCGACTCCAAATAAACCCGATAGTCCTCGAGGGTTCCCAGGAATCCCGGCGGGGTCAGCGGCGGTCCGTCTCGCCGGCGGCGGCGAGCGCCCAACGCGGAAAGCATCCCGGCCAAAGGAACCGCGGGAACGGAAACCCCCGGCGCCGCGCGGTCGCCGAAAAAGGCTCCGGTCCGTCGACCGTCCTCTTCTTTGGCCTCGTAATGCCTGTTCTCGAAACGGCGGGCTTCCTCCTTGAGTTTTTCGAGGTCTTTAAGGAACTGTTCCCTCTCGGCCGGCGCGAACTGCGGCGTGACCACGCTCCCGGTGTCGTTCCGGAAAACGAGCGGAAGCGGCGCCGCCGCACCGTCGGGGCCGTAATACCGGATCTCGCTGAATTTCCCGTCCTTGCGACCGGTGAAACCGATGAAGGTGCCGTACGGCACGAGATCGGACGCCTCCAGAGGGGAGGCCCCCCCGCAGGCCATGTAGCGTCCCATGCCGTCCTGCACGTTGATTTTATCGACACCCGACCGAAGAAGTTCCTGGCGCCGCTGAGGGTTGTTCCACACAGCGGCGAACAACTTGACCGCGCGGGGCTCGCGCATCTCGATGGAATTCGGCAACACCACGAAGTAGACGTTTTCCTGGCCGGCCGATTTGACGATCCGGGGCTCGGCCCCCATCGTCGCCTGATATTGGGCCCACTCCTGCTCGAACCGCTCAAGCGCCTGCGCCACCTGCGCCTCCGTCAACGTCGACCGGGCCTCCCAGAGTTTCCTCAAGAAATGTTCCTGCATCCCCTCATAAATCTGCGACTGCTGAAGCATCACCACCGCCACGCCGGGACGTTGTTCGTCGAACTGGGAATGGATGGTCGGCGGCGGCACCTTGTAGCGGCCGGCGGCGTTGAACACCGCCGGATACCAGTCGATGACCGCGGTGATGTGGTTCTTCCCGGCATACACCACGGCCAGCCCCTTGTCGGCCTTCTTCAGCGGCTGGGGGAACGTGGTCACGCCCGGTCCGTTGCCCGTCACAAAAATGACTTCCGCTCCGAGTTCCTTTATCAACCCGGCGCGGGGATTGTCGTCGTTCAGGAACAGATGCGCCTCTCCTCCGCCCTGTTCCTCCAGGTAATGTCTTATGGGGATTTCCCGCCCCACGTCGCCCATCAGTTCCGCGGCGAACCGATATTCGTTCAGGTGCCCGTGCGTTTCGCCGATGCCCAAAACCGGTTTCTGGCCCCGGGCCTGCGCCTCTTTCAGGAGAGCCGTCACTTCGCCGCGGAACTCCGCATAGGTTTTTCTCGGCGACTGCTCGAAATTCCTGGCCCAACCAAACGTCTCGGAAACGAGCGTCTCCACCTCGGGGGCGGCCGCCTGCACCGCCGGAAGCGTCACGGTCGTCGGCGTCGGGGGCGGGACGTCGGGGGCGGCGGCCAGGGACAGGCGCGCGGTGGCGGCGTTCAGGGCGGCCGCCAGAGTCGCGAACACCATCACGCGGCGGAACAGCGGCTGCGGCGAATAGAATTGGTCTTTGGAGAGCGGCCACCGCCACCACATCAGCCCGCGGATGAGCGTGACCGCGGAGGTTTTGGCGTAGGCGCTCAGTTCGGTCCGGAAATAACGGCTTTTCAGAAAAGAATTGACCGCGAAGAGGGGCCGGGTCAACCGGTTCACGGGAAGGGATGCCAGCGGCAGGGACCAGCCGAGAAGGTGCGTCTCCTCGTGGGAGAGGATCGCGGGCAGGATGAACTGCCGGAGCCGGTTCGACTGCCCTTCCAGGAGCCAGCCGATGTTTATGTAGAGGACGGGCCGGCCCTCTTCCCGGCGGGCCTCGGCGACGGCGCGTTCGTCTCCGAACGTTTCCCACATCTCCCGGGTGGTCCGGACGCGGATTTGTTGTCCCCAAATGTCCGTCAACGCCGTTTCCATCTGGGCGCGCAACTCCTCCGTCGACAGATTCGCCAACGTGGGGACCCCCAGCTTTTCCAGAACACTCTTGAAAGCGGCCCGTTTCTGGGACGTTCCGAAACTGCCGGCCCGCAGGGCTTTTTGTCCGGCCCGGCGGTTCAGCAGAACGGCGAACCCGTGCCAGAGGGAGGCCGCCCCCAAGAAGCCGGCGATCACCGGCGACCCGAACGCCGTCAGGGCGGCCAAAAGGAGCCCCCCGGCGGAACCGAGGACCGCATAACGGGCGGCCTGTTTCAGGTGAAACTGGCCCCGGGCGGATGTCGGAATCTTTTCAAAAATCTGTTTGAGAGTCTCTAGAAAACAGGGCGAATACTGGTCCGGTTCTCCGCCGAGGATTTTAAAAGCGAGTTCCCTGCTCATGGGCACATTGTAGGAACGACGGCTGGTCATGGCGTCGAACGCGTCCGCGATCGTCAGCAGGCGGTCGATCGGCGGGATCTCCGACCCGGACAAACGTCTGTTCCTCCCCTTCAACGGAACGCGCGGGTATCCCTTCCCGTCGACACGCTGGTGATGGAGGGTCCCGAGCCACACGAGACTGTTCGGAAACCGTTCCCGCAGAAACACCAAGCCTTTGATCGCGTGCGTGCGCAAAATGTCCATCTCGTTGTCCGTCAGTTTGGGTTTGCTGTCGTCCAAAAGGGCCGCGGGAATGCCCAATTTGCCGATATCGTGCAGCAGACCCGCCTGCCGGAGAAATTCGTTCTGTTCCGGCGAATAACCCAACCGGCGGCCGGCCTGGCGGACATAGCTGGCCACCCGGCCCGAATGATGGACGGACGTCGGGTGGTGGGCTTTCAGTTCGGCCAACAGGCCGTTGATTTTTTCGATCGGCAAGAAACCCGCGGAAAGGTCCCGGTCCCTTTCGAATTTTTCCTGAACGAACGGCAGGGACAGCAGGGCCGCCGCGGAACTCAGCGAAAGGCCGAGGGACATCGCCTCCCGCCGCCACGCCTCGAAATTTTCCGCCGTGGGGGCGCGGCCCGCGTTCCGTTCCCGGAATTCCGACCGGCGCCGCAGGAGATGGTCCTTCTGCAGGAGCGCGATCAGGAGGACCGCCCGCACGTCGAGCCCCTTGCGGCGGGCCTCCTCGAAAAATCGGTCGTCGAAGAACACCGTTCCGCGGCTGTTGGCCCGCACGTGGCCGTCCATTTCGGGCAAGACGGCCGCCGGCGGGCCCCGGGACATCGCGAGCCGCGTTATCGCGGAATCCGGCAACAACTCATGGAACGCCGTCAACGCCTCCGACAATTCTTCGGGGGATATCCAACGATGGAGCCCCGTGTCCACCACGGGCGGCTCGGCCCGGAACGGCAGGGGCCGATGGAGCCGGTAATCCCCCCGGAGCGTCACGTCGGGGGACTCCACCGTCTCTTCCGTCTGCCGCTGATTCAAATGGTAGACCCGGGCCTCGGGGAACCGCTCCCTCAGGGTTTCGACGTTGGGCGAAAGATCGTCGAACGCCGCCACCACGCGCCCGAGCTTGGCGATCTCGTCGCGGCTCGCCGTTTTGAAGGCGAACCCGTACGGGTCGTTGTCCCTGAACTCCGGGGAACGCATCAGGAGGGAAACGCGCCGGTCGTCCTCGGGGTTCGGCACGCCGAATCGCCGCAATTGGGCCATGGTGAGGGAGCGCTCTTCCGCGTCGAAACGCCCGGTGAGAAACACGATGCGGGCGCCCCGGGCATGCAGTTCCCGCACAAAACGGACGGCGCCGGGCAGGGGCCGGTCGTGCACGAAATTTTCGGGCAGGTATTGACGCGCCCCCGCCGCCTTTCGTTCCTCCTCCGTGAGCCCCAACACCGCGGCCGCCCGGTCCAGGAGGACGGACCAGGGCCCGGTCATATCCTCCAAACGCCAGGCAAGGACCTTCCGGGGTCCGGAGAGATCCGCGCCGGGGCGCTGCATCCGTTCACGGGCGAGACCGTGCAGGATGGCGAGGCTGCGGGGGCGCGTGTCGAACAGCGTGTCGTCGAGGTCGAACACGACGACCGGCTGTTCGCCTTTCTTCACAGACTCCTCCACCGCCGAAAGCACCGGCTTCAGTTTTTCCTGTTCGGCCGGCGGGTCGTACGGGTCCAGGAGAGGCGACATCAGCCGGTCCACCGCCGGATCCTCGCGCAGGGTCGGCAGGCTTCCGATGACGATGGGCTGGGGGCCGGCTTTCAGGACATTTTCCAGCCCCGCAAAATGACGGGGGTTCACTCGGGAGGGGGCGTTCAGCTCGGCGAGTTCCGCCGGAGTGAGTTTCTTCCAGCCGGACCGGCCGCGCAATATCTCCAGGCGGCTCACCAGGGAAAACCGGTCCACGCGGAGAGTCCGGAGGTTGTCCCCCGGCCGGTTCCACACGCGGGTGCGGATGTAATAGTCGCCGCGCCGACTCTGCCACACATGGAGCGGTCTCCCTCGACGGAAAACGAGGTCCGGCTTGTCCGGATGTTCGGTGAGGGCGGCGTGATAGCGCCAGCGGATCAGGTGGTCCTTGGGCATGTTGCTCCGTACGCCCTCCAGCGCCCCGGCGGTGCTGCGCACCGTGGAAACGATGACGACCTTGTGGGAATCCTTCGACGGGAAATTCGACAGGTACCGCATTTCCGGAACCGGCGACCTCCCGAAAACCCGGCGGATGAGGCTGAGCTGGCCGGGATAGGGGCTGGTGATCACGATGTCTTCGAGCCGCAGGCCGCGCGCCAAAAGGTCCTGAACGGTCTTGAGAACTTCCCGCGCCTCGGTGAGGTTGCTGTAGTCCGAACCGTCTTCCTTCAGCTTCGTTTCGAAATGGGGTCCGTCGGGAAGCTCCGAGAGGTCGACCACGCGGGCGGTGGAAGCGGCGGAAAGATTGAAATGTCTTGAGACGCGGTCGTGGAGGACGCGCTGCCATTCGCGGGTGATGACGACGCCGGCGGCCTGGGCGGAGAGCGTCTCGTGCCGTTCCATGACCTCGTGCAACAGCGTCTGCACGAGCGCCTTGACGGGGTCCTTCCCCTGCCGCACCCAGCGCTCAACGGTCCTTTCCGGAACGAGGAAATGCCCGTCCTGGGTCCACGTGGGAACCAGTCCCGGCGGGCCGCGCGTCAAATGCACGTTCAAAAGCGAGAGGCGCAGCCCGTAAACTTCCTTCAACATCTTCCGGGCCTGCCGGAACTCCCTCTGGAACGGGTTGGCCGTCGAAGGAACGACGACCGGTCCCTCCAGGCCGCCGGCGGAAGCCGCCGCTTCCAGGAGCCGCACGGTCAACCCGTAAGGCAAAAGGAACGCCCGCCCGGACACTTTCAAGGCCGCCGCCAAACCGTCCAGGTCGCCCGTTCTCACATCCGGAATGCCGAGATGCGTGACCAGCTCCGTCCAAAGCTTGTTCGCCGTCTCCGTGGACGGGAGGGAGCGGACCCACGACTCCAACAAAGGCCACCAGGCCATGACCCCCTCGACGGAAGGCCCCTCCAGCGCCTTCTTTTTCTGCGCGGCGGCGCCGGGGGACCGGTTGTACTTTTCGAAAGCCTCGGCCATGCTCAGCCCGCCGTCCTCCGGCAAGGCGGAAACGGCGTTCACGAAATCACGTATCGTGTTGCGGTCCCCCCGGCACCAGTAGTAGATCATCCCATAGACCCGGGCCGCCATCTCGTAGGAATCCGGATGGTAGACCAGATTGAGGCCGCCCCCCCGCAGCAACCGGGCGAACTCCTCCCATTGTTTGACGGGCTCGTTGCGGAACTTCTTCATGATCTTCGCTTCGGTGAAAGGTTCCACCTCGCCCTCCCAAACCGAGAAATACAGGGCCTGGGCTTCCTTGCCGGTCTTCACTTTCCGGGCGGCCTGGATCCCCCGCAAGACATCCAGCAACCGAAGTTCCAACACCTTGACCGCGCGCATCCTCACCCGGACGTCCAAATCCAGTTTGCGGCTGCTGTCGAACCGTTTTGTGAGCCGGTCCGCGACCTTCTCCGGTTTTTTCCCGGCGAAGGCGTCCCGCACCGCGGCGTCACGCAGCGCCGGGTTTTCACTGGCCAACACCGTGTGAAGGACGCGCCCGCCCTCATAGGCCGCGGCGAGCAAGGAAAGGTCCTCATGGAAGTCCGTCCGCGCCTCCCGGACGTCCTTCAAAAGTTCGTCGCGCCTCTTCATGGATATCGGGATCGTCACGGTCACGCCGTCTTCCCTCACCGAGAGACAGCCCGCCAGGTCCTTGAACATGTTGATCTGGTGCCGTCCCTCGTGGGCCACGCGGGCCAGCTCGTAATGGAAAAACGCCGTCCCATTGAGAAAAGTGCTGAGGGGGTGGACGACGACGGCGTTGGCCTCCTTGGTGGAGGCGGCGTTCAGGTATTTGTAGATGAACACCGTCAGGTTGAGCATGTATTCCCGCAGTTCCGCCCGATTCTGCGGCGAACCGGCCTGGCGGTCCCGGAGCATTTCGGTCAACGCGAGACGGCACATGGCCCGCTGATAGAGGAGCCGGGCGATGCTGTTGTTCCACGGATCGAGGGCTTCCGCCCGTTTCTGGATCCCCTCCAACCGCGAGGCGATGTCCTCCAGGGAGAGGGTGTCCGCCGCGAGCCCGGCCAGCGGGGCCTCCAGTTCGGACAAGAGCACGAGCCATGAGGGCCCGATGTATTCCCGCAGACGGTTCTGAAAAACGGTCTTCGCCGACGACCGCGGGTCGAGATAGTCGACCAGCAGGTCGTGTTTCAAGCCCCAGAGGAACGCCATGACGAACCGGTCGTTTCGGCTCAACAACGCGAAAGAGTCTCCGGCGATTTGATCCGGGGCGGACGATCCGGCGGTCACAAGCGCGGCCGCCGTCCGCCCGACAACCCCCGGCAGAACAACGTCCTGCCGGGAAATGCTCCGCTCCATCTGCCCGAGAAGGGCCGGCAGTAATTTCTCGAACGGTTCCCTGGAAACGGCCCCCTCCGCTTGGCCGTAGAACGTGAAGAAATCGGTCATCTGCAGTATCTCCTCGAAAGCGCCGGGAACGAAATCCTCCAGGTGCGCGGCGTTCTCCAGGGCGAAACGCAGTTCTTCGAAAATATCCCCCATCTTTTCCAGACGGTAATCCGACGACACCCGAACGCTCCGCGAGAGCTCGTCCCGAAAAACCTCCCTCAATTTCTCGAAGCGGGCCAGGAGCGCTTTGTCCTCCTCGGTCGACGGCGGCGACACCGGTTTCGGTTGAACGGGCGACGGCGTGGCGGCCCAGGCGAAACGATTCGAGGCCCAGAGCCCGACGAGCGCCATGGAGGTGCCGCGGAGGAAATCCCGGCGGGTCATGGCCGCGGCGGCCGCCAGCCACGGCGCCACCAGGCTGCCCAACGCCACGGCGCCGGAAAGATAAAGGCCCTGCCCGGCCGCGCCCGACGTTCGGGAGAGCGCCGATTTGATCCGGCGTTTCCATTGCCGCATCGGCGTGTCCGGCTGAAGGCTGTGAAAAACGGAAGCCTCCCCCGCCTGGAGCAATCCCCGGTCCTGAAGATAGGACGTCACCAGACCCGGAAGACGGTTGGATATCCAGTTCTCCACGTGGGACGTTTTCAGCGTGGCCGGAACAATGGGGTTGTCCACGACGTCCTGCTGAAAGTGGTTCGCCAGGTCCGCGGCCAGGGCCTCGAATTGTTCCGGCGTCACCTGGGCCGCCAGCGCGTTGATCCGCCGGGAATAGGAGACGATGTCCTTCTTCTGCGAGATGTCGTAATCCAACGAGAGGAGCGCGCTGAAAAACGCCCGGCTCATCAGCGCCCGTCGCTCCGCGGGGTCGGCAAAAGCCTCTCCGCGCATTTCCCGATGGAGAAGGATTTCATACGGCAGATATTCGTAACCCTCCGGGATGTCGGTCACGATGCCTTTTTTCCCGGCGGGCAGTTTTTGGCGGATGTTGCCGTAATGGGCCGAATGGACGAACCCGCGCACCACCCGTATCCGGGACTGGGGGGCGAGCTTGTTTATCTGTCTCAGCCGAACGTGCAGCAGGGCATCGCGTTCCTTCTCATATTCCGCCATGCGCGTCAGATGCGTCTCAAAAAACCGCATGGCGCCGGCGGAATCCCCCTCCAGCAGACGCAGCAACGCCTGGTTGAGCGCCTCCTGTGCCGACTGTTCCAACTTCAGAATGGTCGGAGGCAACGGCGGATCGCCCTCGATCCGGACCCGGCTTCCGTAAAGTTTCACCAGCGTTCCCAGAACGGCGGATTGGAAGTACGAGGTGTATCCCGATTCCTGCCCGATGAGTTCCACCGCTTTTTCCGGCGACAGGCGCCCGAGAGAAACGGCCTGGTAATAGGGGACCCATTCGTGCGGTATTTCCAGGAAAAGGATGTCGGCGTCCCGCAGGGCGGATTCGACCACTTTGGCCGTCAGCCCCGGAACGTCGTGTTTGTCGAAAAGATAGACGGTGTCCTGACGGGCGCGATCCAGGAACATGAGGCGGCTCCGCCGGAGAATGCCCCGGGCCGCCATGGCGAGGTTGGCGAACAGGTGCGTGTGGAAGAGGGGCAGCGAAAAGAATTTTCGGTTCAGGGGAAGGAGGAACCATCGGTTCAACCACGGGGCGAAAGGGAGACGCGTGGGCAGCGTGGGCAAACGAACGCCTTCCAGGTGGACATGCTCGTGCGCCATCACGATGGGCAAGATGAACCGCTGGAGGCGCGCGGACCGGTCCGCGGCCCAGCCCTGGTTCAAATAGATGGTCCCCGGGACCTCCGGATGGACGAAAGCCACCGTGTTTTCATCGCCGGACAGGGCCGCCATCCGTTCGGTGGAAAGGAGTTCGACGGTCGTCCCGTAATCCACGCTCAACTGATATTCCCATCGGGCCTTCTCCTCAAACGGCATCGCCGAACGGCCGAGTTCGACGACGCGCCGGCCGGCCTGGTGGGACCACCGCAACACGATCCCGTTCCAGAAGCCGAGGGCCGACAGGAAGACCAGCGGCACGCCCCCGAGAGGCGCGATGAACAACATAACGATAGCGGCGGCGCCGGCCGCTCCCGACGCCGCATAGGCGATGTTACGAAAACGCTGGAAAGCCTCCAGGTTCATCGCCTGAACGCGCTCCTTCAGCGCGGTCTTGTCCGTCTGCTTCAAAAATTTCCGCACCTTTTCCAGGGTAAACTGCCCCTCTTCCAGCGGCCCGAATTTTTTCTCGTAGGCCTGGCGGGCCAGAGCCTGCAACGTGTCCCTGTCCCACTCCAGAATGTCCTTGAAGGCCTCGCGGGCGGCGCGCCAGTCGCGGACGGGTTTGCCGACCAACGCCTGAAACACCTCCTGGGCGATGGCCCGGTCCCGCGCATAATCCTCCAGCGGCGGCAGCAGGAGCCGGGTGAAAGACCA
>JAKLDV010000220.1 GCA_022703335.1 Elusimicrobiota bacterium
TTTGTCGAGCCAATAATGGACGAAATGGGAGCCGATGAACCCGGCGCCGCCGGTCACAAGGAGTTTCATGATGTTAAGTCCGTCCTCCGATGGAACGATTCAATAACCCCGCGGCCATCCGGTAACGATTGCCGTCGGGGCAAAGGATTGTATGCAAAATGACCGGCATCGTCAAGCTCGAACCAGATGCTCAAAACGTTCGCCCAAATGAACGGACCGGCAAAGCCAGCGGCCGGAGTGGCTTTGTCCTCCGTCAGGGCGATTCATGCTCCCGGGCCGGATAAAACTGTTCCTCTTCCGGGGAGGCCATGTCTTGACGGGCGGCGAAGTTGGTCTTCAGGTCAATGGTGAAAAATACCTCTTCGACGCCGGGCCGTTGCCGTATCTCGGCCTTGGCTTTCCAGCAGTGCAGGTCGCGCTTGAGGATGAGGTATTTCTCGATGAATTTCACGGAATCATAATCCATCCGATAGGTCCCGATGGCGTTGTACTGCACGCCGCCGTTCACCCACCAGCCTTTGGTCAGGGGGAAGGCGGCGCCGTGCCGGACCTGCAGTTGGTGCGGGGTGCCGACGTTGTAGCTGAGGCCGGACTCGAGGTGCGGCTTTTCGATTTCCCCCACCTGGACGGAGAACTGGCTTGTCTGGGTTTTCCGTGCGGGATAAAGAAGAACGCTTTGGCGATAGAAGAACGAAAGGGTTTGGGTGGGCGTGATGTTTACTTCCACGTTCGGGGGAGAAATCTTCTGGCGCACCGTTTCGATGGTTTCCCCTTGGAGGACGCGCAGGTCGTAGCCGCTGCTGGCGCGCACCCACAGGAGGCGGCCCATGCGATAAGAAAGGAACAGGTCCAGGGAGTTCGCTTCCGTGCCGCTGTCGAGGAGGGAGGAAGAATGGTCGCGTTTCATCTGGTTCGGCGACCAACGGACGCGGTAGGTATGGGTCAAATCGCCGTCCAGGTCGCGGGTGAGGCGGCGGCGAAGGTTGGTCTTGGTATAGACGCGGCCCTGATAAAGATCTTTCCGGTCGATTTCGCTGACGCCGGATTCCCGCCACGCCTGCCATTCTTCGATCACGCCGACGGCGGGCTTGAGGGTGGTGTTTTTTCCCAGTTGTATTTTTTTCGACAGGTCCAGGGTGCCGTCGGCGCTTTGCTTGAAGAGGTCGCGCTCGTGATAGAAGGTCGGTTTTTGGGTCAGTAGGTCGGTGACCTCCGGGCGTTGATACGTATTGATGAAATTTCCGGTCAGCGTGAGGTACACCTCCCGTTTCCCCAGGTTCAACGGAGAGGACTGAAGATTCAATTGCGGCAGCACCGTGTGGTCGCGGACGAACGCCTGGTGGGTGGTATTAAAGGTCATATCCTGCTCGAAGGAGACCCGTGCCGAGTAGAGCGGGTTCTGGTAGGTGAGGGCGGCGTCTGAGTCGGCTCGCTGACGGACACGCTCGTAATCGTCGCGGAAATACAAATTATTGAAGTCCTGGTCGCTTTGGAAGACGGCGTTGGCTTGAAGGGCCCACCGGGGTTTCAGCTGTTGCCAATGGCCGGCGCGGAAGTTCCAGCGCTCCGTTTGGGCCACGCGGTCTTCGATGCGATAGGAATAGACGGAACCTTTGACGTCGGGCAGGTAATAGTTGTATTCAGCGCCGACCCCGTTGCCTGTTTTTTCGAAATGGTCCCAGTAGAGACGCGTGTAGGTGTTGTCCGTCAGTTTATAGCCGAAGATGGATTTCGCAAAAAGGCCTTCGCGGGAGTTCTGTCCGGGTTCCACCCGCAAGGTCCAGCGTTTGTCTCGGAGAGAGCGGGTGTAGAAGGGCG
>JAKLDV010000221.1 GCA_022703335.1 Elusimicrobiota bacterium
ACCGGGATGCGCCTCTGGACCGCGGCCCGCCCGAAATCCGGCGCCGTCCCCTTTGCGGACCTTTTTGCCGCCGCCCGACTGGACATGCAAAACGGGAGCACCCCCTTCTTCGGCGTCGTTCTGGTGTCGTCGGAAAAAGACGCCGCGGAACCGCCCGTTTCCGATGTCTTATCCGGCGCCGAGTTCGATTTTTTCTGGGGAGACGCCCTGCGAACGTCGACCGGCCACAAACGTCTGGCGGAACACCTGGACAGGATCGTCCGGGAAATCCGCGCCAAAAATCCATGACCCTGTTAGGGAGGAAAATGTCCCATGCCTGAATTCATCTATAAAGCCCGCGGCGCCGGTGGAGCGATCGCCGAGGGCGTCTTCGAAGCGCCGGACCAACGCACCGCCATGGAGCGGCTGCGTTCCCAGAAACTGATCGTTTTGGAGATCAATGAGAAAACTCCCGGCCTCTTGGACGCTTTTCAAAAATTCAACCCGTTCAAGCCCGGGGTCGCCTCCAAAGACATCGTGCTGTTCTCCCGCCAACTCTCCACCTTGGTTTCCGCCGGCGTGGCCCTGGTGGCGGGACTGAACATCCTGACGGAACAGATCGAGAGTCCGCCGTTTAAGGTCGTGGTCACCAAGGTGAAGGAAGACATCGAAGGCGGACTTTCCATCGCCGACGCCATGAAGAAACATCCCACCGCCTTCTCCGACCTGTACGTCGCCATGATCAAGGCGGGCGAGGTGGGCGGCATCCTGGACGTCATTTTGGAACGTCTCTCCACTTACCTGGAAGCCGCCGAAGAACTCAAACACAAGGTGAAGGGCGCCATGACGTACCCCGCGGTGATGGCCATCGTCGCCGCCGCCGTCACGGTCTTCCTGTTGGTGGGCGTGATCCCCACCTTCCAGGAGATCTTCGCCAGTTTCGGAGCGGAACTGCCCCTGCCCACACGCATCGTGGTGGGACTCTCGGACGCCCTGCAGAACTATTGGTATGCCTTCCTGGGCGTCCCGGTGGTCCTCTTCATCCTGTTCAAAAAATGGGTCAAGACGGAAAACGGCAAGAAGATCTTTGACACCAACGTCTTGAAACTGCCCATGTTCGGCCCGCTCCTCCGCAAAGTGGCGGTGGCCAAATTCACCCGCACCTTGGGAACCCTGGTGAAATCCGGCGTGCCTATTTTGCAGGCGCTGGAAACCGTGGCCCAGACCTCCGGGAACAAGGTCATCGAAAAAGCCCTCTTGGACGCGCGCGAATCCATCCGGGAAGGAGAACGCATCTCCGAACCGCTCCGCAAATCGGGCGTGTTCCCTCCCATGGTGGTGCAGATGATCGCCGTCGGAGAAGAGACGGGGAACCTGGACACCATGCTCACCAAGATCGCCGACTTCTACGACCAGGAAGTGGACGTGGCCATCAAATCCCTCACCTCGATGATCGAACCCCTGGTGATCGTGGTGATGGGCATCCTCGTCGGCGGCATCGTCATCGCCATGTTCATCCCGATGTTCGAACTGGGGTCCCTGGCCGGGAAACAGGCCTAAAATCACAGCGCCCCGCGGGTGTTTTATCTTGACATCGCCACGTCAAGTGTTATAACGTTTAGCTGTTGTTGTTTTTATCATCACGACAGAGAGGTGTCATAATGAAGAAACTGCAATCGAAGTCGGTGAAAGGGTTCACGCTCATCGAACTGATGATCGTGGTAGCCATCATAGGTATC
>JAKLDV010000222.1 GCA_022703335.1 Elusimicrobiota bacterium
GAGGTGAGCCACTTTTCTCTCTATCAGGTGCTGGCCCCGGCGACCCCGGCCGAGGCGGAACAGCTTCTGAACGATCTGTCGACCAACACGGACCCGGGGTTTTCGGCGGGCGAAGTCTATGCGTTCCCCAACCCGGCCGAGGGCCAATTCCCGACAATCCACGTGGAGGTGGGGCAGGCGGACCGCGTGGAGATCACGGTCTACACGGCGGCCGGCGAAATGGTCCACGAGGCGACCTTGACCGGCGCGCCGCAGAGCATCGACGGCCGCGCGGCCTACGAATGCGTGTGGGACACCTCGAACGCGGCGCCCGGCCTCTACGTGTACCGGGTGCGCGCTAAACGCCGGGGGTACGACGACCTGACGTTCCTGAAAAAACTGGCGGTGCTTCGATAGCGAAGCGGTGAAAGGCGGGGAACAGTTTAAAGTTAATAAAAGGTTGAAAAGCATAAAGCGGCGATGGGACGAGAAGTCGAGCGGATGGAGATGAAAATGCACGACGGCCGGAAGTTTAAAGTGAAAGACTTAAAGGGGAAAGCGACGCTGGCGTTGCTTTTCGCTTTGGGCTTTACGCTTTTTTCTTTCAACGCGCGCGCGGCCGAGCGCGCGGGGGCCGCCTTTCTGAAAATCGATGTCGGAGCCCGAGCCATCGGTATGGGCGGCGCGTTCACGGCTGTCGCCGACGATGCCAGCGCGGCCTATTGGAATACCGCAGGGCTGGCCGCCCTGCAACGTCGGGAGGCCGTCGCCGCCCACGCCGATTGGCTGGCCGGCCTGCGGCACGACTACGCCGCCTACGCCCATCCGGGCGCTTTCGGCGGCACGCTGGGCGTCAACGTCGTGTCGCTCCGGGCGGGGGAGATCGAAGGCCGGGACAGCCAGCGGCAGGCCGTTGGCTCCTTCACGGCGGCGGACACCGCCGTGGGGGTGAGTTTTGCGAAATCTCTGGGGATGACGATGGCGGGCATCAACGTGAAACTCATCGAACAACGGCTGGCCTCCCACCGGGCGCGCGGCGCCGCGGTGGACCTGGGATTGCTGCGTCCGCTGCCCATCCAGGGACTGACCCTGGGGTTGGCCGCGCAGAACCTGGGGCCCCGCCTGGCGTTCGACGATTCGCGGAGTTTCGCCCTGCCGTTCATGCTCAAAACGGGGCTCGCCTATTCCCCGCTCCGGTTCCTGACCATGGCCGGCGACCTGAAATATGAACCGCGAAACCGCCTTTGGCAGGCGGCCTACGGCATCGAATTCACGCCCTTGCCGCTGTTGGCCCTCCGGGCGGGCTATCATCTGAACCCGTTCGGCGGCGCCCTCATCGGCTCGGCCGAGGAAGAATCCAACCCGTTGGCCGGGTTCCAAGGCGGGATCGGCGTGGCGGCAGGGAAATCCTGCCGGCTGGACTACGCCATCGTTCCGCTCGGGGACATCGGCAACGTCCAGCGGTTCTCTCTCTCCGTCAAGTTCTAAAACTCGTTCCCCGAATTCACATCCCCCGGCAAAGGTTAAACACAAATTCCAACGCGATGCTCGTCTGATTTAATTCAAAAGGCACCCAATGGCCCCGCCGGAAAGGGGGGCCAATAACGAAAACATCAATCACCGGTTTCCCATCCCCGTCGAAAAAACGTCTCTTCAAAATCAGCTCCTTCCGTTGACGATGGGCCCATCGCCGCAGAGCCGGGAGGTAATCT
>JAKLDV010000223.1 GCA_022703335.1 Elusimicrobiota bacterium
GGACAATAACCCAGAGGTATCCATTTTTTGTCCACGCAGGGAAAAGTCCATGCGGGCGTCCGGGCCGAAGGGGTTGGAGCAATGGCCTTCCACCGATATTTTTTTCAGGAGTTTGAAATGGGACAAGGCGAGCTTATCGCGGTCGAGTCCAAAAGTCCCCTCGAAGGGGATGCGGAGGGTGGAGTTCGGCGGGGACCAGGAGCCGTTCGACACATTCCCGGCAATCCGCCAGCGGATGGATTTCCAGTTTTTCGCGTCCCACTGGGCCACCGTCCCTTGCGCCTCCCCCTTCCCGCTCAGAACGCCGGCCAGCCTCCCCTGTCCCCCTCGAAGAGGGAGTTTTCCGAGGTCGATCTTTTCGGAGACGATCGACAGTTTCCAGGTTCCTTCCGGAGCCACGTGCAGAGAGAAACGCGCGTCGCCGAACGGGACGTCTCCTCGGGCGTGGAGCACCACCCCCCGGCGGTTCCAGTCGAAATGGCCGGAGAGATCCGAAACGGACAGGCCTTCGCGGTCAGCGGCCGCGGGCAGGTGCACCGTGCCGTGGTTCCATCGGAGGGGATGTCGGAGCCAGGCGACCCGGCCGCCGAGAGTCGTCAGCATTTGGGAGAGGGCCGGTGCTTTTCCGGAGGGGCCGGCGGCCGTTTCTGGGCGCAGGACGGGACCGTCGACGAAAGAGTTCCCGATGGCCGGTTTCAGCCAGGGAAAATCACGTTCCAGGTGAAAGGGCCTGGGACGCAGGACCCATCGTCGGCAGACAAAGACCGGATGTTCGGCCTCGCCGATACGTAGTCCCTGGAGCGTGACGGAAAGGAACAGAGGGTGGATGCGCACCTCTTCCAAGGTCACCGGCCGGCCGATGAGTGGAGGAAGGCGGGATTCGCACAGCCGGTGGATCCCACGCGCCAGCGGCGGCCGCAACCAGAAGGTCCAGAGTGCGAAGAGGAGGAGGGCGGCTCCGGCGACGAGGAGGCCGAGTCGGCGGGACATCAGAAACGGGCTCCTTTCGGACCCGGGGCGGCCGGGGAGGACAGCGCGGCCGTTACGGGACGATCATGGCGTTGCGGGAGTGGTCCGTCAACCATCCGGAGGGGCGGAAGCCAAAGGCGGAAGCGGTCGGTCTCCGGTGAAATTATTTTTTCACCGGTTTTTCGGCCGGGGCTGTCGAGAAGGTCAGTTTTTTCGCGTCGGCGTCCAGGTCGACGTAGACTTTGCCGCCGGAGGGAATGCGTTTGGCGAGGATCTCCTCGGCCATCGGGTCCTCCACCTGGCGTTGGATGCACCGTTGAAGCGGCCGGGCGCCGTAGTTCGGGTCGAAACCGGTCTCCACCAGGAAGTTCTTCGCCTCCTCCGAGAGGATGAGCGAGAACCCCTGGCTCCCGAGTTTTTTCTCCACTTTTTTGAGCATCAGGTCCAGGATCTTGCGGCTGTCCTCTCGCGTGAGCGAATGGAAGACGATGATCTCGTCGAGCCGGTTGAGGAACTCGGGGTTGAAGGCCTTTTTGACCTCCTCCATCACCGTGTCTTTCATGGCGGCGTAATCCTTCTGGGCGTCCTCCTGCACGAGGAAGCCGAGGGATTTTCCCTTGGAGATGAGGCGGGCGCCGACGTTGGAGGTCATGATGATGACGGTGTTGCGAAAATCCACGCTCCGGCCGAGGCTGTCCGTCAGCTTGCCGTCCTCCAGC
>JAKLDV010000224.1 GCA_022703335.1 Elusimicrobiota bacterium
GAAGGGCGTATAAAGCAGGGGATTTTTTTCGAGGGACAAGGCGCCGCCGTAGACGGTGGCGCGTTTGTGGGGAACATAGCGGCCGCGCCGGCCGCGGAAATGGTAGTGAGGCGGATCCAGATCGCAGTTGGTCATGGCCGCCCGTCGGACGGTATAGCGGTCCGGCCCCAACCGGACGATCTCCCGTCCCCACAGCCGCCAAGGGGGATCCAGGATATATCCGTTGTAAACGACGCCGGTGGACAGACCCCAGTTGTAATCGGCTTTTTCCGACACCAGGGTCATCTCGCCGTCTTCGATGTAGACGTGGCCGGTGGCGAGCGCCCGGCGGTCATCCAAGTGCAAGATGGCCTCATCGGCTTCGAGGTGGGTGCCGCTGGAGACCATCACCACCTGTCCCCTCGCGTAGAGGACATTTTCCGTGGAGCGGAACTCCATGTATTGGCAATCGAGCGTGCCGGTGCTGGCGCCGGGGAGTTGTGTGCGGACCGTTTCCTCGTCGGCCAAGAGAGGACCGGCGGCCAGACAGAGGATGAGCGTCGTGGCGAGCCGGAGGAGAACGCGCCTATTCGACAAGGAGAGCCGCTCCGATGACCCCAAGGTGGCGATGGTTGGTTGAAACGCGCAGGCGGACGACTTTGGGCGCGGAGACAAAACGGTTCCGGGCGACGACCCGTCGAGCGTGCGGGAGGAACAACGGCGCGGCGGCGGCGACGCCGCCTGTCAGAAGGATGGTGTCGGGGTTAAAGATATTGATGAGGTTGGAAAGGGCGGTTCCCAACGCCTCGCCCGCCCGGCGCCAGGCCGACAAGCAGATTTTGTCCCCTTGGGCGGCCCGTTGAGCGATCGTTTTAGGGGAAAGATCGGCCGGCGGTTTTCGGCCGAGGCGGTTCATCTCCCCTTCCACCCAGGCCACCAGGTAATTGCCGCCCAAATAGGTTTCCAGGCATCCTCGGCTTCCGCAGCAGCACGGCGGGCCGTTCCGGTCGATGACCATGTGGCCCAGTTCTCCGGCGGAGGCGGTGGCGCCGTGGTAGAGACGGCCATTCAACACCAATCCCCCCCCCACGCCAGTGCCGAGGGTCAGGAGGACGAAATTCTGCGAGCGGCCGGGCAATTCGACATGGAAGGCGCCCCACGCCGCGGCGGTGGCGTCATTGTCGAAGAAGATCGGTTCCGGCACGCCGGCGGCGCGCAGGTAGCGTTTCAGGGGGACGTTACGCCATTTCAAATTCGGCGCGAACAGGACGGTGCCGCTGACGGGATTCACGTCCCCCGCGACGCCGACGCCCGTCCCCAGCAGAGAGCGTTTGACCCAGGACCGTAGAATCTTTCTGAGCGCGGGGGTGATCGCGCGTGGGGCGGGCGGCGTATCCAGTTTCTTCAGCGCCCGTATCCGACCGTGTTCATCCACGAGGGCGAGCTTGACGCACGTGCCGCCCAGATCGATACCCAGCCGAAGACCGGGTCGGAACGAGGAGAGAGGGTGGATATCAATCATTTTTTAAGACCTTGAGCGCCTCCCCCACCAGATAGAGCGAGCCGGTGATGAGGAGGAGGTCGTCGGGACCCGTTGCGGCAAGCGCGCGCCGGAAGGCGGCGGCCGTGTCGGGGTCGGTGTGGACCGCGCCACAGCCGCGGCCCCGGGCGAAGGAGGCGAGCGCCTCGGGCTTCGCCGCGCGAGGCG
>JAKLDV010000225.1 GCA_022703335.1 Elusimicrobiota bacterium
GTGCCAGTCCTGGGCGTGGACGATGCGGGCCCCCATCTTCAGGTGTCGGATGGCGCTGAGGGCGGCCCGGCAGAAAAAGATGAACCGCTCGCAGTTGTCAAAATAGTCGCCTTTGTGGGTGCAGTAATAATGACGGCGGTCGAAGTATTCGCCGCGTTCGATGAAATAGACAGGCAGGCCGTGGTAGTCGGCCTGGTAGATGTCGGCGGTGGTGTCGGCCCACGGGTAGCCCACGGGGCAGTTCTCGTGGACCAGATGCACTGGGTATTGGCCCGTCGACAGCCGCCCGTAGAACGGGGTGATCACGGCCACGCGCACACCCATGCGCGAGAGAGTCAGGGGCAGGATGCCCATGACGTCGGCCAATCCGCCGGATTTGGAGAATGGGTAGACTTCCGAAGTCAGAAAAACGATGTCATGAGGCGGTGCTATCATGCGCTCCTGCTCAGTCGCTGGGCGAAATCGGACACGATCCCGCGGTGGTCGAAGGCTATGCTGTCCGGCAGGGCGTCCAGCGGGAAAAAGCGGACGTTCCCCGCGTCGTCGCCGGCGCAAGGGGTTTCATCCGCGTCGGCCTCGGCGGTGAAGACCACGCTCAACGTATGGAATCGCGGGTCGCGCTCCGGATCGGAATAGACCCCGAGCAGTCCCGTCAGACGTATGTGCAGCCCGGTCTCTTCCAGGGCCTCGCGCACCGCTGCCTCCTCGGCGCTCTCGCCGTAGTCGATGAAGCCTCCGGGCAGGGCCCAGCCGTGCGGCGGGTTCCGGCGTTCGATGAACAGAACGCCATGTCCTTCCCGGTACACAACGATGTCCACCGTCGGAAAAGGGTTCCTCGGGGTTGATGCCGCGCCGCACTGGGCACAGACTACCGTGAAGGTCTTGCTTGCCGGCATGATCTCCTCGCCACGGGTCAATTCTTCCGGATATTGAGTCAAACCTAGCACCATTTTTTCAGGAGTTGAAGCCCGAAAGTTGCGGTCGTGGAAATGTGACAAAGGGCGGCGTGAAAAAAAACTGAACCCGTCCCGGCCCGGAGTCGAATCATGGCGGGTCAACGGGTACGCCAAAATTCCAGGGACGGACGCAGAACGGAAAATGGAAAATTTTCAGGGCTCAAACAAAACCGGCCCCCGGACCTTTCGGTGCGGGAGCCGGTTTTGGCAAAAAGAGGAAGTTGTTCAGGTTACAGCAAATGGCGGGCCAAAAATGGCGCGACGCTCAAATTTCTTAAAAACAATTCCAACACCCTGAAATAAAAAGAGGCCTTATCGGCCAAGAGAACGGCCGAGTGAGCGAGCGCAATACAAATAATTTAACCCCCATTTGCGCAAACCCGCTTCCCGAGCCAAACCGCAAAAAAAATTTTGTACTACTCCAGCACATCGAATCCCTTGCCAGCAATGGCCGAAGCGGACAACGCGCCAGGACGCAGGATGCGGACGATCCGATCATCCGCAATCTTCACCAAGGTCGAAGGCAGCCCGCCGGCGGGCCATGGTTTGGCGTCCAGGACCAGGGCCCCCGACCGGCGCAGAAGTTCCGGGTCCAGGTCGCCGGGCCT
>JAKLDV010000226.1 GCA_022703335.1 Elusimicrobiota bacterium
CGTGACGTTCTTGACCACGTCCTTGTTGATGAGCGGGTCTTCCAGGATCAACAGGTAGGCCTCGATGAGGCGGGCATGGCTCTTGCCGAGCAGTTTGAGGATCTGCTGTTGCGTGCCCAACATCTCCTTCTTGGTGTCGGCCACGGCCACGCGGAAACGGGCCACCTCCGCCTTGACGGCCTCGGGAGGGACTTGCCAGCGGCCGACGGCGAGGTCGGTGTCCTCCAGGACGAACGCCTTGCCGATGGCGATGCCCGGCGAAGCGGAGATCCCCTTGAAAACTTTCGTCTGAGACGGCGACGGTGACGGGCTCATGGTCTGTCTTATTCCTCGTCGAACTTATTTTTGAAAAGCTGTGTCAACTGCTCCAACAGGGCGTCCTCATCGGGACCGTCCGCCGCAATGGTGAGCTTGGCGCCCTTTTCGGCCGCCAGCGTGAGGATGCCCATGATGCTCTTCCCGTCCACTTCCTGGCCGTCTCGGACGACGCTCACGTTGCACTTGAATTTGTGCGTGGTTTGGACGAAAAGCGCCGCCGGCCTGGCGTGGAGGCCGAGTTTATTTTCAACGATGAAGACGGCTTCTTTCATGACGACTCATTCACGGCGCGGCATCCGAAACCGCGCGCCGGACCTTTCCCTCTCGTGCTAGATGCCGAAAAAATAGGCGAAACAGAAACAGGCGGCCAACATCGCATACACCACCCGGGTGGAAGTGACGCGCAGCCGCAACAGAACCAGCGTGACCGAGATAAAACCGGCCATGGCCCCCAGATGGCGGCCGAAGGCCAGCCACAACATCAGCAGCGCCCCCAGCGAAACACCGGCCCCGAGGAGCGTGGCCCCCCGCACCCACTTCTGCGGCCGCATGTCCCTCAACAGATGGATGATCTCCGACTTGTGCCGGTACCCGAGGAAAAGGCCGCCCACGCGGGCCGCCAAATGAAAACTGTTATACGCCGCCAGGAAGAACACCGGAACCAGCCACCAGCTGAGGCGCGCGTACGTCAATCCCAGGGCCACGGCCAGAACGCCGGCCAAAGGCCGGAGCGTGGCCCAAAAAACGGTGTCACCCAGCGCGGCCAGCGGACCGGACATGGTCTTCTTGGTGGCCATGATCTGTTCCCGGCGGACGGAACCGGCGGCCGCCCCCTCCTCCATCCCCGCGACCACGCCCAAAACCAGGTTCGCCAAATAGGGATGGGTGTTGAAATAATCCAGATGTTCCAGCGCCACGCCCCTCCGTTGAGGCGGTCGATAGAACCGCCGCAACGCCGGCCAAAGGCTGAACAACCACCCCAGGTTCTGCATCCTTTGAAAATTCCAGAGGGTCTGGATGCAAAAAGAACGGAGGAACATTTTCCACAGGTCGCCCGTGGTCAGACGGGCCGGCGCGGGAACGGCGGCGGTCACGGGTTCGAGGGTTTGTCCGTTGCCCACGGGAACTCCACCCGGCTGCGCTCGAAAAAATAGTTCACGACGACACAAAAACCGATCAGCGGCAGGGAGCGGCCGGTGAAATCCAGCG
>JAKLDV010000227.1 GCA_022703335.1 Elusimicrobiota bacterium
CTGGAGGGCCATCGCCGGGTGCGGGAGAACGGAGAATTCCTGAGGAAGATGGAGGAATCCCTCCAACGGAACGGTTTGTATTTTGAGGATCTCCCTTCCCCGGACCTGAGATTGCGCTATCTCGTGGGGGAAGGGGCCCGGGCCCGGGTGGTGGAATCGGGCCGGGACGTGAACCTCCTGCGCGCCGCGCTGCTCTTTGCCGGCCGGGATTTGCCGACGGGCACCGATGTTTTGGATGACCGGGCGTTGGCCGCTTTGCTGGAGGGCTTTGCTTTCTCCGACCGGCAGGAGCTTGCGGAACTCCACGCCCGCCTCGCGGCGGCGGTCCGGTCCCGTTTGGGCGCCGAGAGCGATCATTTGGCCCAAGGCCGTTCGACGGACGGCGAAGGCCCGGCGGAACTGAATTTTGTTCGGGCTCTCGGGTTCCTGCACGGCCTCGGCCATGATCTGCGCGGGAGGGCGCCGGCGGATCTGGATGTTTTGGTGGACACGTTCAACGCGGCCCGGCGCGCTCTGGGCCGCCGCGCGTTGAGCGAAGGAGATTATCAAGGCTTGGAAAATGGCTATCGGCGGGGATGGCTCTCCGGTCGATGGGCTTGGGAACAGACCGCGGTTCATCCGTTCTCGGCGTGGGGGGAGGCGGTCCTGCCGGTGACGGCCGAGACGCCAGGCTCTCCGACGGTGGACCTCTACGATATCACCCGGGTCCTGCAGACCCCGGCGGACCAGCCGTTGCCGCCGTCGGCGGAGAGCCTGCTGGCCCGGTTGGCGGATTCCCTCGCCTCGGTGGACGCTCTGCCGACGGAACAGGAGAAGCGGCAGGCGTTGGGCCGCATGCACGTCCGCTGGTTGTCGAACGCCCTGTCCGGTTCGCCCGCCGAGGGGTTGGCCTTTCTGGAAAAACGCCTGGCCGCCCAAGGATATAAAAAAGGGTTGGGACACGTGGCCCGATTGGCGGCCCGAAGCCGCGGTGTCGCCGGGACGACGATAGACACCCTTCAGGTTTACCGGGACATCGCGTCGCAGACTCCCCGGGCTCTCCTTCAAATCCTCACCGACGACGTCCAACGATGGACGGCCCTCTCCGAGGAAGACCAGCGGCGGCATCAACTGCGCGTGGCTTTCCTGGAGATCCTCAAAGACGGGTTCCGTATCGTGCGGCCTCTGGCGGAACTCGAAAACGCTTTCCGCGAGATCCAGCTCCTCAAGATACAGGCGTAAACCGGCGCTTCGCCGCCGGATGAAAATCGGGCGGCAAAAGTGCTATCCTTGACCTCGTAAGATTCTCCGGTCCGACATCCGAAAACAATGACTTTTTCCGAATCCGATACGCAACGTTACGCGCGCCAGCTCATCCTGCCGCAGGTGGGAGAGGCCGGACAGAACCGTCTCCGCGCGGCGAAGGTCCTCTGTGTGGGCGCGGGGGGGCTGGGTTCGGCGGTGGCCTATTATCTGACGGCCGCGGGGGTCGGGACGCTCGGCCTTTTGGATAACGATGCGGTG
>JAKLDV010000228.1 GCA_022703335.1 Elusimicrobiota bacterium
GGTGTGGAGCAGCTGGTAAGCTGAGGGAATCGAATTACAAAGACGGGAGAGGGGGGAACACCTCCTCTCCCGTCTTTCTTATTTTGCCCGCCACTTGCCCTTCCGGAACGGATTTCTTAAAATCTCACGGCATTGAGAGCGAATCTGTGGTCATTATGACCACGGAGGCGTAAAGTCTCTTATATAGTTACTAAAACTATTTAAAGGAGTCTCCCCTCATGGCGCGTCGTCCGCTCATCGCCGGCAATTGGAAAATGCACAAGACCGTGGCCGAATCCGTGGAACTCGTTCAGAAGCTTCGGGAATCCCTCTCCTCGGTCGCCGACCGGGACATCTTGGTGGCCCCGCCGTTCACCGTGCTCGCGGTGGTGGCGGAGGTGTTGAAGGGGTCCCAGATCACCGTCGGCGCCCAGAACATGAACGACAACGTTCAGGGGGCTTTCACCGGCGAGGTGTCCGGCGCCCTGTTGAAGGACGTGGGCTGTTCGCACGTGATCCTCGGCCATTCCGAACGACGCCAGTATTACGGCGAGACGGACGCTTTGGTGAACAAAAAATTGAAATTGGCGCTGGACGTCGGCCTGACGCCCATCGTGTGCGTGGGGGAACTCCTGCGCGAACGGGAGGAAGGCAAAACGTTTACGGTGATCGAAAAACAGGTGAAGGAAAGCCTCGGCGGCCTGGCGCCGATCCAGGCCAACAAGGTCGTCGTGGCCTACGAGCCGGTGTGGGCCATCGGAACCGGGAAAACCGCCACGCCCGCCCAGGCCCAGGAGGTCCACTCCTTCATCCGCAAATGGATCGAACGGCTTTACGGCGAACCCGTGGCGTCGGCCGTGCGGATCCTTTACGGCGGGTCCGTCAAGCCGGACAACATGGACTCGCTCATGGCCGAGGCCGACATCGACGGCGGGCTGGTGGGCGGGGCGAGCCTGAAGGCGGAAGATTTTACGCGTATCGTCAGATATCAGGCCGTTTTGTCGGCCCGCGCAAGGTAGAGGAGGCAACCCCCATGGCCGAAGACTTGAGCCGCGACATCACCCAGAAAATCATCCAGCGCCTGGACCGCTCCCAGAAGCCCATCGTCACCAACGTCTCCAACCGGCATTTCCATTGCACTCAGCCGACGTTCGAAAAACTTTTCGGCGCCGGCAAAAAGCCCGCCAAGCTGCGCGACCTCGTCCAGCCGGGCCAGTTCGCCTGCCAGGAGACCGTCACCGTCCGCGGCCCCAAAGGCGAGATCAAGAACGTGCGCATGATCGGGCCGATACGCAATTACGACCAGGTGGAAGTTTCCCGCACGGACTGTTTCGGTCTGGGGATCAATCCGCCGGTGCGGGATTCCGGCAACCTCAAGGGCGCCGCCCCCATCACCCTGGTCGGTCCGGCCGGGTCCGTCGAACTGAAAGAGGGGGCCATCATCGCCTTGCGGCACGTGCACATGCACCCCAAAGACGCGGTGGATTATGGTGTCAAGAACATGGATTACGTC
>JAKLDV010000229.1 GCA_022703335.1 Elusimicrobiota bacterium
GGGGCTTATCAGCCCCACTCCATAAACCGGAGCACGGCCAAACCCTTTTCAACCCAATGCGCGCGCACAGAGGTGGTTTCTATTTACCACCCTCACCCTGCTCCCTTCCGCAAGAGCTTCAGGGACGGAGGATTGGCCAGCGGCCTTTGCCGCCTCCTCCCTCCAGGGCGAGGGTGAAAAAGACAAAAGGAGATTTCTAATTATGAAAAACAAAACTGAAAACCCAACGGCAAAAAAACTGACCCGTTGCGCTGTTTATACTCGCGTTTCCACAGACCAACAAGCGGAAGTGGAGTTTAACTCCTGCGAGGCACAGGAAGACCGCATCCGCTCCTTTATTTCCAGCCAACAGGATTTCATCCTTTCAAAGGTTTACTCCGATCCCGGGTACACTGGCGCGAATACCGACCGGCCGGGACTTCAGCGGTTGCTAACCGACGTGAAAGCGGGCCTCGTTGATATGGTCTTCACCTACAAAATTGACCGCCTTACACGGTCACCGCGCGATTTTTACCAGTTGATCGAAATTTTGGAGGCCCATCACGTCGGCTATATATCGGTGACTGAGCGTTTCGACACTTCGACCCCGGCCGGTCGGTTGCTCCGTAACATCATGCTTACATTCGCGCAGTTTGAACGGGAGTTGGCTTCGGAGCGGATTCGGGATAAATTTGCGCAACGGGCAAAACGCGGCCTCTACAATGGCGGCCATCCGCCATACGGCTACAAAATCATCAATGGCCGCCTTGTGCCCGACAAAAAGAAGGCGACGGTCACGAAATGGATTTTTGAAACCTATGTTCAAACCCGTTCCCTCCGCCAAGTTCAAAACCTTCTAGCGGGAAAAGGTGTCCTCTCAAAAACTGGCCGGATGCATGGCAATTCTTTCCTTTGGCATCTGCTACGGAATTCTGTTGTGACCGGGAGGGTTCCATACAAAGGACAGTTTTATCCGGGTCAGCACCCGGCCATTGTTTCAGAGGAACTATTTAATCACGTTCAAAAACTACTGACAGAGGAACCCCGCCGAGCGCCCCAGCCGTATCAACATCTTCCTTTCGCCGGGCTCATTCATTGCGAGGAGTGCGGCTCGACCATGAGCCCGTGCCACACGAACAAGGTGAACAAGTCCGGCCCCAGAAAATATTATTACTACCGATGCACCTCCGTGACGCATCACGGCTGGGGCGCTTGCTCCACCCGCCAAATCAGCGCGGAGCGTTTTGAAGACATCATCCACAAAAATTTGCTCCGCGTTTCCTTGGACGGCGACTATTTAAAAAACCATGTTTTCGCCCTCCAAAACAAAACCCGCCACCATGAGGTGACGGGAATCGAACCGGAAGGAAAATACGCGGATTTGACCGCCGAAAATCTTCAAAAATCACTGCAAAACTTCTTAAAGGCGTGCGCGCGCAAAACGGGGATTGAAAAGACTTTGGCCGT
>JAKLDV010000023.1 GCA_022703335.1 Elusimicrobiota bacterium
CGCGTTTCATCCCCATCATCATGATGACCGGCCTCTCCCCGGAACAGGAAAAACTCCGCGCCCTGGAGGCCGGCTGCGACGATTTCCTCACCAAACCCATTCAACACGCCGAACTCCTGGCCCGGATCAAGTCCCTGCTGCGGATGAAATCCCTCACGGACGAACTGGAAGACGCCGAAGTGGTGCTCTTCACCCTGGCGCGGACCATCGAGGCCAAGGACCAGTACACGCTCGGCCACGCCGACCGCGTCGGCCGGTTCGCCCTGGCGCTCGGAAAAGCCCTTTCCTTGGATACCCGAAAACTGGAACTCCTGCGCAAAGGCGGCATCCTTCACGACATCGGCAAACTGGGAGTCCCCGACGCCATCCTCCAGAAAGAAGGCCCGCTCGACAAGGACGAATGGGAAACCATGCGCAAACACCCCACCATCGGCTGCGACATCTGCAGCCGCCTCAAGGTGATGCAGGAGATCATCCCCATCATCCGCCACCACCACGAACGCCTGGACGGCACGGGCTACCCCGATGGCATCAAAGGCTCCAAAATTCCCGACGTCGTCCGTATCGTGAGCATGGTGGACATCTACGACGCCCTCACCTCGAGACGTTCCTACAAAGAGGCCTTCGCTCCGGCCAAAGCGCTGCGCATCCTTCACGAAGAAGTGGACCGCGGCTGGTGGGACGGCAACATCCTCAAAATCTGGGAAGAACTGGTCCGAAAAAACGGAAATTCCTGAGGCCCCGCTCGGGAAAAACGCCCCCTTCATGACCCCTACGCCGAAATGTGTCGTCGTCTTTCATAACGCCGCCAAGAAACTCGCCCGCCGGGAACTGTCCCGCCTGTCGGCGTGGTTCCGTCGGCACGGGATCCGCACCGTGCCTCCCGCGCGGGCGCGGGAAGCGCAGGTGGCGGTGGCCTTGGGAGGGGACGGCACGCTCCTGTCGGCGGCTCGACGGCTGGCCCCCTGGGGCATCCCGGCGCTCGGCGTCAATCTGGGCCACCTCGGGTTCCTGGCCGCCACCGATCTCCACCGGATGTATCAGACCCTGGAGGCCCTTCTGAAAGGCCGGCTGGTCTGCTCCAGCCGCATGATGATCAGCGTCACCGCGCCGCGCCAAAAGCCCCGGCTGGCCCTCAACGACTGCGTCATCCGGGTCAGCTCCACCGTCCGCACCATCCGCCTCTCGGCCCGGGTGAACGGCGAATATCTCGGAACCTTCGTGGGGGACGGTCTCATCCTCGCCACGCCGACCGGCTCCACCGCCTATTCCCTGGCCGCCTCCGGCCCCATCGCCCAGCCGGAAATGGACCTTCTTCTCCTCACCCCGATCTGTTCGCACAGCCTGACGCAGCGGCCGGTCATCCTTTCCGCCGACAGCGTTTTGGACATCTCGGTGGAAGCGCGGGCCAAAAGGGACAAGGTGCTCCTTTCCCTCGACGGCCAGACGGATTTTCCTCTCCGCACCGGCGACCGCATCCGCGTGGAACGCGCCACGGAACGGTTCCAACTTTTTCTCAACCCGCAAAGGCCCTATTTCTCCCTCCTGCAACAGAAACTCCGCTGGGGGGAACGCTGATTTCCGCGCCAACGACGCCGGCGCACGGACAAATCCATGCTGAACTATCTATCCATTAAGAATTTCGCCCTCATCGAGGACATGTTCCTGGAATTCACCCCGGGGTTGAACGTCCTCACCGGGGAGACCGGCGCCGGTAAAACGATCGTCATCGAGGCTCTCGGCCTGGTGCTGGGCGACAAGGCCTCGGCGAGCCAGGCGCGAAAGGGGGCCGCCCGCCTCAGCGTGGTGGCGGAGTTCCGTCTCTCCGCGCCGCGCCTGAAACGGCTCCTGCGGGAACTCGACCTCGCCGCCGAAGAGGGCGACCAACTCCTCCTCCGGCGGGAACTCGACGCCGGCGGCCGCTCCCGCTGTTTCGTCAACGACAACCCGGTCAACCTCTCCACCCTCGCCCGCATCGGCGAACACCTCGCCTACATCCACGGCCAACACGAACACCAGCTCCTCCTGAAATCCTCGGAACAGCTGGACGTCCTCGACACCTTCGGCCGGCTCGAGCCGCTCCGCCAAACCACCGCCGAGGCCCACGGACGCTGGAAGGCCCTGCTCGCCGAACAGCAGGCCGTCTCTCTTTCCGACCAGGAACGCGCCCAGCGGGTGGACCTCTACCGGTTCCAGCTGACGGAATTGAAGACCGCCCAGCTGAAAACCGAGGGAGAGGACGAAGACCTCGAACGCCTCCTCCCCCAGCTGAAGAACGCCGAGCGCCTCAAGAACCTTTCCCAACAATCCTACGATCTTCTCTACGGGAGCGACGGCTCCGCGCTGGACAACGTGCGCCGCGTGCAGCGCGACGTGGAGACGCTCCAGTCCCTGGGAGGAGACCTCCGCACCATCCCGGACATGATCGCCGAATCGGCCGTGCGCCTGGAAGAAGCGGCCCATGAGCTGGAAGCCTTCAAGAACCGTGTGGACCTCGACCCGGAACGGCTGGACGAGGTCCTCTCGCGCCTCGACGTCCTCGGCAAACTCAAACGCAAATACGGCCCCGCGCTGAAGGACGTGATGGCGCATCAGACGAAGATCGAGGAGGAGCTCAAATATCTGGAAAACGCCGAGGAACGCACCCGCGATCTCTCCGAAAAGCTCGCCAAGGCGCAATCCGAACTCAAGGACGTCTGTCTCAAGCTCAGCCAGGCCCGCACCGCCGCGGCGAAGAAACTGGCCGCCGCCGTGGAAAAGGAATTCCATGAGGTCGGCCTGCCCCACGCCGCCTTCGACGTGGCTGTCGAAAAAAACCCCGACGGGCCCGCCACCGCGGCGGGTTTCGACGCGGTGCGATTCCTCTTTTCGCCCAATCCGGGCGAAGGACGCCAGCCGCTGGCCGACATCGCCTCGGGCGGCGAACTCTCGCGCGTGATGCTGGCCCTGAAATCGGTGCTGGCGCGGGCCGACGAGGTCCCCACCCTGGTCTTCGACGAGATCGACGCGGGGGTCGGCGGCCGCCTCGGCGGCGTCATCGGGAAAAAACTGGCCCGGCTCGGAAAGACGCACCAGGTGTTGTGCATCACCCACCTGGCTCCCATCGCGGCCTGCGCCCAAAACCATTTCTACGTGGAAAAGCACGTCGTCAAAGACCGCACTTCCACCACCATCAAGAAACTGCAGGAAGAGGGCCGCGTGCTGGAGATCGCGCGGATGTTCGGCGGAGCCGCCGAAAAGACCAAGGACGAATCCATCAGCGTCAAACACGCCAAGGAACTCTTGGCGACGTCGAGAACGTAACGCTGATTTCGGGGGGATCCACAATGGACAAGCGATTCTTAAAAGAAGACGGCATGGAAGCCTTCACCGGCAACGAACTGCTCCTCAAGGGCGCCCTGGAAGGCGGCATGGCCCTCATGACGGGTTATCCCGGCTCCCCCATCTCGGAGGTGTTCGACGCCGCCAGTTCCGTCGCGGACCTGTTCACGGAGCGAGGCATTGTGGCGCAGATAGCCAACAACGAGGCCCTCAGCGCCGCCCGCCTCAACGGCGCCCGCCTCGCCAATTTGCGCGCCATGAGCCTCATGAAATCCGTCGGCCTGCACGTGGCCGCCGACGGGCTGGCCATCGGGAACCTCGCCGAACCCCAGAACCACGACGGCGGCGCCGTCGTGGTGGTCGGCGACGATCCCTGGAACGAGACCACCCAGATCAACTCCGATTCCCGCTTCCTCTCCCAACACCTCAACATGCCGGTCTTGGAACCGGCCACCTTCCAGGAGCTGAAGGACTGGATCAAAGACGGTTTCGAACTTTCCGGCCAGGCCAATCTCTACATCACGTACGTCATCACCACCAACCAAGCCGACGGCGGCGGCGCGGTGCGCTGCCGGCCCAACCTCTACCCCGTCGTCAACAACAATCAAAAGACCGCCCTCTCCTCGGCGAACATGGCCGTCGAGAACACGGTGATGATCCCCCCGCACACCTCCTGGCGCGAGGCCACGCTGGCGGCCCGTTTCGACCGCCTGAAAACGCTGGTCCGCCAAAAAGGATTGAACCGGATCGACTGGGGCGCCGCCGGGGAAAAATCCTCCGCCGGGTTCGCCGCCTCCGGGCTCTCGTATTGCTACCTGATGCAGGCCCTGCGCGAGATGGGCCTGGAAAACCGGTTCCCCGTCCTGAAATGGGGCGTCACGTTCCCCCTGGAAGAGGACATCCTGATGGAATTCGCCTCGCGCGTGGACCAGATCTACGTCATCGAGGAGAAACGCGCCTTCGTGGAAACACAGATGGTCCACCTCCTCCAGCGCGCGGTGCAGACCGGCCGCCTGAAACGCATGCCCGCGGTGTGGGGCAAGAAATTTCCGGACGACCAGGACGGGATCCCCTCCATCCGCGGGATCAACACCTCCATCCTGATGGAACGCCTCGGCGGACTCTTCAAGCAACGTCTCCTCCCCCTGCCGTCGGACGCCGGCGCGCGATGGGAAAAGGCGCACCGCACCGTCACGGACACCGCCGCCTTCGACGTCAAAATCCCCGCCCGCACGCCCACCTTCTGTCCGGGGTGCCCCCACCGCGATTCCTCCACGGTGGCCAAATCCCTGAAACGGGATTTCCTGGATGCCGCCTACATGCGGAAGAAATACGACCGGGACCCGCTGGATGTCATCTTCCACGGAGAATCCGGCTGCCATTCCATGCTCCAGTTCGAGCCGAACCTGGGCCTCATGCAGGACTACTCCGGCATGGGCCTGGGCGGCGGCACCGGCGCCGGACTCTCCCCCTTCGTGAAAAACAAACACGTCGTCTTCGTGGGCGACTCCACCTTCTTCCACTCCGGCATGCTGGCCGTCTCCGACGCCATCAAGAACAACCAGGACATCACCTTCGTCATCCTCGACAACAAGACCACCGCCATGACCGGACACCAGCCCACCCCCGGCAACGCCATCAACCTCCTCTACCAGAAAACGTTCGCGCAGGACATCGAACAGGTCATCCGGGGCATGGCCCGCGACTCCATCCCCGTCTACCGCGTCAACCCCGCCTACCGCAACTCCTATCGCACGCTCATGGAGGGAGTCATCCTCAAGGACGGCGTCAAGGTCATCATCGCCGACAAGGAGTGCGGCATCACCTACCACCGCCGTGTCCGACGGGAACGGAAAAAAATCATCCGGCTCCAGGGCTACCTCCCCGAGGAAAAAGTCATCAACGCCACGCCGGAGGTCTGCGAATTCTGCCTCGAATGCACCAACGACACGGGATGTCCCGGCCTGGCCATTGAGAACACCCTCCACGGGCCCAAGGTCGTCACGGACCGGTCCCTCTGCATCGCCGACGCCGCCTGCACCAAGGCCAAGGTCTGCCCCTCCTTCGAAGAGATCACCATCCGACGGCGTCAGCCGCCGGCGCCCCTGCCGGAAGCCGTGGTGGGGTCATTGCCCCTGCCTCCCCTCAAAGAAGTCTCCGACACGTGGTTCTGCTACACCGCCGGCGTCGGCGGGACGGGCGCGGGGGTGGTCACCGGCGTGCTGGTGCGCGCCGGGCTCCGACAGGGATACCACGCCATCTTCGCCGACAAAAAAGGCCTCGCCATCCGGAACGGCGGCGTGTACGGCCACGTGATTTTCTCCCGCGAGGAGCAGGTCCTTTCGCCTCTCGTGCCTTACGGCCACGCCGACCTTCTCCTCGGCATCGACCTCCTTGAAGCCACCCGGGGGCTCGATCCGAAAGTGAACCTGCGCGTGGCCAGCCCCACGCGGACCGTGGCGGTGATGAACACGCACAAGATCCCCACCATCCGCACGCTCCTCGGCAAGGATGATTTCTCGCCGCAGGACCTGGAGGACACCGTCAAGCGGTACACCCGCGCCGACGACTATCTGGGGCTCGATTTCTCCAACGTCTCCGAGACCTATTTCGGCAACAAACTCTACGCCAACGTCCTCCTCATCGGCGCCGCGTTCCAGCGGGGCCTCCTGCCGGTCTCCCTGGACAACCTCAACGAGGCCATCCGCGCCACGGTGCCGCCCCACGAACTGGAGGAAAACCTCCGCGCGCTGCAGCTCGGACGACAGATCGGGCTCCGTCCCGAACTTTTCAAGAAATTCACCGTCCGCCTGCCGTCGTATCGGGAAACGCTCGACGACAAAACCGGCCTGCTGGAACGAAGCCGGTTCCTGATCGGCAAACGCCTCGCCCGCGAGTACCGGAAAATGGTGGAGGACGCCGTGCGGTGGATGGAACTCCCCGAACCCGACCGTCTGAAACTGGCGCAATACGTTTACGACCTCATCCAACACAGCGGCCTTCCTTACGCCCGGCGGTACCTCGCCCGCCTTTGGAGCACCTACAAAAAAGACCAGGCCGAACAGAACTACGCCGCCACGCGCGCCGTGCTCGACAACCTCTACAAGGCCATGCTCATCAAGGACGAGGTGTATGTGGCCCACCTCCTCACCAGCGAGGAGAAATTCCGGCGCGACCGGGAGCGATACCGCGCGGACGAGTCGCGGGGGGACCGTTTCGAATACGTCCACCTCACCCGGCCGCAGTTCACCCTGATGGGAAGGGACTTCGAGTTCGACATCCGCACGCGCAACTGGCAGCTGCGCCTGATGAAACACCTCCGCCCGCTCCGGACCCTCCTTCCGGAATGGCACGCGCGGGAGAAATCCTTCCGCCGATGGTATGAGGACCTCGTGGACGGCTTCCAGCTTTTCTCCGACCCTGAGACCTACCGCCTCTACACGCAGGCGCTGCGCCTGCCCGAAGACGTCCGAGGCTACCGTGCCGTGCGCTATCCCAAAATGGAGGCCGCGCGCAAAAAAGCCGAAGAGCTGCTGGAGGCCCTTCACCGGCGGAGGGCCGCCTCGGGGCGCACGGCCCTCCGAAAACCGAACGACCGGCGGGCCGAATAGTCCCGTCGACCGCCGTATTTTTTCTTCCTAAAAAAGAGAAGGGACCTCCATGATCAAGATCCGACGCGCCAAAATAAACGACGTCCGGACCATCCACAAACTGCTGAACGGTTTCGCCGACCGCAAGGAACTCCTGCCGCGGGCCATCTCGGAACTTTTCGAGAACCTGCAACAGTTCCACGTGGCCGACCACGGCGGCGCCGTGGTGGGTTGCTGTTCATTGGCCGTCCAGTGGGACAACCTCGCCGAAATCAAGGCGCTGGCCGTCGCCGACGCCTACCAGGGGAAAGGCATCGGGAAAAAACTCCTCCAGACCTGCCTTGCGGACGCCGAAGCGCTCGGAATCACCCGCATCTTCACCCTCACCATGAAAGACGGTTTTTTCAACAAATTCGGATTCAAGCGCGTGGTCAAGAACAACCTGCCCCACAAGGTCTGGACCGAATGCGTGAGGTGCCCCTATTTCCCGGAGACCTGCGTGGAAATCGCCATGGTCAAGGACTTCGATGCCCGGCAAAAACCGATCCCGGCCTTTAAACCGGGAGACCTGCCCAAGGACGGCACCGTGCCCACCGAACCCATGGTCCCGAAAGAACCCGAGGCGGACGCCCCCAAAACCGCCACGCGCCGACGCCGCGCCGCGCGCCCTTGACGGTCACGGCCCGCTTTGCTAGACTCTCCGCCTATGTTACAGACGCAAACACCCCGATTAAAGACGAAAGACATCTCGCGCCGATACTTCCTCCTGGACGGCAACGGCGTGGTCCTGGGCCGGTTGGCCACCCTGGCGGCGAACCTTCTGCGCGGCAAGGGGAACCCGGCCTATTCCCCCGCCATGGACATCGGCAACCACGTGATCGTCATCAATGCCGACAAGGTGGCGCTCACGGGGAACAAACTCATCCAGAAAATAGATTTCCGCGCCTCCGGCTATCCGGGCGGCCAAAGATTTCAGAACTACGGGCGGCTGATGAAGGAAAAACCGGAGCGTGCCGTAAAACTGGCCGTGTACGGCATGCTGCCGAAAAACCGCCTGCGCGGCCGCTTCATGAAACGGCTGAAGATCTTCCGCGGCGCCGAGGCGCAGAAAAAATTCGCCGGCGCGGAAACCGTGGATTTTTCCAACCCCAAAATGCGTTCGGGCGGACCTTACGTTTCCCGGCCGGCGCTCAAAACAGCGCCCGCCCCAACGGGCGGAGAGGCCTCCTGACCCCATGACGAACGAAACGCTTTCCATCACCCGACAGTCCCCGCTCTGGGCCACCGGCCGGCGAAAAACCGCCGTGGCTCGCCTGCGCATCGTGCCCGGCGAAGGCCGCTTCATCGTCAACGCCAAATCCCTGGACGAATTCTTTGCCGGCCACGAACGCCAAAAATCCTCGGCCATGGCCCCTTTGAAACTCACAAAACCCATGACCAACATGGACATCTTCGTCAGCACCACCGGCGGCGGCGTCACCGGCCAGGCCGAAGCCATCCGGCTGGGCCTTTCCCGCGCCCTGGTGGCCATGGACCCCAAGCTCCGCTCCGCCCTCCGCGCCAAAGGGTTCCTCACCCGCGACCCGCGCATGGTGGAACGCAAAAAATCGGGCCAACCCAAAGCCCGAAAGCGTTACCAACACTCCAAACGATAACTTCGCTCTTCCGACGCGTCGTCCCCTGCTCCGCCCCTCGGCGGGCGGGACGTATTTTCCCGATCTCCCTCCCATGACCAACGCTCTCTTTCTTCTTGAACGGGCGGAACGCGCCCAAGCGGCCGGCCGAAACGCCTTGGCCGAACGACTCCTGCAACGCGCCGGGAGACGGGCCCCCGACGACTTTTTACGGGCGGAGATCATCTGGCGACGGGCCGAAGCCCTTCGCGCCCTGGGCCGGTTCCGGGAAGCCCTCTCCTTCTATTGGCGGGCCCACGCGCTCTACCGCCGATGCGGCGTGTCTTCCGAACGGCTCCGGGCGCTTCTCGGGGCCAGCGCCTGCCTCCGGATCCTCGGCCGTTTTTCTCAAGCCGGCCGCCTCTGGCGCACGGTCCTCCGACAGAAATATGTCCGACGCGTCCCCGACCCGGCCCCGGCCGAATGTCTTTTGGAACTGGCCCTGTCGGAACGCGGGGCCGGTCGCCTCCTTTCGGCGCGACGCCTCCTCCTCGCCTGCCTCCGGCAGGCCAAACGCGGGAAGGACACGGAACTCCTCCGCCATATCCACTGGGCCCTGGGCGGGACGGAACGTTTCCTCGGCCATTTTCCAAAAGCGCTCGCCTCGTTCAAAAGAGCCGAGGATCTCGCCCGAAAAACCGGCGATGCCGCCGCCCGCGCCTACGCCCTCTGCGGACAGGCCGGAACGCTTCGACTCCTCGGCCGGGGCGCCGATTCTTATCGGCGATACCGACAGGCTCACGGCGTTTTCAAACGCCTGAGGGACCCCTTCGGCACCGCCTACGGTCTCTGCGGCATGGGCAACGCCCTGCGCACGTATGGAAACGCGCGGCGCTCCATCCCTCTCTATGTCCGCTCCGCCGAAATCTATGCGCGGGTGGGGGACGAAAGCAGCCGCGCCTTTGCCTTGTGGGGCCAATCCGGCGCCGAACGGCGGCTCGGCCACCCGCGGTCCGCCGCGCGACTCGGCGCACAATCCCTGGAACTGTTCCTCCAGGAAAAAGACCGGCGCGGCGAAATCATGGCTTCTCTGGGTCTGGCCCGGCTCCTCAAAGAACAAGGCCGAACGGCGGAGGCTCTCCTTTATATAGGTAAGGCCGCCCAGACGGCCCACCGAGCCGGCCTGCACTACGAATCGGCCCTGGCCCGTTTTGAAAAAATGCGGCTCCGCTTTCCCCGCCGGGATTTTTCCTCCTTGTTCCGGTCGTTCGGTATTCCCGCCCCGGCCGTCCGTCGCTGGCAAGACCTGCCGTAATTCGTTCCCTTCCTCTTACTTCTCCAAAACCGTCCGTCCGCGGCGGATTTTTTTATTGACATATATCAGATTAATTTATATAGTGTCTATGTTGGATAAGTAATAATGATATTGGGAGGTTCCCGTGCAGATTGAGGTCCTCAAACTTTTTTGCGACGTGGTGCGGTTCCACAGTTTTTCGCGCTCGGCCGAAGAAAACAACATCACCCAATCCAACGCCAGCCAGGCCGTCCAAAATCTGGAGGAACGGCTCGGCGTCAAACTCATCGACCGCTCCCTTCGGCCGTGGAAATTGACGAACGAGGGAAAAACCTTTTACGAGGGATGCCGCACCCTGGTGGACCGGTATTACGAACTGGAGCGGGAGGTCAAAAACTCCCACGACGAAACCACGTCCATCGTGCGGGTGGCGTCCATCTACTCGGTGGGCCTGCGCCACATGCGCTACTACGTTCAGAAATTTTCCGAACTTCACCCCAAAGCCCACGTGGCCCTCGAATACCTGCACCCGGAACGGATCTATGAAAGCGTGGCACAGGACCAGATCGACCTGGGCATCCTCTCTTTTCCCCAGCCCCGCCGGGACATCGCGGTGATCCCGTGGAAATTCGAGCCCATGGCCCTGGCCTGCGCCCCCGAGCACCGCCTGGCGCATTCCAGGGAAGTGGATCCGTCCCATCTCGCCGGCGAAAAATTTGTCGCCTTCGACCGCGGACTGGGGATCCGCTCCGAAATAGACCGTTATCTGAAACAGCACGGCGTCGAGGTGCAGGTGACGCTGGAGTTCGACAACATCGAGTTCATCAAACAGGCCGTGGAGATCGGGTCGGGCATCGCCCTCCTCCCGCGCCCCTCGCTGGACCGCGAGGTGGCCGCCGGAACGCTGACCGCGGTGCCGCTCTCCACCAAGAATCTGGTTCGTCCGCTGGGGATCATCCATCGCCGCGGAAAAATCTTCACGCCCAACGTCACCCGTTTTGTGGAGCTGCTGCAGAACGAAAAGGAACCGGAACTTTCCAGCGCGGCCGCCGCGCCCGTCCGTTCCAAAAAACCGACCATCGACCGTTGATTTTTCGACGCCCCACAGGAGAAACCCATGCCCCCGCTCGGCATCCCCAAAAAACAAGGACTTTACGACCCGCGCTTCGAACACGACGCCTGCGGCGTCGGGTTCGTCGTGGACATCAAGGGCCGCAAGTCGCACGCCATCGTGCGGCAGGGCCTCACGGTCCTAAACAACCTCGTTCACCGGGGCGCCTGCGGCTGCGAACCCAACACCGGCGACGGCGCGGGCATCCTTTTCCAGATACCGCACGCCTTCTTCTCCCGGGTCGGCGCCCGGGAGGGACTCCCTCTCCCCGCCGCCGGCGGTTACGGCGTCGGAATGATCTACCTCCCCCCAAACCCCGCCCACCGGCAGGCCTGCGAAAAACGTTTTGAATCCATCGTGGCCGAGGAACGCCAGACCGTCCTGGGCTGGCGCACCGTGCCCACGGACAACTCCCCCCTCGGCCCCTCCGCCAAGTCCGGCGAACCGGTGATCCGACAGATTTTCATCGGACGGAATCCGTCCCTGACGGACGACATGTCCTTTGAACGGAAACTTTATGTCATCCGGCGCCGCGCGGAGAACGCCCTCCGCCGGGGAACGCCCGAAGGCGCCGGGTTCTATGTCGCCAGCCTTTCCTCCCGGACCATCGTCTACAAGGGGATGCTCCTGCCGGACCAGTTCGATTGCTATTACCCCGACCTCCTGGACCCCGATGTCGCCTCCGCCCTGGCGCTGGTGCATTCGCGTTTCAGCACCAACACCTTCCCCAACTGGGAACGCGCACACCCCTATCGCTACGTCATCCACAACGGCGAGTTCAACACCTTGCGCGGCAACGTCAACTGGATGAAAGCGCGGGAAGCCCAATTGTCTTCCAATCTGTTCGGGGACGACCTGCCGAAGATCCTGCCGGTCATCGACGAAGAGGGCAGCGACTCGGCCATGTTCGACAACTGCTTCGAGTTCCTGGTGCTGGCCGGCCGCTCCCTGCCCCACGCCGCCATGATGATGATCCCGGAACCGTGGGAAAACCACGAATCCATCAGCCCCGAGAAGAAGGCCTTCTACGAATACCACAGCTGCCTCATGGAACCGTGGGACGGCCCCGCCTCCATCTGCTTCACCGACGGCACCCGCGTGGGCGCGGTGCTCGACCGGAACGGCCTCCGCCCCTCCCGCTATTACGTGACCAAGGACGACCTGGTGGTGCTGGCCTCCGAAGTGGGCGTGCTCGACATCCCGCCGGAACGCATCCTCCACAAGGGCCGCCTGAAACCCGGCCGCATGCTCCTCATCGACACGGAAAAGGGACGCATCGTGTCCGACAAGGAGATCAAGCAGACCATCGCCGCCGAGCATCCCTACGGCGACTGGCTGAAACAACACCGCCTCTTCCTCTCCGACCTGCCGACCCCCGAAGGGACCTCGGCCCCGCTGGAAGGGAAAAAACTCCATCAACAGCAACAGGCCTTCGGCTATTCCTACGAGGATGTCCGCATTCTCATCGAACCCATGTCCCTGACCGGGGTGGAACCCATCGGTTCCATGGGGACCGACACCCCGCTGGCCGTCCTCTCCGAACGGCCGCAGCTCTTATACAACTATTTCAAACAGCTCTTCGCCCAGGTCACCAACCCGCCCATCGACGCCATCCGCGAGGAAATCATCACCTCCTCACGCATGCCGCTGGGACCGGAAAGAAACCTCCTGAACCCGGAACCGGACAGCTGCCGCCAGATCCATCTTCAAACGCCCGTCCTCACCAACGAAGAACTGGAACGCATCCGGGGCGCGCGGCGGCCCGGGTTTCAGGCGGCCACCGTGCCGATGCTTTTTTCCCCCTCCGGCAACGGCGACGGCGGCCGGGCCCTGGAAAAAGCGCTGGAAGATTTCTTCAAGGACGCCGACCGGGCCGTGGCCGGCGGGGCGAACATCCTCATCCTGTCCGACAGGGGAGTGGACGCCGCCCACGCGCCCATCCCGGCGCTTTTGGCCGTGGCGGGACTGCATCACCACCTCATCCGTCAGGGACTCCGCACCCGGGTGGGGCTGGTGGTGGAATCGGGCGAACCCCGCGAAGTGCACCACGTGGCCCTTCTCATCGGATACGGCGCCTCCGCGGTGAACCCCTATCTCGCCTACGACACCATCCGCGACCTCGTCCTCCAAAACATGCTTCCGGGAACGGACTTTGAAACGGCGCAAAGGAAATATGTGAAATCCCTGGTGAAGGGCACGGTCAAGACCATCTCCAAAATGGGACTCTCCACCGTGCAAAGCTACCGCGGCGCCCAGATCTTCGAGGCGGTGGGGCTCACCCGTTCCGTGATCGAAAAATATTTTACAGGCACCCCTTCCCGCGTGGAGGGCGTGGGGCTGGACGTCCTCGCCAAAGAAGCGGCGCTGCGCTTTGAGCGGGCCTTCAACGAACGCGCCGTGGACGTGGCCGTTCTGGATCCCGGCGGACAGTACCAGTGGAGAAAAGACGGGGAACAACATCTCTTCAACCCCGTCACCATCCAACTGCTCCAACGCGCCTGCCGCACCAACGACTACCGCACGTTCAAGGAATACACCGAACAGATCAACAACAGGACAAAAACCCTCTGCACCCTGCGCGGCCTCTTGGACCTCACGCCTTCCACTCAGCCGGTCCCGCTGGAGGAGGTGGAGTCCGTCGAAGACATATGCAAACGGTTCAAGACGGGCGCGATGTCCTACGGCTCCATCAGTCAGGAGGCGCACGAGGCGCTGGCCGTGGCCATGAACCGCATCGCCGGTAAAAGCAACACCGGCGAAGGCGGGGAAGACCCGGCCCGGTTCGTGCCGGACCCCAACGGGGATTCACGCAAGAGCGCCATCAAGCAGGTGGCCTCCGGCCGGTTCGGCGTCACCAGCCTCTACCTGGTCAACGCCCAGGAAATCCAAATCAAGATGGCGCAGGGGGCCAAACCCGGCGAAGGCGGCCAGCTGCCGGGACACAAGGTTTTTCCGTGGATCGCCAAGACGCGGCATTCCACGCCGGGCGTCGGACTCATCTCGCCGCCGCCGCATCACGACATCTATTCCATCGAGGACCTGGCCGAACTCATCCACGACCTCAAGAACGCCAACCCCCGGGCCCGCATCAGCGTGAAGCTGGTGTCGGAAGTGGGCGTGGGGACCATCGCCGCCGGCGTGGCCAAGGCGCACGCCGACGTGGTGCTCATCAGCGGCTACGACGGCGGCACCGGCGCCTCCCCCCAAAGCAGCATCAAGCACGCGGGGTTGCCGTGGGAACTGGGACTGGCCGAGACCCATCAGACCCTGCTCCTCAACAATCTCCGCAGCCGGGTGGTGGTGGAGACCGACGGACAACTCAAGACCGGCCGGGACGTGGTGGTGGCCGCGTTGTTGGGCGCCGAGGAGTTCGGGTTCGCCACCGCGCCGCTGGTGGTGCTGGGCTGCGTGATGATGCGGGTCTGCCACCAGAATACCTGTCCCGTGGGCGTGGCCACGCAGGACCCCCAACTCCGGAAAAAATTCGCCGGCGATCCGGCCCACGTGGTGAACTTCATGCGGTTCATCGCCTCGGAAGTGCGCGAGTACATGGCCCAACTGGGGTTCCGCACCGTCAACGAGATGGTCGGCCGGGCCGACCGACTGGCGATGCGCCGGGCCGTGGACCATTGGAAAGCCAAAGGGCTCGACTATTCCCAAATCCTCTACCAACCGCCCGTCCCGCCGGAGGTGGGCCGCTATTGCCAGACCGCCCAGGACCACGGGCTCGACAAAAGCCTGGACCGGCAGGTGCTGTTGGGACTCTGCGCCCCCGCCCTGGAGCGGCGGGAACCGGTGACGGCTTCCCTGCCTGTCCAGAACAAGAACCGCGTGGTGGGCACCCTCGTGGGCAGCGAGCTGACCCGCCGTTACGGAGCCCAGGGCCTGCCCGACGACACCATCCGCGTCCACTTCACGGGGACCGCCGGACAAAGTTTCGGCGCCTTCCTGCCGCGCGGCATGACTTTCCTCGTCGAGGGAGACACCAACGATTACCTGGGCAAGGGGCTCTCCGGCGGGAAGATCATCGTTTTCCCGCCGAAGGACTCCACGTTCGCGCCGGAAGAAACCGTCATCATCGGCAACGTGGCCTTCTACGGGGCCACCGGCGGCGAAGCCTACATCCGCGGCGTGGCCGGGGAGCGTTTTTGTGTGCGCAACAGCGGGGCGAGAGCCGTGGTGGAAGGCGTGGGGGACCACGCCTGCGAATACATGACCGGCGGCCACGTGGTCGTGCTCGGCCGGACCGGCCGGAATTTCGCGGCGGGGATGTCGGGCGGGGTGGCCTATGTGCTCGACGACACCGGGGACTTTCCCCTCCGATGCAACCAACGCATGGTGGACCTGGAACCGCTCGACGCCGAAGACATCAAGGAAGTGGAGGCGATGGTCCGCCGCCATGCCGAATGGACCAAGAGCGCCCTGGCCTGGCGACTGCTCGCCGACTGGGAGAAGACCGCGGCGAAGTTCATCAAGGTGATGCCGAAGGACTACAAACGCATGATCACCGCCATCAAACGCGTACACGCTTCGGGGCTGGCGGGCGAGGAAGCCGTGATGGCGGCCTTTGAAGCGAACGCGCGGGACGTCTCCCGCGTGGGCGGAAACTGACCGGAGAGGGAACGGCCATGAGACCTCATAAAACCGAAACGGGCCAGCCCGGCCCGACCCCGCTGGGCATCCGAAAACCGACGGGGTTTCTGACATTCAACCGGGAACTCCCGCACGACGCCAGTCCGCGGGAGCGCCTCCGCCACTGGAACGAGTTCCATGAGCCCATGCCCGAAGAAAAACTCCGGAAACAGGGCGCCCGCTGCATGGACTGCGGCGTGCCTTTTTGCCATACAGGCATGCTCTTGAACGGGATGACCACCGGATGCCCCCTCAACAACCTCATCCCCGAATGGAACGACCTGGTTTTCCGCGGCCTCTGGAAGGACGCCCTGGACCGTCTGCACAAAACGAACAACTTCCCCGAGTTCACCGGCCGCGTCTGCCCCGCCCCCTGCGAAGGGTCCTGCGTGCTGGGCATCAACGAGCCGCCGGTGACCATCAAGAACATCGAATCTTCCATCATCGAGGAGGGTTTCGACGCGGGATGGGTCGTTGCCGAACCGCCCTCCCTGCGCACGGGCAAACGGGTGGCGGTGGTGGGGTCGGGTCCGGCGGGGCTGGCCTGCGCCGCGCAACTCAACCGCGCCGGCCATTGGGTCACGGTCTTCGAGCGCGCCGACCGCATCGGCGGTCTCTTGATGTACGGCATCCCCAACATGAAACTGGACAAACGCACCGTGACCCGGCGGGTGGATCTCCTGACCGCGGAGGGTGTGAATTTCCTGACGAACACCGAGGTGGGAAAAAACTACGCGGCCGAAAAGCTCCTGAAGGAATTCGACGCCGTCGTCCTTTGCACCGGCGCCACCCGGCCCCGCGACCTCCCCGTTCCCGGCCGCCGACTGGACGGCATCCATTATGCCGTGGAATTCCTCCACGCCAACACCAAGAGCCTTTTGGACAGCGGCCTTCGGGATGGGAACTACATCTCGGCCAAAGGGAAAGACGTGGTGGTGATCGGCGGCGGCGATACCGGCACGGACTGCGTTGGAACGGCGCTGCGGCACGGATGCCGAAGCGTGGTCCAGTTCGAGATCCTGCCCCAACCGCCCGACCGACGCCCTCCGGACAACCCCTGGCCCCAATGGCCGAAAATCCTCAAAACCGACTATGGCCAGGAGGAGGCCGCCGCGCTACAAGGGTCCGACCCGCGGAATTATTTGATCCAGACCAAGGAATTTTTGGGGGACCCCGGCGGACGCGTGAAAGAAGTCCGCACCGTACGGGTCGAATGGAAAAAAGACGAGAAGGGCCGTTTCAGTCCGTCGGAAATTCCGGGATCGGAAAAAATACGACCGGCACAACTGGTGCTTCTGGCCATGGGATTCTTGGGCCCGGAGGACGGCCTCCTGAAACAACTGGGGGTGCCGCAGGACGAACGTTCCAATATCCGGGCGGATGACGGGCGGTTCCATACCGGGGTGCCGAAAATTTTCGCCGCGGGGGACGCCCGCCGCGGCCAAAGCCTGGTGGTGTGGGCCATCCACGAAGGCCGCGCCGCCGCCCGCGAATGCGACCGCTTCCTCATGGGTCGCACACAACTCCCTTAACCGGAAATCCCCTCCCCCGTTTCCGGAAGTCCCGCCTTGTCGCCGGCCCGTTCCCCCCGCCGCCGGCGGCGGTCCTTCTGACGACGCCGGCGCTCATGTTCCTTCAGCCGTTGCGACGTCCGGGGAGAGACCCGCATTTCGATGTGGTCGATCAGTTCCCTCAACGCCAAAAAACGGTTCAGGGAGCGCCGCCGTTCCCGCTGACACCGCACCACGATCTGCAAGGGACGGTAATGGAGCACCACCCGGTTGGCCGTCTTGTTGATCTTTTGCCCGCCTTTCCCCCCGCCGCGCGTGAACTCCTCTTCCACCTCCGCCAGATTGATTCCGAGCCGCGCCACGCGTTGACGCAGATCCTCCACTTTGCCGGGAGACAGGTCGAACAACTCGTTCAATTTCATTCTTCCCGTCCGAAACGTTTTTGCAGAACGAACACGACGCCCGCGCCGTCGTCCGCCGGCACCAGCGCCGCACGCAGACCGGCGGCCTTGTACTTCGCCAGAACCCCCGTCAACACCACCTGCCCCCAATGGGAGAAAGCGACCAAATTCAGCCGTTCTTTTTTGGGGAGTTCCGATTTGGTCCCCCAATACAGGACGAACCCCTCCAACGCCATCACGTTGAACCCCGTCTCATAGTAGCCGCTGTAGATCAAACCCCATCCGGGCAAAACGAACGAACGCGCCAGGGCCCCGTTCACGTCCGGAGGGGTTTTCTCTTTTTTCGGCCACAACCGCACCGTGGTGGCGGCGGACTGCGAGACCCAATACGCGGCGGCGACGTATTTCGAAACCCGATACCAATAGACGTCGCTCAATCCCCGGTCCACGTTCTTCTTGATGTGGTCGCCGAGCATGGCGCTGCCGGTCAGAAGGCCCACCTGCGTCGCAAAGACGACCGCGGCTTTGGCCTTGTCTCCCGCCGCCCGCTGGCCCAATCCCGGCACCAACATGGACAGACATCCGGCTCCCACCGCCTTGAGACGAGGCGCCTCGGTCTTCCGGGCGGCCGGATCCGACGGCGGAACAGCGGCCGAGGGGACGGGCGCCGACGAGGACGCCCCCGGGACCTCTTCCACCGGTCGGGGTTCGGGGGAAGCGGTGGACACCGCCACCTTTCCCTGTTCCGTCCGACCGGGATCGGCGGAAGGCAAGGGAAGATCCTCTTTGGAAAGAGACATCTCCGGGACCGGGGAACCCGGCAAAATCGTCGGCAACGGACCGCCCGGCTCCCCCTTTCTTTCCTCCTTTTTCTCTCCGCCGGAAGAACTCTTTTTATCCGCCGAGCCCGCCCCCTCTTTTTTTCCGACCGGAGCCTCTTTCTCCCCCTTCTCCTTTGCCGGAGGAGGAACCTGCTCGACGGGCAAGGGAAGAGAGACCGCCGAGGCGGCCGGCTCTTTTTTGTCTTCGGCCTTCGCGGGGGGCGGGACCGGCACCACAGGCGAGGCCACCGCGGCCGGCAAAGTAGGGACGACCGGGGAGGGACGCGGCGGCGGGTTCATGTCCACGGTCCGCGTCTTTTGGATCCATTCCTCCAGCAACGACTGAAGATAGGAGTCGTCGTGGAAAGAGGTGGCGGCCAACAGCCGGATAAAATCCGCCGGGACCGGTTTCCCCTCGAACTGAAGCCGGTAGAGATCAAATTTCATCTTCCCCTCGGCGGCTCGACCGCCCGGCTTGACGCACAACAGGTTGGCTCCGGCCGCCGCGGCGGCTTTACGGGCCTCGAAAACGAACATTTCCTCGGACGCCGGCGGGGAGGGGGCGTCCGTGATGACGACGACGGCCGTTTTTGTCGCGGTCATCTTCGAAACGACGTTGAGGTTGTTTTTCAGCGCGGCCTTGCGCCAATCGTAGTAGGAAGGAAAATACGCCCCGCAGACCTCCTCCGTTCGGAGAGGCTCGAAGGACTCGCCCGAAGCCTTTTCCAGGCGGACCTGCATACGTTCTTCCGCACCGACCGGCAGGCCGGCAGAAACGATAAAAGAGACGGCGAGGAACGCGACCAGCCGTTGGCCATCGTCCCAAATCGCCATCATCCAAGATTTCCGAAATTTCGTGTCGCCGTTATTATTCAAGTTCCTTGGCTCTCTTGTTCCCCCCTGGAGGCCTCTTTAACCGATGACTTTTTCCGGGGATGGGGAGACGCGATGTCCGAACCTCCCGATAGGCCGCTGGGGGAGGCAAGTTCGCGGTCGCCGGAAAAAGGAAGAGGGAAGGCCGCGGGGGCGTCGTTTCTTTGCCCGGGCTATCTTTGGACGCGCAAAGAAAGTCCGGCCGGGGTTCGGGGCCGGAGGCCCCGCCAAGCGCTTAAAGCTTAACATTTCCGACTAAAAACGAAAGGTCCCCGTCAAATTTCTTTGACGGGGACCCCCCAATCGTTTTACGAACGGATCAGATTGCGCGAACGTTGGTCGCCTGAAGCCCTTTCGGACCCTTGGTGGCCTCGAATTCGACAGCCTGTCCTTCGTTCAAGGATTTATAGCCCTCCGACTGGATGGACGAATAGTGCACGAACACGTCTTCGCCGCTCTCCTGCGTGATGAAACCATAACCCTTGGAAGCGTTGAACCACTTCACTTTACCCTTCATGTGAAACTCACCATCCTACAGTAAGACAGATTTTGAAGCTGGATCTCCCGCAACAGCTAATGCCGACCGCATAAAAAAGACCGCTTGGGATGTAGGCCCACGCGGTTTCATGCAAGACTCATTACACCGATAACGTTGAAGCCAAACTCCAATCTTACACCGTCATTATGACATATCCGACGGAATAGTCAAGGGTTCTTTTCCCGACGAAGAAGATTTTGACCTCCGTCTCAAAAGTTGATAAATTAGTGTCGTCGGAAGGTCATCGGCAAAGAATCACATCCCTCACAAAGGAGTTCTTGCGCCCCATGCCCCGCCCCAAAGCAGCCCTCCCCGCGCTGGATCCGTCCGAGGAACTGGAGCTCCTCCACCAGATCACGCACATCATCAATTCGCCTCTCGATTTAAAGGTCATCCTCCAGGAGACCGTCTCCCTGGTGAGCCGCCTGACCAAAGCGGACGCCTGTTTCCTCTACCTGCACGATCCGAGCGAATCGAACCTGGTCCTTTCCGCCTCCAAAACGCCCCACCCGGGGGAGGTCGGAACGCTCCGCCTCCGGCTCGGCGAAGGGCTCACCGGCTGGGTGGCCCAGCACCGGGTCCCCCTGGCCATCGCCGAAAAAGCGCACGAGGACCCCCGCTTCAAATTTTTCCATGACTTGCCCGAGGATGCCTACGAGGCCTTCCTCTCCGTCCCGATCCTTATCCGGGAAAAGGTCATCGGGGTCATCAACGTGCAGCATCGTAAACCGCACCTCTATCCCGAGCGGACCATCAAGGTGCTCACCACCATCTCCCGCCAGGTGAGCGGCGCCATCGAGAACGCCCGGCTCTATGAGGAGACGAAACGCAAGGCCCAGGCGATCCAGACCTTGTCGGCGGTGAGCCACACGGTCTCCTCCCCCAAGTATCTGCAGGAAACCCTCCAACTCATCGTCACCATGACGGCCTCCCTCCTGGGCTCGAAAATCTGCTCCGTGATGTTGCTCGACGAGGAGACCCAGGAACTCAAGATCGCGGCCACGCAGTCCCTCTCGGACGCCTACCGCAACAAGCCGCCCATCAAGGTGGGCCAGAGCGTCTCCGGACAGGCCACGATCCAGAAAGTCCCCATCGCCGTCCGGGACGTCCGGAAGGACCGGCGTTTCGGTTTCCCGGAGATCGCCGCCGCCGAGGGGTTGGTTTCGCTCCTCTCGGTGCCCATGCTTTTCAAGGACAAGGTCATCGGCGTGATCAACACCTACTCGGCGGAAGAATACGTTTTCAGCAAGGAGGACGTGTCCGTCCTGCAATCGGTGGCCAACCAATGCGCCTCGGCCATCGAACACACGCGACTGCTCACGGAAAAACTGGCCGCCCAGGAAGCCCTGGAGTCCCGCAAACTGGTGGAGCGCGCCAAAAGCGCCCTCATGCGGAAACGCGGGGTCAGCGAACCGGAAGCGTTCCGGGAGATCCAGAAACAGAGCATGGACCGGCGCAAGAGCATGAAAGAGATCGCCGAGGCGATCCTGCTGGCGGAAGAACTGGAAGGCAAGAGGTAATTCCGGGGCCGCCCCGCCGAAATCCCATGAAAAAAACGACGGAAAAACCGTCCCTTCGGATCTCCCTGGCGCAGATCAACTGCGCCGTCGGCGACCTCGCCGGGAACGCCGCCCGCATCCTGGAATACGCCGAATGGGCGGGGCGGCAGGAGGCCGACGTGGTCGTGTTTCCCGAACTCTCCCTCCCCGGGTACCCGCCGGAAGACCTCGTCATGCGCCGGCATTTTCAGGACGATACCCGCCGGGCGTTGACGGAACTGGCGAAAAAAATGCCGGCCGGACCGCCGGCGCTCGTCGGTTTCACCGAGACCGCCGGGACCGATCTCCATAACGCCGCCGCGGTCCTTTTCGGCGGGAAGATACGCGCCGTGTACCGAAAACAGCGCCTGCCCAACTACGGCGTGTTCGACGAAAAACGCTATTTCGCGCCGGGCAAGGAACTGATCTTTCTGAAGATCCGCGGCGTCTGCGCCGGGATCACCCTCTGCGAGGACGTCTGGGCCGACGACGGCCCGGCCCCGGCCCTGGCCAAGCAGGGGGCGCAGGTGATCCTCAACCTCTCCGCCAGCCCCTATCACGCCGGAAAACAGTCCCTGCGGCGGCGGACCATCGGCGAAGTGGTAAAAAAATGCGGCCGACCGCTGGTCTATTGCAACATGGTGGGCGGACAAGACGAATTGGTCTTCGACGGCGGCAGCATGGCGATGGACGCCCACGGACGGATCGTCGCGGACGCCCCTCAATTCGAGGAATGCCTTCTGACCGCGGACATCCCCGTGCCCCCAGCCACACGCTTCCCTAAAAACATCGTCCCCTTGAGCCCGGCGCCCGCCGGGACGAAAATCCCGATAGAACCTCCTCCTTCCGCCGCGCCGTTGTCCGAATTGGACGAAATCTATTCGGCGCTGGTTTTGGGAACGCGCGATTACGTGAAGAAGAACGGGTTCAAAAAAGCCGTCCTCGGCCTGTCCGGCGGTATCGATTCCTCCCTGGTGGCCTGCGTGGCCGTGGACGCCCTCGGGAAAGAAAATGTCATCGGAGTCACCATGCCCAGCCGGTTCAATTCGCCCGAAACGCGCTCCGACGCGGAAATCCTGTCCAGAAATCTGGGAATCGGGTTCCATTCCGTCCCCATCGAAACCGTCACCGAAGAGTTCCTCAAGGTCCTTCGCCCCGTCTTCGGCGACCGCCCCCGCGATCTGGCCGAGGAAAACCTCCAGGCCAGGGTGCGCGGCACGCTCCTGATGGCCCTTTCCAACAAATTCGGCTGGATGGTGCTCACCACCGGAAACAAATCGGAGGTCTCCGTCGGGTACAGCACCCTCTACGGCGACACCGCCGGCGGCTTCGCGGTCATCAAGGACATCCCCAAGACGCTGGTCTATCGGCTCGCGCGGCGGCGCAACGAAAAGGCGGGCCGGCAACTCATCCCCCAGAGCGTCTTCGACCGCCCCCCCACCGCGGAACTGCGTCCGAACCAGACCGACCAGGACAGCCTGCCGCCTTACGAACTGCTGGACAACATCATCCGGCTCTACGTGGAAGAGGACAAGGGCCTCGGAGAAATCGTAAAATCCGGCGTGGGATCGGAGATCGCCGCGAAAGTCTTGCGCCTGGTCGACGCCAGCGAATACAAACGCCGGCAGGCCCCGCCGGGCGTGAAGATAACGCCCAAAGCGTTCGGACGCGACCGGCGCATGCCGATCACCAACCGCTATCGGCCCGGCCAGCCGAACTGATTTGAAAAGAACGGACCCATGGACATAAAAAACAAAGTCATCCTGATCACCGGCGCCTCCAGCGGCATCGGCTGGGCCACCGCCGAAGCCCTGGCCCGCGAAGGCGCCCGGCTCGCCCTGGCCGCCCGACGGCAGGACCGCCTCGACGCGCTGGCCCAAACCCTGCACGAGCGGCACGGCACGGAGACCTTCGTCGTCCGCACCGACGTGAAACGGGAAAACGAGGTCCGCTACATGATCACCGAGACCGTCAAACGCTTCGGCCGGCTGGACGTCCTCATCAACAACGCCGGGGTCCTCTTCATGGGGCAATTCCTCGAGATGCCCCTGGTGGACATGCACGCCATCATGGACACCAACTATTGGTCCATCGTCCACGCCGTCAAATTCGCCGCGCCGCCGATGTCCAAACAGGGCGGCGGGCACATCATCAACATCGCTTCGGGCGTCAGCCGCCGCGGACTGCCCTTCATGGCCGCCTACAGCGCCTCCAAATACGCCCTCGCCGGCCTGACCGAAGCCGTCCGTTTGGAACTGGCCGCGCAAAATATCAAATTCACCACCGTCTATCCCGGCGGCGTCGAGACCGAAATGCCGAAAAGCGTGGACCGGAAAAAACTCCCCCCCACCTACCCCGACCAACGCCGCTGGCGCATCTCCGCCGAACGCGTGGCCCGGGCCGTGGTCAAAGCCGTGCGCAAACAGCCGGTGGAAATCTTCGTCCCCTGGTGGGTCGGCATCGGCCCGTGGATCAACCTCTTCAGCCCGGCCCTGGCCGACCGCCTCATCCGCCGCGCGGAAAAGATCTAAGACCCCATGGACATCGGCATCGTCGGCCTGCCCAACGTCGGCAAATCCACGCTGTTCAACGCGCTCACCGGCGCGGCCGCCGCCGCCAGTAATTTTCCCTTCACCACCATCGACCCCAACGTGGGCATCGTGCCTCTGCCGGACGAACGCCTCAACGTCCTCGGAAAAATGTTCGCGAGCGAAAAGGTCACGCCGGCGGGCGTCCGTTTTGTGGACATCGCCGGACTCGTCAAGGGCGCCAGCCAGGGCGAGGGGCTCGGCAACCAGTTCCTCTCCCACATCCGCGCCGTGGACGCGGTGGCCCACGTGGTGCGGGCCTTCCACGACGAGAACGTGGTGAACGTGCTGGGGAAACTGGACCCGCTGGAGTCCGCCGACATCATCGAGACCGAACTCCTCCTGGCGGACCTCCAGCAGGCGCAGAAACTTCTGGACAAACTCCAGGGACCCGCCCGGTCCGGCGACAAAAAAGCGAAAGAGCGCCTGGCCCAGATGGAACAGATCATCAAGGGGTTTCAGGAAGGCAAATCCGCCCGCATGCAGAACCTGCCGGAAGACGTGAACCGTGAATACGAGTTCCTCACGGGCAAACCGCTCCTCTACGTGGCCAACGTGGACGAACGCGGCGGCGAGCCAACACTGTTGGCTCCTTTGACGGAAAGGGCAAAAAGAGAAAATGCCAAAGTGGTTGTGCTGTGCGCCAAGATCGAGGCGGAGATCGTCCAACTGGCGGAAGAGGAACGGGCCAGCTTTTATGAGTCGGCGGGAATCAAACAGTCCGGGTTGGCGGAACTGGCCCATGCCGGAAAAGACCTGTTGGACCTCATCTGTTTCTTCACGGCCGGCCCGAAGGAGTCGCGCGCCTGGATCATTCCCAAAGGGACCAAAGCCGTCAAAGCCGCCGGGAAGATCCACTCCGACATCGAACGCGGCTTCATCCGCGCCGAAATGTACAAATACGACGACCTGGTGAAGCTGGGTTCCTATAAAGCCGTTCAGGAAAAAGGCCTGGTCTCCATGGAAGGCAAAGACTACGAGATGAAGGATGGCGACGTCGTCTATTTTCGGTTCAACGTCTGATTCCCGAAGGCCCGCTTAAATGTCCCTTGCGCTGATCGCCACGGTCTGCACTCTCCTCTTCGTGGCCGCGTATTTCCTTTACGGACGGCTGGCGGCGAGACTTTTCAAACTCGACCCGCAAACCCCCACCCCGGCGAAGGTGTATGAGGACGGGGTGGACTTCGTTCCCGCCAAAGCGTCGCTCTTGCTGGGACAGCATTTCTCCGCCATCGCCGCCGCCGGACCCATCGTCGGCCCCATCCTCGCCGGGATCTGGTTCGGCTGGCTGCCGGCCCTGCTGTGGATCGTCCTCGGCTCCATCTTCTTCGGAGCGGTGCATGATTTTTCCAGCCTCATCGGTTCCGTGCGCCACAAGGCCCGCTCGGTGGCCGAAATCGTCAAGGACCACATCGGTCCTCGGGCGTACAAGTTTTTCCTGGCGTTCATCTGGCTCACCCTGGTGTATGTGATCGCCTCCTTCACGGACATCACCAGTTCCTCCTTCGCCGAAACGCAGTTCGGCGGCGGGGTGGCGTCCTCCTCGGCCCTTTACCTGGTCATCGGCGTGGCCATGGGTTTCTGTCTCTACCGTCTCAAAATGCCGCTGTGGATGGCCACCCTCCTCTTCGTGCCTCTGGTGGGATTGTCCATCTGGTTCGGCCAGGCCGTCCCGCTGAGGATGCCGGGCCTCGGTCCGTGCTCGCCGCAGATGGTGTGGAACTTCATCATCCTCGGTTATTGTTTTCTGGCCTCCGTCATCCCCATGTGGATATTGCTCCAGCCGCGCGGTTATCTCGGGGGATTCTTCCTTTACGGGGCGCTGCTCGCCGGCGTGGTGGGCGTTTTCTTGAGCGGCGACCGCGTGCAGTATCCCGCCTTCATCGGATTTACCAGCCTGAAAGGCCTTCCGCTTTTTCCCATGCTCTTCGTGACGGTGGCCTGCGGCGCCTGTTCGGGGTTCCACGGGCTGGTGAGTTCCGGAACCACGTCCAAACAGGTGGCCCGGGAACCCGACTGCCATCTGGTGGGATACGGCGGCATGTTGCTGGAAGGATTCGTGGCGGTGGTGGCTCTCTCCACGGTGATGCTGCTGGCGCCGGGAGATGTTTCGCTCTCCGCCTCGCCGGACCGCATCTACGCCAACGGGCTCAGCCATTTCGTGGAACAGTTCGGCATCGACCCGGACTTCGCCCGGTCCTTCGCCCTGCTCGCCTTCGCCACCTTCATTTACGACACGCTGGACGTGGCCACCCGCCTGGGCCGTTACGTGCTGCAGGAACTGACGGGCTGGAAAGGATGGAAGGGCGGCGCGGCGGCCACCGTGCTGACGCTGATCCTGCCGGCCTATTTCGTCAGCGCGACGCTGACCGACGCCGCCGGGAACGCCGTCCCCGCCTGGAAACTCTTTTGGACCATCTTCGGCACGTCAAACCAGTTGCTGGCCGGGCTGACACTCCTGGGGCTCACCGTTTGGCTGAAACGCACCGGGAAACCCTGGTGGATGACGGCCGTCCCCACCGTGTTCATGATGACCATGACCTTCTGGTCGTTGGCACTGACGGTGCTGCCGTGGCTGAGGCGGATTTTCGACGGCCAAATCGCATGGGACGTGATCCCGGCGGTGGGGCTGGTCCTTTTGGCCCTGTCCCTGATGCTGTTGTGGGAAACGTTCGCCGTGTTGCGCTCGCCGAATGTCCTTGAAACGGAGAAGGTTTCTTCGTAAAGTGTCTGTCGGAGGAAAAAACGGATGAACTTCAGTCTCAAACACACGATCCTACTGGGCTGGCCGATCCTGAGCGTCCTGCTGGCTTTTTCCGTCGTGTCGCTGGCCATTTTTCTTCAGTGCTGGACCCTCCTGCGGAAATGTCGGGGGCTGGTCAATTCCGTCGGCCAATCCGACCGGAAGATACTGTCCCACGCGCTCGCGGTCGTGGAGCAACGTCTCGCCATTTTGGGCACCATCGCCAACGCCGCGCCCTTCGTCGGGCTGCTTGGAACGGTGATCGGCGTGATCCGGGCCTTCCATTCCATCTCCACCGCCACCGGCTCCGGCAGCGGACTCACGCTGGTGGCGGGCGGCATCTCCGAAGCCCTTGTGAGCACCGCCGCGGGACTCGCCGTGGCCATCCCGGCCTCCATGATCTTCAACTATTTCACCTACCAGAGCCAAAAGATCGCCCAGGACGCCGGGCTGGACTGACGCTTTTCCGGCCGCCGATTTCGCCATGGCCACTTCCCATCACCTCTTCATAAAAAAACGTCTCTTCACCGAGATCAACATGGTGCCGTTCATCGA
>JAKLDV010000230.1 GCA_022703335.1 Elusimicrobiota bacterium
TGCCGTAAATCGCCGTCAGGGCGATTTCAGCATGCTGATGGTTCGGAATGTTTACCCCTGCAATACGGGCCATCGAATCACTCCACTATTTCGAAAATTAACAAATGCCGGACTCGACAGGGAATTAACCCTGGCGCTGCTTATGACGCGGGTCCTTGCAAATGACGCGCACCACACCCTTGCGACGGATGACTTTGCAATTGCGGCAAACGCGCTTCACTGAAGGTTGAACTTTCATTTCTAACTCCTCGTCTGCGAGAGCTTGGAAGCAGCCGTGATTCCATGCCCCTGCGGTTTATTGCGTAGAGAATCTTTACTTGGCGCGAAAAACGATCCGCGCCTTGGATAAATCATAAGGGGTCAACTGCACGGTCACCTTGTCGCCCGGAAGAATGCGGATGTAGTGCATGCGCATCTTCCCGGAAATAAAGCTATGCACGATGTGCCCATTTTCCAGCTTGACCTTGAAGGTCGCATTGGGGAGGTTCTCAACCACCTCACCCTGCATTTCAATGTAATCTTCCTTGGCCATAGCTGATTATTTGATCATTGGCGATCCCTTGAAGTTAGCTTTCTTCAAGAGGCTTTCATATTGGTGCGACATGACATAGGCCTGAACTTGCGACATGAAGTCCATGGTCACGACGACGATGATCAGGAGCGAGGTGCCGCCGAAATAGAAGGGCACATTCCACTTCAGGATCAGGAATTCCGGCAGCAGACAGACCAACGTAATGTAAGCCGCACCAACCAGTGTCAAACGCATCAGAATCTTGTCGATGTAGCGTGCGGTCTGTTCGCCCGGACGAATCCCGGGCACAAATGCGCCACTTTTCTTAAGATTGTCCGC
>JAKLDV010000231.1 GCA_022703335.1 Elusimicrobiota bacterium
GCTGCCGTAGGACTTGCGGATGCCGGCAAGGTGCAGGACGGAGTCGTTAGGGTTTTTAGCCACGAATCGCCACCACGGGATCGAGTTTCGCCGCACGCCGGGCAGGTAGCAGGGCGGACAAGATGCCGACCAGGCTGGCGCCGGCGGCGGCGATAGCGACCAGCCCGGGTTCGACGCCGATGACGAACATCGGCGTGCCGTCCGGGTTGCGCGCCAACAGTTGCCAGAGCATGAGAAAACACCAGGCCAGCGCCGAGCCGAGCAGCGAGCCGAAAAAGCCGACGATGCCACCCTGCAGCAGGAAGATGCGCCGCATCTGCGCCTGCGTGGCGCCCATGGCGCGCAGGATGCCGATTTCCTTGCCGCGCTGGATGACCGAAACGACCAGCACGCTGGCGATGCCGAAGGCGACCGACAGAGCGATGAAAAAGCGGATGACGTTGCTTGAAACGCGCTGCGAGGTCAGCGCGGTGACGAACTGGGCGTTGGTCTTGATCCACGAATCGGCGGTCAGCCCGGTTTCGGCGGCGATGCGGCGGGCCACCTTTTCCGCGAGGTCGAGATCGTGCAGTGCGAGGTCGATGCTGGAAACTCCGCCGACCAGATCGAGCAGGCTCTGTGCCGTGCGCAGGCCGACGTAGACGTTGCGGGCATTGACGCCCTTGTTGCCGAGGTCGAACAAGCCGGTGACGGTCAGGGTGTCGCTGCGCCCGTCGGCAGCGGTCAGGCGCAGCTTGTCGCCCACCTCGGCACCGAGATCCTTGGCCAGTTCGATGCCGATCACGGTTTCCCCGGCGCCGACACGTAACTGGCCGGCGGTCAGCCGGTCGGCCAG
>JAKLDV010000232.1 GCA_022703335.1 Elusimicrobiota bacterium
CGAAAAGCGTCAGAATCGGCAGGCCGATGAGGAGGAAAAGCTTGGCACGCTGGAGTGTCGGCAGCGGTGCTTGGTGCAGGGTTTCGCCGGGCGTGGTCATGTGCGCATGAACTGTTGGGGCTAGAGGCGACGGATCTTGTCGAGCAGCGCGGTGGTCGATTTCTGGTGGATGAAGGGAATTGAATGAACCGTGCCGCCCCAGCCGCGAACTTCGGCGCCGCCGACGATCTTGTCCAAAGGCCAGTCGCCACCCTTGACCAGGATGTCCGGCCGGGATTCGAGGATGCGCTGTAACGGCGTGTCCTCGTCGAACCACGTCACCAGCGTCACGCACTCCAGCGCCGCCATGACCGCCAGGCGATCGCCCAGATCATTGACCGGCCGGTCGGCACCCTTGCCTTGGCGTTTGACCGAAGCGTCGCTGTTGAGCGCCACCACCAGGCCGGCGCCGAGGGTGGCGGCCTGTGCCAGATAGGTCACGTGGCCGCGGTGCAGGATGTCGAAGCAGCCGTTGGTGAATACCAATGGGCGCGCCAGTCCAGCAACCCGCGCGGTCAACTGCGCCGGCGGGCAAATTTTTGCTTCGAAGGCTGGTGTGGGATAGTTCATTTCGACCGTGTCGCAGGACAACGCAATAAAGCCGTCATTCTATAGGGTCTTTGGCGTGATTTGAGGTTTCACGTAAGCGGGGGCATTCGCTGTCGCCACTCCTGTATTGCGGATGCCGAATGTTCGAGCGAGGTGAGCAATTCGATGCCGGGTGCCGGCGGAATGCGTTGAATGCCGCCACCACCTACCCAGAGCGCCA
>JAKLDV010000233.1 GCA_022703335.1 Elusimicrobiota bacterium
AGTCGGCGCGCCGCATGAAGACCTCGCCGCGCACTTCCAGCACGGGCGGCGCGGGATCGAGTTGCAGCCGCAGCGGGATGGCGCGGATGGTGCGCACGTTGGGGGTCACGTCCTCGCCCACCTCGCCGTCGCCGCGCGTGGCCGCCTGCACGAGCACGCCGTGCTCGTAGCGCAGGTTCAGCGCCAGGCCGTCGAACTTGAGCTCGGCGGCGTATTCCACGGGCGCGTCCTCGGGCGTGAGTTCGAGCTCGCGGCGGATGCGCGCGTCGAAGGCGTCGGCCCCGGCGGGGCTGGCGTCGGTCTCGGTGCGGATCGAGAGCATGGGCACGGCGTGCCGCACCTTGGGCAGGTCGGCGCGCGGCGCCCCGCCCACGCGCTGGGTGGGCGAGTCGGGGGTGCGCAGCTCGGGGTGCGCGGCCTCGAGCGCCGCGAGCTCGGCGAACAGGCGGTCGTACTCGGCGTCGGGCAGGCGGGGCGCGGCCAGCACGTAGTACTCGTGGTCGGCGCGGGCAATGGCGCCGCGCAGCTCGGCCGCGCGCGCGGCGGCGCCGGCCGGCGCGCTCACGCCTGCACCACGAAGAGGCGCAGCGCGCGCGCGCTGCCCGGCTCGATCTCCACGTCGTGCATCTGCTGGTAGAGCTGGCCGAGCTGCTCGTTGATGGCCACCGCCGCGGTACTCGCCAGCGGCCGGCCGCTCTCGTCGAC
>JAKLDV010000234.1 GCA_022703335.1 Elusimicrobiota bacterium
AGATGGGCATCGCGCTCAACCGCCTGGCGCAGGAGGACCCGTCGTTTCGCGTGCGCACCGACGAAGAGTCGGGGCAGACCATCATCTCGGGCATGGGTGAACTGCACCTCGAGATCCTGGTCGACCGCATGAAGCGCGAGTTCGGCGTCGAGGCCAACGTCGGCAAGCCCCAGGTGGCCTACCGCGAGACGATCCGCAAGACGGTCGAGAACGCCGAGGGCAAGTTCGTCAAGCAGTCGGGCGGTCGGGGCCAGTACGGCCACGTCGTGCTCAAGGTCGAGCCGCAGCCACCGGGCAAGGGTTTCGAGTTCCTGGACGAAATCAAGGGTGGTGTGGTGCCGCGCGAGTACATCCCGGCGGTGAACAAGGGTGTCGAAGAGACGCTGAAGGCGGGCGTGCTCGCGGGCTACCCCGTGGTCGACGTCAAGGTCACGCTGCACTTCGGTTCGTACCATGAGGTCGACTCGAATGAGAACGCGTTCAAGATGGCCGCGTCGATGGGCTTCAAGGACGGCATGCGCGCGGCCAGCCCCGTGCTGCTCGAGCCCATCATGGCGGTCGAGGTCGAGACCCCCGAAGAGAAGATGGGCGACGTGATGGGCGACCTTTCTTCGCGGCGCGGCGTGATCCAGGGCATGGACGACATCGCCGGCGGCGGCGGCAAGGCCGTGCGCGCCGAGGTGCCGCTGGCCGAGATGTTCGGCT
>JAKLDV010000235.1 GCA_022703335.1 Elusimicrobiota bacterium
CGTCGTCGAAGTCCTTCACGATGCTTATGTTCTGGAAATTGACATGCTTTTCCAGGATTGAAAGCATCTCGCGGATCACCTGGTTGACGTTCGCGCGCTCCTTCTCGATGCGCGTTTCCCTGGCGAAGTTGAGTATCTCGCGGACGATCTTGCGGCAGCGCAGTGTCTCGTTTACGATCACCTCCAGGTCGTCCTTGTGCTCGGTGTCCTTGAGCTCCTCGAGCAGGATCGAACTGTAGGTGAGCACGCCTGTGAGCGGGTTGTTGATCTCGTGGGCTATGCCCGCGGCGAGCTTTCCGAGGGAAGCGAGCTTCTCCGACTGTACGATCTGTTTCTGGGTGTCCTCCTTGAGGAGGTTGTCGCGTTCCACGATCGCGGCAACCATCGAGTTGAACGTCTTGCACAGGTAGCCGAGCTCGTCCTTTGAATTGACGGGTATCTTGATGCTGTAATTGCCCTCGGCGATCTGTTTGGACGCGTCGACGAGGATGTTGACCGGATGCAGGAAGTTCTGAATAAGGTAGATCGAGAGGCCGATCGCGATGATGAGCGTGACGATTATTATGACCAGGAACAGTATGGTCGTTTCCTTCTTGATGTCGTTGAACTTGTTCTCGATGATCCCGACGTAGAGGATCCCGATAACCTTGCGGTGCAGGTCGTAGATGGGGCTGTACGCGGAGATGTACCAGTT
>JAKLDV010000236.1 GCA_022703335.1 Elusimicrobiota bacterium
GCCCTCGCGATGCCGATCTGGCTCACCGTGCACCGCGAGATCCGTTCGAGCGCACGCATCCGCGCGGTCTACAACTTCCTGGCGCAGGCCATTCCGGAAGCTCTGGCCTGACCAGCCGATCCGGTCGCCCCACCTGACCACGGATCAGAAATCGAGTTGCAGGGTCGCCAGCCGCGCGTAAAGCCCGCCTTGCTGGCGCAGGTCCTCCGGGGTGCCGGTCTCGACGATCCGCCCGTGATCCATGACAACGATCCGGTCGGCCTTCTGCACCGTCGCCAGCCGATGCGCGATGATCAGTGTCGTCCGTCCCATCATGGCGGCGCTGAGACCCTGCTGCACCAGCAGCTCGGACTCGGCGTCGAGGGCGCTGGTGGCTTCGTCGAGCAGCAGGAGACGGGCGCCTTTGAGGATGGCGCGGGCAATCGCGATGCGTTGGCGCTGGCCACCCGACAGCCGCGTGCCGCGCTCCCCGAGAAAGGTCAGGTAGCCCTCGGGCAGGCGCTCGATGAATTCGTCGGCCAGCGCTGCCCGCGCCGCCTGCATGACCTCCGCGTCGCTCGCCGAGGTCCGGCCGTAGCGGATGTTTTCGAGTGCGTTCGCGGAGAAGATCACCGGATCCTGAGAGACGATGGCGATGTCCTTGCGCAGGTCGCGCAGGCGCAACTGGCGGAT